>AP028876.1:1269197-1586496 GCA_036323355.1 Gottschalkiaceae bacterium SANA | reverse complement strand
TTTTGTCCTCATCCATTCGATAGCTAAGTAAGACTTGCTCATTCCCTGTGTTTTTCTCACCCTTTCCATACTTGGCTTCAAAAGTTTCCACTTGAGAAGAGAATCGTTTTGCGAGAGGAGTTGCTTGATTATGAAGTGCCCAACCGCGCAAAGAGAATATGATTAATAAACTCATACAGATCCATAGGATTTGCTTTGATCGTTTCATTTCTCCCTCCATTTTAGTTAATTCTTTCAACAAAAAAACGTTCTCCCCATAAGAAAGAACGCCAAATAAAGCGGGTACTTCTTCCTTTCCAAACACGGGAGGCAAGCAAATTTCTTCGTTTACCCATAGGTTTATCGCTCATAGTTTCCCGTAGAGCGATAGACTCGGAATCCTTGCTATGCAATTAATCTTTCCCAAAAACTTAGACTGTTATTAATTTACAGTCTATATCATTCTTGCTTCTTTATCAATATATATTAAGCAGATCTTCGATAAAAATAAAATTCTTCACAATACATCAATTTCCATGACAATTTATTATGCACAGAATGATTTTCAAGCCTTCAATAAAAAAGCCCCCCTCTTCTCCCAGACTCAGGAGAACAAGCGGCTTCCGTGTATATCTTACACAACTATACTCTTCGTTTTGCAGTAATCACATATTCCAAATCGAGATACCCGTGTATCAACTTGGCATCATCCACAAGAAACTCACAGCCCCCACATGCTATTTCATAATGTGCCGCAGATATTCCCATATCAAGCCATTGAATATCATAGCTTAATGACGCAGCATATTTTGATGTTCGTTTCAAATAAAAATGCGCATGACCATTTTCATCCATCAGAATTCTCCACGGCTGCTTGTTAGAAGCACTCGGAGCGAGTCTCACCAGTTGCAACTCTCCTCTCAGATCAGAATCAAGAATCTTCTGCATAAAGTTTTCGTAGAAAAATAGCTTGTCAAACGGCAAACGTGAATCACCTTTTGCAAGACTTCGTATCATTTTATCACTCAAAGACCGCTTCTTATCGCCATAGCCCACCGGTAGAATAACAGGAATGATTTCATCCGCTAAAAGCGAAACTTTTTCAACTAGTTTGGCTCGATGAAATGTGCCGCCAAGCCAGCATGTCCCCAAGCCATTTTGCGCCAGATACAAGGCCATTCGTTCCACCACATATCCGCAATCGAACAAACTGTCTCGATCATTTTTACAACTTACAACAAGAAAAGCCGGTGCATTTTTAATAATTCCATAGGTGCCGATCTTGTCAGATCTTCTTTCATCAACTTCGATTAATTGAATTCGAATTTGATTCTCATGAAAGCTGAATCGGTTTTCAACATGATTGATATAATCCAATATCAAATTTTTGTCACTTACCGATAGTTTTTCACCAGTGAATGTTCGAATCGACTTTCGTGTGATCATGGCATCTTTCTCTATGGTGTTTTTCATCTCTCACCTGCTCTTTCACTCGTCTATTTTCAAATCAGTACGTTTCTGTTTTCCTTATTCCGCACTCTTTAATCCTGCACCGCATAATGGGATCAACACACTTCCAAGCGAATCATAATTTTCCTTTTCATAGATGTCGTAGAATCCTGCAAAGGTTGCTGCCGTGGTCGTTTCAACAAAAAAACCTCTCTCGGCGAGTACTTTTTTCGCATCAAGAATTTGGTCTTCAGGTGCAATAATAATCTTGCCAGCTGTTTCTTGAATGGCTTCCAAGACTTGCTTCCCTCGTAAAGGATTAGCAATTGCTATGCCTTCCGCCAATGTACCGGTATTTACGACCTCTTTGATCGATTGATCACCCCGAATAAAAGCTTGGTAAATTGGTGCACACCCTTCAGCCTGAACAGCAATGATTCTTGGCATTTTCTTAATTAGCTTCAACTGAAGCAATTCCAGAAATCCATAATAGCACCCCAAAACCAAGGTACCATTGCCTAAAGGAACAAAGATTGAATCAGGGACTACTCCCTTTAGCTGCTCATAGATTTCATAGGCAAAAGTTTTAGTCCCCTCGTAGAAAAAGGGGTTATATACATGACTGGCATAAAATGCATGCCCCTTCTCTACGGCATGCAAAGCTGCTGCTGCAGTATCTTCCCTCGTCCCATTCACAATATGCACTTTTGCTCCATGAGCAGAAATCTGTTTGATCTTTTTCGTAGAGGTCGCCTCTGGCACAAAAATATCGCACTCCATCCCAGCTCGGCTTGCATAGGCTGCAATGGAAGTTCCAGCATTACCACTACTATCTTGAATAACTTTTTTAATCCCTAATTCTTTTGCTTTGGCTATCAAAACGACAGCCCCCCGATCTTTAAAGGATAGAGTCGGCATAGCATAATCCAATTTCACCATAACATTCGGCATTTCTGGATCAAGCGTGAGAATGGGGGTCATTCCCTCTCCCATAGATAACTCTTTCCAAACCGACCGGCTACTTTCAAAGGGTAATGCGTGTATATATCGAAATAAGCTCCATTCATCCTGGGCAATTTGTCCACTTGTAAATTTCAGCTCAGCTTTCTCTAAATCAAACAAACCGCCACACTCACATCGAAAAGCACGTGTATCAAGGGTATACTTTTCCCCACATTCATGACATCTATACGAAATCGCCATCGCCTCTCTCCTTTGTTTTTCCTCTTACTGTTAACGTTCTGCGAATGAATTAAAACTGACCTCAAGCCTACTTCTCTGGTTTTACAATTGCAGCAATCGCTTCAATCTCAACTTTAAAACCAAAATGTAAGTCTCTTGTCGGAACAATTGCTCTCGCAGGCTTATGATTGGCAAAAAACTCTCCGTAAACTTGGTTGACGCGCCCCCATAAAGCAATATCAGAAATATATACTGTCGTTTTCAACACCTGATCTTTATTGCTTCCCGCTTCCTGTAAGACCAAGTCTAGATTTTGTAGAACCACTGCAGTTTCCTCTTCGATGGATCCAAATCGTTTTTCACCCGTACTTGAATCGATCGCCAATTGTCCCGATATGTAAACCAAATCATTGTGAATAATTGCCTGCGAGTAATGACCCGAAGGTTTTAATGCATTATCTGTAGTAACTACTTTCATTTTTCATCTCCCTTCTTGATCCCATCTATTAATAACCGCATCATGGTTTGAGCGGTTTCCGCACCTGCATTTTGATTTTGACCTGTCACGATATTTCCATCCACAAGAACTAAGTTAGCAAAGACATCTTTAAATGCCGTATTGCTTTTGAAGTTCGCACCAAGCTTTCTAAGCTCCGTTTCTGGATGCATGGGTGTAATCGTAATTTTAAGCTCATGTACTTGCTTGTCAGTAACCGCCGTCATCTTTTTCCCTTTTACCAGAGGTTGACCATTCACTTCTTTTGCCTGAACAAACCCAAGTGCGCCATGACAAACAGAACCTAAAACTTTGTTAGTCGCATTGGCTTGGGTCAGTTTTTCACCTAACACTTGGCTTGTTCCAAGATCATATGCCGCACCCCAACCCCCAGCCAGAAAAATCAGATCATAGTTAGAAACATCCACATCATCGACTGACATCGAGTTCTCAACTTTTCCCTTAAAGATAACATCCTGTAAAAATCTTCGATCTTGAGGGGTTGCAAGAGGGTATTTAAGACTGGCCGACTCGATTGGAATTTTTCCCCCCCGAATACTTGCCAAATCAACCGTCATTTTCGCATCTAAAAATTGATAGTATGGTACCGTCATTTCTGATGCGTATACGCCAGTTTTTTTTCCTTGATCCCCAAGGCTATCGTGACTAGTCGTAATCAGTAAGGCTCTCTTTCCCTCCAAGTTATAGCTTTCCCCTTCGTAGTGAGGATGCAAACCAATCTTTCTTAAGATTTTTGGAAGAAGGACCAAGATCAATCCAATCCCCAAAACAATTCCAGAAACAAGAGTCACGATCTGATTTCCCATCTTTTCCTCCCTTTCTTTCCTATTCATTTCTCCAAGTTCTTCGACTATATTCCATAACATTTATCTATATTCTTGTTACAGGCTCGATCCCCTTAAATCCACTGATTCTTATTCAGAATACTCTCTTTATCTTATCACAAGCCTAAATACGATTGCCTTCTATTTACTAGGAGAATACAAAAAACTCCAATGGTATTTACACCACTGGAGTTTCAATCTAGTTCCTATTTTATCGGTCAAACAGTCCGCCTGATTTCTGATTTCGAAATGCCTTTCGAGTGCTTACGGCTTCTTGTGCTTCCACCTGACTTGTTTTGTATCCTTGTTGCGCGCTAATTTTCTTTTTATCTTCAATCAACTTTTTCATTAATTCCAATTTTTTATTCGCCACGTCTTCCTTCTCCTATACTTTCAATGAATGTTATACGACTCATAGTTTTCATACAGGTCGCCAAAAATCTTGATAAATTCTTTTTCTTCGTTTTTTTATTGTACCACAATTTCACATGATTTCAATCAAATTTATTGATTTCGAGAAAGTTTTGCACATCCTCAATAAATTGAAAAGTACCACTTTCGATTTCTTCAGTCAAGCTATCCAAATCATCGAAATCAGGATTAGCAGTTAGGACGTAGGAAAGAATGGAATCAACACCCTTTTCCATTGATGATATGGAATAGTAAGTCCAGTCCTTAGACTGAAATATATTCCAATATTTTTTTTGAATTATTTTGTTATTTGCTGACAACCATACTTCAAACTGCAAGGACTCATGAAGAAAAACAATAGCAATTTTTAATTTTTTTTCTCGTAAATACTCATTCGTAAGGGAGAAAAAGGTCATATCCATATACCCTTGATAAATACTTCCTGCAAGTCGATACTCTGGATATTTCCGTGCAAAATAATTGCGCAATTTCATCATGTAGCCGATGATTCCTTGGTAAGCTTTTCGAATATCGCCCTGATCCAATTGTTTTTTATAAACCTGAATTTGTTGATTTAGCGATCCCATTCTCTTGTCTTCCCTTCCTTACAAGCATTACTTGTTCCTTTTACCTTTCGGCCTGTTCTTGGATCTATTAGCCTGTTGATTTTCGGACTTGGAATTTCCAAACTTCTTTTTTTGATTACTCGATTTCTCATTTCTTTTCTTCCCGTTAGCTTTTTCGTTTTTCTTTCTATCGTTGGACTTTTCGCTTCTCTTTCTTTCGCCAGGTTTTTCATTTCTCTTTTTCGGTTTGTCTTTCGACATCGGCTTCTCTCGATATTTTTCCCGGCTCTGCTTAATTGCAATATTATAAAGCACGTATGGATGTTCTTCAACGCATGCAAGCTCAATGCCTTGAAGTTTTTCAATCGCTTTCAATCGAGGGATTTCTTGATTGTTGCAAAAAGATATGGCAATACCGCTCATTCCGGCTCTTCCGGTTCGACCAATTCTATGAATATAGGTTTCCGAAACAGCTGGAATATTCAGATTCACTACATGAGACAATCGATCGATATCAATTCCCCGTGCCGCAACATCTGTTGCAACCAATACTCGTATTTCTTTCTTCTTAAAAAGCGACAAAGCTTGGACTCTATCCGTTTGATTTTTATCGCCATGGATCACACCAACACTTATATTGGCTACTTGAATGGCTTTTAGTACTTGGTCGGCCTTCTTCTTTGTCCGTACAAAAACCAAAACCGAATCAAAGGATTGGTCTTTTAGTAAATACAGCAACAAAGAAATTTTATCTGGTTCATCAACGTAATAAAGTTTTTGCTTGATCCCAGCTTTTTTTACAGGCTTGCCTTTTACTTCCACTCTAGCAGGATTCTTCAAAATAGAAGTAGAAAGTTTCGAAATTTCGTCCGGCAACGTAGCAGAAAACAATAAATTCTGTCTCTCTGCTGGTAAACTCGATAGAATTGCTTTTACATCTTGAATCATACCTAGATCTAGCATGCGATCCGCCTCATCCAGTACAAGAAATTCAACACGGTCCAAGTCAACCATGCCTTCATCGATCAAGTCCAAAAGTCGCCCTGGCGTCGCAACCAATATGCTTGGCTCTCTTTTCAATGCCTTGATATTGCGATTGATTGGGACTCCCCCATAAACAACAGCAGTTTGCATTTTTAAATATTGACCATAGCTTTTAAAACTATCACCAATTTGAAGTGCCAATTCCCGCGTCGGTGCTAAAACTAATGCTCGAATCGGATGAAAATCTTCTCCTTTTCCCCACTCTTTCGAAAGCATATGCAGGATCGGAAGCGCAAAGGCAGCCGTTTTTCCTGTTCCCGTTTGTGCACAAGCAAGCAAATCCTTGCCGCTAAGTACAATCGGTATTGCCTTTTCTTGGATGGGCGTTGCTTTTTTATAATTTTGCTCGTCTACTGCTTTAAGGATGGATGGATTTATCTTTAAGTCTTGAGATATCATGAATTGTCCCCTTTACATCATCACTATTCCTCATCTTATCACACTTTTTGAAACTGATTCGCACTAATTACCCATGAAGGTCATCCATTAATTTCCAATGGCAATTAACCAAAAGCAAACTGCAATCACAAGTGATAGGGGTGTCATCACAATTCTCTCTTTTTTGCTTTTTGATAATACATTGGCGAGAATATTCAAAGTAAAGTATCCTGCAAATAGATAACAAACTCTTTGTGTTGCAGGAAAGGAAAAGATCAAAGGCAAGATCCCCACCATTTGAAGAATGATGACAATTGCTGCTAACTGTATGACAAGTGAAACCACAAAAATTATTCGTTTTTCCCTTGGAACAACCTTATATTTCCCGCCCATAGCAAACTCACCATATGGAAATCCCAATACCAGAAAGATATACAAGGTGACAATTGGCATAAATGCCAAGCCACCTATAATCGCAACGACCTTCATGTTCCTACTCCTTCCTTGTAACAAACGAACTTGGCTTATCTGATCGATAATCCTTATTAATCTATGCCAAGCTCATATTTCCGTTCAATTAACTGACGGCCCCACATGCTGATCGGCTCCTCTGAAACCCGTTTAAATCCTTGTCTCACATACATAGCCGTTGCTTTTTCCTGGTCATCCGTTGTCAGGAGCCATACTTTTTTATAACCCTTTTTTCGACAATATTCCATCGACCTTTCAAACAGTTCTCTACCCAATCCCATCCCTCTATATTCTGGAAGGATAAGAAACCATCGCAACTGCGCTTCATTTTCACTATGGTACAGAATCGCAATATTTCCGATGATCATTCCATCTTTTTCAGCAATAAAGAAACGATCCCCTTCTGGAGAATAGCGCTGGGTAAATTCATAAAAGGTTTTACATACATACCCTTCAAATTCCAAATCGTACCCACACTCTGCAAAGTAAATCTTTGCATGCAGATATGCCAGATAACCCAGATCTCCTGGAACCAGCTGTTCACGTATTAAAACTCCTTCAAATTGTTCTTGTTCATTTTCAGACTTATTCATTTCGTCTATAATATCTTTCATCGATTTCACCCTCCCCATTTTAAAACTCAATCATTTATGCTAGATCTTTGATTTAAAAAAATATCTTGTTCTTCTAAAACAAGCAATCCCTATGAAAAGAATGCAGAATCAGACATCTTAGACCCCAACTTCATTAATCCTCAACACCATGCCTTCTAAGCTCTCCAAAATTATAATTTCATCACATTTTTCTTTCGTCATCAAAGCACTACAAGAACAGAACGATGTTGGCAGCTCATCTTTCGACCAAGCAAGTTCCAAATCAAATAATTGCTTATAGATTCCCGATACCAAAAACCCCAGGGCTTCAAGAGAATATCTTAGGGTTTCTGGGAATCTGCAAGGCTCACCAAGTGATTTCCTACAAGTGGCACATTTTGTACAAGATCCAGGTGGCAACCCCACCGAATCATCGATTTTCGTTTCAAGCGCTAGCAATTGATCCGCCATCTGATTTTTTATGTTTTCAAAAGCATACATGGACACAATGCTTTTCATATCAAGCTTCTGATCCGGCTCCTCCATTAAATAGTTGCTGCGAACTCGTGAATCTAATTGATTGGGATCCAGTTGATGCCATTGCATTTGAATTTGTTGTGTATCCACTTCCGTTAGAATAATAGTCGCGTACTTATAGGGTTCCAAATACGCAACCGTGTCAAAGAAAAAATCCGGACAGCTATAATTCTTTCCATAATTGTTGCATCTTTGGCAATATGTCAAAACTTCTTTATGCTTATATGCTTCAAAAAGCATCTCTTTTTTCACTTGCTTGACTCTGATCTTTACAGGCAAATTCATCTTCCACCTCCTAATTTGTCGATTGATTTTATTCTATCTGATTTGCCTCAAAACACCAAATCTTTGTGCAATATACACAAAAAGAGAAACCCATCGGTTCCTCCTCTTGATCCATTGATAGTTTCATACCAGGTACGATCTTTACTTATCTTCTGTAATTTCAACACCTTTCCAAAAAGCAACATAGTTTTCAATCTCATTTGCCGCCTCTAAGGGCTCTGGATAGTACCATGCGGCATTTTCATTTATTTCTCCATCAACAACAATATGATAGTAATGAGACAGTCCCTTCCACGGGCAACGAGATCGATGATCGCTATCCTCCAGAAACTTTCTATTCACTGACTCAGGCGGGAAATAGTGATTTCCTTCTATCACAATGGTTTGATTGCTCTCTGCTAAAAGTGTCCCTTTCCATACGGCTTTCATTTAATCTCCTCTTTTCATTTTTCAACGCCAAGACTTCAGTCTCCTTATTAACGATGTTCTAGTTAGACCCTTTACTTCCTAATTTATGTATACCCAAATCATTCGAAACCTTTTTTTGAATATTTCTCTACCAAGATTCTGTTTACAAGCCTTATCATACTTATCACACTATATTCCCTCCTCCACAAATGTGCTCTTTCAACTCAAAAAAAGAAAGCCCATATCGAGCTTCCTTCTTTATCCCTATTGATTTAAATGTTGAAAAGTCAATCGACCGGAGTGACTCAACTCATCCAAGGTCCATCCACTAAGTGAATGTACTTCACTTCGTATAGCCGCTGAAATTTCAGACTTATTGCTTAGAGACCAATTGACCCAGCTAATCGAGTACTCGTCTAGAAGCATTAAAAACTCCTCTGCACGAATCAATGAGATCTCTAGATCTTCATTGCGGTTGTTCACACCCCACTCAGAGACAAAGAGAGGTAGTTTGAATTCTTGTGCTTTCTCAATTGTCGAACGACTTGAACTGCTGTTCTCATCAATATACTGATGATAGCTATACATAACACCCTCATACATCAACGGATCTTCATATACACTTTCTATATCCGTCGAATAATTGGGTGTACCTACCAAAATCAAGGCTGAAGGCGAATTCTTGCGAATCACAGGAATCACAGTTTCTGCATATGCCTTAATATCGGCCCAGCTTGTATCTCCATTGGGTTCATTACAAATTTCATATATCACGCCCGGATGATTTGCATATTGCCTTGATACTCGATCAAAAAATTCAATCGCTTGTTCCTGATGGATTAGCGGGCTTTCATCTTCCAATATATGCCAATCAACTATGGCATATAGATCTGCTGCAAGCACATTTTCCATCGATTGATACAAGATGCCAAGCACCTCTTTGCCGTTGTCTATATATCCGCTGTTGGTTTCTGTATAAACTGCAATCCGCATGACGTTGGCACCATAGTTTCGAATCGTTTCCATAGCTGCGTAATTGATATATTCTGGATACCACATTAAGCCATGAGAACTAAACCCTTGCAACTGTACCCGATCACCCTGCTGGTCAAAAAGGCTCGCTCCATTAACAAATAAATTTCCATGTACCTTCACCCCATTGTAATTTGCATCAGTTTTAAGAATCTCATCGCTCAAATCATTTACAGTTTGAGTCAAATCTTCCATATTCTTATTCCTTGCAACAGTCTCAGACAATTGACCAATGCTTGAAGAAAGTTCATTGATATCTTTACTTTGATTATTGATTGCCAGCCCAAGTCCAAAGCTTACAAGAAGTAACATTGCAAGCATAAGAATCAAGTCCATTCTTTTCATGCTCTTTCCCTTCCTTAGCCGTCAAGATCCGTCGCTTCGTGTAATTCACTCAGATCATGATTTATTTTCTGCTTCTCCTGAATCCAAGATTCCATCAACTTTTGGAATCGTTGGCTTGAAACCAAGACTTCCGCATTCTCTACATGATACACGCCTTCATTCGGTCCTTTGAAGACTGAAATACGCTCATCGTAAATCAGTTCCATAAACTGGCCGCTTTCTAACTCAAGGCTCAGTTTATCTCGGTGTCCTCCTTCAATTTCAACTAAAGCATATTTATAGTTGAAATCCCTTAAGATCGCCTTTTCGCCATCACTTGTAAGAATCGATTGATTCAAAAGAATACGAGGACGTTTTCGATTCGACTGCATAGGTACAAATGCTCGTCCTTGTAAATTCACCCTTAGATCATCCAATACAGTGACACTTGGACTCAAATAATTTGGATATGAGTGACCACGATCATAAACGATTTGATAATACTTCCGCTTGTCTGCCGGTGTGCATGATACGATTTCAAAACAATATTTAACTTGATTCTCCACTTGTATGACATGAACAAGTTTAGCATCCACTTCGGCTTCATATCGCTCGTTATGAATTCGTAAAGTACAGGTCTCATCCACAGGAATTAACTGCGATTGATCCATCATGAGTGCCAATCCAAATTCAGAGATATCGCAGGTCCGAGTCACTATGGTTTCTTCAGGCAGAATGATCCTTACATCCACCTCAGCATCAAACCGTTCGTATTGGCGATAATTGGTGCGCCCTAACATAAATAAGACCGCCATAGTCAGATTGTAAAGGTTAACACAAAGCCAATAGATCACAATGATATTTCCAAATGAATGAAAAATGACAGCATCTCTAACACTAACATAGAGCCCGATCAGTGAAAATACAATTAGAATCATGTGCGGAGCAGCATATCGTAAGTTTGACTCCGAATTAATGGTAGAGCGATCTTTTTTTGTCACCGCAAATTTGCTGAGTTTCACTCCGATGGTTTCCAGAAAAATTGGAAAGACCAAATAAGGAAAAATAATCGTATCGACAACATTACTCCATCGCTGGTTTCGTATATTCCCTGAAATGACTCTAAGAGTGCGATTGTACAGCAAATAGGATGGCAACCAAATAATGATTAACTCCCACAAACTGCATTCCACGACATGAATATGAAATACAGTAAATAGAATGGGAGAGATGATGTAAATAAATCGGCGCATAAATGTCCACCAATACATAAAGCTCGCATAGTAACTCAGTTTTGTTCTCCAATTCAAATCTTTGTTGAATATAAACTCTTTTCGTCGAATGGTTTGAACACAGCCTCTGCCCCAACGTTCCCGCTGTTTGATTAAACTCAAGACAGTTGTGGGTGCCAATCCATGGGCAAGCGCTTGATCGATGGCATAGCATCGGTATCCTTTGCTTTGAATTTCGATACCGGTTGCAAAGTCCTCTGTGATTGTACCAACTGTAATGCCACCCACTTCCTCCAATGCTTGTCGAGAAATGACCGTGTTAGAGCCCGCATAAATAGCAGAATTTGTTCGATTTCGCCCAACATTGACTTCACGGAAAAAATAGTCCTGCTCATTGGGAATTCGATCTTCTGAATGAAGATTGTACTGAAAAAGGTCGGCATTATAAAAGCTTTGAGGGGTTTGGATAAAACCAATTTTATCTTCTTCATCCACGTTCTCACGTTCGACCCAAAGGCCATCCTTATTTTTTTCCATCCTTGGCAAAAAGAAGTACGGAACGGTTTCAAGAAGAAATTTATGGGTTGGAATCATATCTGCATCAAAGGTAACAACCAAGGGAGCATGCGTTTTTTCTAGAGCATTGTTTAAATTTCCCGCCTTCGCTTCATCATTCTCCGACAAACCAAAATAACCAATACCCATTTCGTCAGCCAGATCCCGCATTTCGGGCCGGTCCATATCATCACAAAGATGAATATGGACCTTCTTTGAATCTGGGTAGTCCATATGATTACATCCATTGATTGTTTTATACAACAATTCTACCGGCTCATTATGTGTCGCAATCAGTACATCGATTTCAGGAAACCATTCCAACGGAATTTCCGGTTTTTCTGGGATCACCGCACTGCTCATATTCCGATAATGTTCAAAGGCTTCAATCACACTAATCGTTTCCGCAACAATTAAAGCCACTCCAGCTAATAGTGACAGCCAGCCATAACTTGTTGGTATGGTATAGATTATCCTCCATCCAATATAGATCACTGAGCTAATCAAAGTGAGTAACAATAAAATCTTTCGTCGCAATCGCATCTTCTCCATTTTTCCCCTCTCTATTCCCTCCTTGCAAGCAATACTGCAAGAATAAATGATAGTACAAACAAGATCGCTGCCAGATTTCTAGGTGCATTGCTTACGACTGGCGGACGGGTGTATTGATATAGATCGTCAATATGAAGATCCATCCAATCCCCTTTCTCATGGATTAGAGATTTCATTTTCTCAATTTCCGTTCCATAATCCTTCATTTTCTCTAACGTCTCATCAGCAATCCAAATATCACGATCCCTTTCAATAGAATCTCCCAGAAAAACGATCGTATCATCGATATAAGAGAGCAAGTAGGTTTCACTCAAAACGCCTTGCCGCAATTCATGATATCGTTCCACAACACGATCAATGAATTCACGATCTTTTACCAAGGCATTAAACCATGGGTAGGACGGCAAAACAAACTGATCAACTCGAAATTCATGAACAGGATCATTGCCAAGTTCTTGATCAAAGTCCCATACTGGACCCATACTTAGTTTTCCACCCAAATCTTTATAAGCATAAGTGGAGTAAATACCAGCATCATAATTAGCAAGAAACTCATTAATAATAAAATAATCCACAAAGGAATCTACGTCTATATAGTCAGGATATGTCTCAAATATTTTTTGATCGCTTGCATATAAGACTTGTTCAATCTTCGACACATCCTCTTGAATAAAATCTAAGGTCTCCTTGTTAATCGTCGATGGTCCGGGATATTTTACACCAATGAATTCTCGACTCGCACCTATCTCGTCAGCATATGTAGAGATAATATTTTCATCTGGATGATATCGGTCTCGTCGTATTACATATGCACTTGACGGCAATGCAGGGTCGTACTTTTTAATGTCTACACGATCCTCGCCTCGTTTTACATTTTCAACAAACAGGTAAAGACCTTGAGGGATAACTTCGCCGTCGATGTGAAGCTCCACCTCGCAAAATCGCACATTTGGCGCATAGTCCATAATCTCCCCAGCAATGTTAAATCCCAAATAATTACGAATAAATGATTGATCGATCATGGATCCGTTTAACACCCATTCTTCATCAGCTGACATACCTAGAACCGAACGTTTTTCTTCTTCCCCCGCTTCATTAATCAGATGAATTTGATATTGCTTTTTGTCGTAGTACAAGGATGAATTCCCACGATATCTGATTTTCCCGTTTGACATCCATGTTTTTTCATGGACCGACTGTGTCGGATCCTTTTGAATTTCAATTTTAACATCAAAGGTCTCTAAAGGCGCCCCATATTCAAAACTCATGGGGGTGGACAAGTGTAAAATTACTTTAGGCAATGCATCTGCTTGCTTCAATTCTTGATGTTGGTGAAAGCGTGCAGCTTCTATACTTTCCGTACTCTTACCTGCCCATACTGTCACGGATAGAAGGATAAGAATAAGAAGAACACTCAACTTTTTCTTTGATATCATCGTTACCCTCTATCCATTTACTTCGTCATTTTGACAGACCAAGTTCACGTACTGAATTCCTTCTAACTCATATAATTTGTTCGTAATGGATCCTCCTGCTTTTTGTGATTGTTCCAACAGACGACGAGAAATCTCATAAATAAATTCCACACTCTCTATATTTGTATTTTTCACTCGCGCCTTGGCTTTGCTGCGATAATATGCCTCTATTAACGCTTCAATTTTCTCCTCTTTTTCACGATCACCTCTCACAATTAATAGATATCGATCATTGGTCTGAATTCGCCCAAAAATCAATAAAAGAATAAAGAGGATTGCCGATCCTACGCCTGCCACAAAATATTCCGAAACGCCACAACAAATCCCAGTAGCAATGCTCCAAAATATAAATGCCGTATCACGTGGATCTTTAATCGCTGTTCGAAAGCGTACAATTGACAAGGCGCCCACCATTCCTAAGGAGAGTGCAATATTGCTCCCAATCACGGTCATCACCAAGGTGGTAATTACAGTCAACATCACCAAGGAGAGATTAAATCTCGCACTATAAACAGCCCCTGTATGTGAAAATTGATAAGCAAAATAGATCACCATACCAATTACAATAGCCAAAGCAAAATTTATTAGAATTGTACGTTGCGACAATCCAACTCCCTGTGTTACTAAAAAATCGTAAAAATACTCTTTCATCTGTCTCCCCCTATGTCAAATTGATCATTCTACCCATGCAATACTTACTCATTGCGCTTTCCGTTTTATTGCAAGAGCGAATTAGATCTCGAATATACGTCAATAAAAAATGATCATATTTCACTTCAAACACCACACTATCCATAGGTGCGATTGGACGGGTTTGAAGTTGCTCTGAAAAAAGATCTAAATTCGCCTCGGTTGCTTGCAGTTCATAGTCAAAGGTTAATCGTGTCTGGTTGGTTGCTGAAATATAAGCCTTTCGACGATACTCAATGATACATTTCGGCCGATAGCATCCAAAACTTAGAATCCCGTAAAGCTCCAGTGCAAAAGGATTCTTGTATTGCAACAAAGCCTTGAAATCGCCTTGAATAAAGGCTTGTGCTTCTTGCTTGGTAACCAGCAAACTTCTTTTCCTTTGATTTTCTCCAATCTTTTCTTTCATTTCCAATTTTACAGTTTTTGTTTCTGGATCATAAATTCGCAGACGAATTTTCTTTCGTTCATGCAAACCATCCAATTTTTCTGCGTAATCCTGATCTCGAACTGTATCAAAATATAAAGAACGGACAAGATAACCTTGTCCGTTATTGTTCTGATCGGCTTGCATAATTGCTTGTAATCTAAAATCTAACTGCTGGTAAGCCAACAATGAAATTCGATATTTCTTTTCTTGCCGCAAAACATCAAGTAATATCACTGAATGCCCCTTCTTTTTCATATATTTTCAGAAAACTTGTACGTTTTTTAATTATACCACGTTCCCACATTCTTACATAGAAATCTTTGGGTTTATTTATAAGAGTTTATCAATAATATACCCATACGTCCCAACAGCTTCTTTGCCCCCTTCACTTAAATCATAATATCCCTTTTTTACACGTTGAAAATATCCATAGTAATCCTTCTGAAGAATTGAACCCGTTTTTTCTCCAGCCAAAACTCGAAGATCCGAGACTTTCATCACACCATTTTTTGCCAATAAGCCAGCAATCAACAAGGTGTTTTCTCTATATGCTGTAATTTTTTTCCCTCTTTGTCCACCCATATTATAGTCACCGCTGCGCATCGACTTTTCTTTTAGGGCTCGCTGTCTCGTTTTTTTGTTAAGCCGTTGGGATTGCTTCAAATCAAATACTGAGGGGTCCTGTTCGATCATAGCAACATCACCACTCTCTTTAAAATGAACAAGAATCAAGCCAATACCCAGACGTTTTAATAAATACACCTTTTCTGTAAACGTATTTGACATACGCACTTTATAGGTCGGGGCTTTAATTGCCACATAAACAATTTCACTTATTTTTTGTCGCTGAGCTCCTTGAACGATCAGCTTCAAATTCAGTTCTTTCTTGAGTTCAATAATGATCATCGCGTCGGCATTTGTAGCAAGAACATCAATATCCTGAACCTCTGATTGCACGTCATATCCAAGTGATTCAAACAATTCTTTAACCGGTAGATATAATGCTGTTTCCCTCATATTATTCTCCCTCACCTTGCACGTAATCGCCAACTATCTTTATTCCATTCTAGTGATGACTCCATAACCTGTCAAATCATTCTACATGCACAAGCGTTATCAGAAACGGCTCAATGAGATGACGCCGTTTCAATATCGCGATCAACTAAATGATTTGGCATCACCGAAGTTTGTATTATTACCGCTGTCGGCTTGACAAGGAGTCGTTCATGCACACGTCCTTTCTTGAATCGTTCCCAATGAATTCATAAGAAAAAAACAGCCATCTAAATGGCTGTTTCGCTTGCTAGCATGATTAACCAAGGTTTGACGATATTTGAATATCGCACTTTTACACAGTAATGATCCGCGCATCCTCTTTGATCAACTCGGTCAATGGCATCCCCCAGGGAATCAATTCAATGTCTAAAGCTTCAAGTCTCTCTACGGTTCCAAGATTCCGTGCACAAGCAATACATCCACTGAATTCTACACCAGACACTTTTGCCCGCGCTATACTCGCCTGAATTTCTGTATTTTCAGCAACCAATTTCGAAGTAGCGCCCCAGATAATAATGGTCACTTTTTTCCACCACTCTCGTAAAATCGCATTTTCGGCATACATGATCACCATATGTTCCGCCGTGATCGGGTTGTCATTGGTCCATAAAATATAAAGATGATCATTTTTCATTTTTTCTCCTACTTCCTTTTTTTAATCAGGCCATAAGGTCCCATCCATCTTTGCGTATATGTTTTACTAATGTCGACCCTACCCTATTTATTCCCCATTCCCAACAAATCTATCGAAATCGTTATCGTTTAATTCACAATTAATGATACATTAAAAGTGATGTGATAAAAAAAAATCCCAACCGGGATTTCTTACTTGATCGGGCATACGCCGCTCACACAATCTGTATCCATTGAGCTTCCTAATACATTTAAATCTGCATCCAAAACAGCACCAACTCGCGGTATTCCATGAATTTCTTTGATCTCATGTCTTGTACCTGCATCCGTAAAAACATACGGGTGATTAATAAATTCAATTTTCATAATAACCTCCTTGATTTCACTATAGTCTAAGCATATCACGATGACTTTTTTTTCTTAAGTCTTGACTTTTTTGTTTTCTATTCTATACGTGAAGGAAGAATCACAATTTCTCACACAAATTCCTGATTCAATCTTAGTCATGGATGGACTCAATCATCATAAATGCTTGGACCGATTTCATAAAATTCAAAAAACATATTGACAAAAGCTACAAAACTGAGTAAAATCATCACAACAAGATAATTATAAATCGTTGAGTAAGAAGAGTAGGTATACCGAAAAATTGTAGAGAGTCGGCAATGGTGGGAATCCGACATTTTAAGGCATGCTGAATGGGCTTATGAGAGGGCGCTGAAAGATTTCGAGTAGGCAACACGGGCATCTCCCGTTACAGAGATAGGATATCGGTTATTCCCGTATCTGAAAGAGTGGGTTATCCTTTGGGATAACCAATTGAGGTGGCACCACGCTAATGGCGTCCTCTATATGTTAAACATGTAGAGGGCTTTTTTTATTGCATGAAAGTTATCTTTTTCCGCCCTTTGCATATCAATTTCTTTACTCATTGGCACACAGAGGAGGTAATCTCATGATCACGAACAACAATGGTTTTTTTGGAGAATTTGGCGGAAGATTTGTACCCGAACCACTAAAGCTAGTCCTACAGGAAGTGGAAGATAATTTCTATCATTTTATTAATGACCCTGACTTTCTTGAGGAATTGTCTTATTATCAGAAACAGTATATTGGACGGGAAAGTCCTCTCTATTTTGCAGAGCAATTAACGAATAAAATTGGTGGCGGGAAAATTTATCTAAAACGCGAAGATTTAAATCACACAGGAGCACATAAGATCAACAACACCATTGGACAAGCACTTTTAGCGAAAAGAATGGGTAAAAAAAGAGTGATCGCAGAAACCGGAGCTGGTCAGCATGGTGTTGCGACAGCAACCGTTTGTGCCTTATTTGGAATGGACTGTACGGTCTACATGGGTGCCACGGATATTGAAAGACAGAAGTTGAATGTATTCCGCATGGAACTTCTTGGTGCAAAAGTAATTCCAGTAACCGATGGCACAGCTACTTTGAAAGATGCAGTCGATGCAGCCTTAAACGATTTCGTGATCAATGCATCCGATACATTCTATCTATTAGGTTCTGCTGTTGGACCCCATCCCTATCCAACTATGGTAAGAGAATTTCAAAGCGTGATTGGAATAGAAGCAAGAACTCAGATTCTAGAGGCAGAAGGCAAATTACCGGACTATCTGGTTGCCTGTGTAGGCGGCGGATCCAATGCAATTGGTCTCTTCCACCCCTTTGCAGAAGACAAAGACGTTAAAATTGTTGGTGTAGAACCTGCTGGCAAGGGTCTGGATACACCCGATCATGCTGCTTCCATCAGCAAGGGCAGCGTCGGTATCATTCATGGCTTTAAATGCTATACTTTGCAGGATGAGAACGGCCAACCACTTCCCGTTCATTCCATTGCTGCCGGACTTGATTATCCAGGTGTTGGCCCTGAACACAGTTACTACAAATCAACTGGAAGAGCAGATTATGTTGGCATTACCGATAAAGAAAGCTTTGATGCCTTTTTCACCTTATCACAAACAGAAGGGATCATTCCTGCCATTGAAAGTGCCCATGCCATTGCCTATGCGATCAAGCTCGCAGGGACTTTGAATCAAGATCAAACGATCATTGTCAACCTTTCAGGTCGTGGTGACAAGGACGTCAATCAAATCATAGAAATGATGTAATCATCCTCGAGAATAGATCAAATCAGCTTACAACAACCCATATGATACTATTTTGACCAACACCTTAAGAATTTCATGTTTCTACAAATTCGACTTGAACATCGAAAGAATGATCGCTATACTCTAGTTAAATGAATACCATATTTCAGGTGCCCTTCGGGGAGAATAGGGAATCAGGTGAAAGTCCTGAACGTGCCCACCGCTGTAATGGTGAGTCAAGATACAAGTATGCCACTTCGTTTTCGAGGGAAGGCGAATCTTGACAATGAACCAGAGTCAGAAGACCTGCCTGAAGTTATGATTCTGTAAAGATATGGAAAGTCTATGCTATTTATTGGTGTAGGCTTTTTTATTTTGAATTTATTTAAGGAGGAACAAAAATGTCATTATTGCAAGAAACAATTCAAAGGATTGATGGCCTTCAACAAGATGCCAAATCGGAAGCGCAAGATCGAATCAATAATCTCGTTAAACCCATCGGTAGTTTAGGCAAGGTAGAAAATATCCTTGTTCAACTAGCTGGCATAACGGGAAATCCTTATCCAAAAGTAGATAACAAAGTAATTATCGTTATGGCGTCCGACAACGGCGTCTGTGAAGAAGGAATCGCTGCCGCTCCCCAAGCTGTAACAAATCTGATGACAGGATTTATTTCAGAAGGTATTACGGGTGTCGGTGCCTTTGCAAAACAAGCGGGTGCTGATCTCGTTACCGTAGATGTCGGTGTGATTGGTCAAGTAAACTATGATAAAATTCTCAACCGAAGGATTAAAGAAAGTACCAATAACATGATCAAGGGTCCCGCAATGACACGAGAAGATGCCATCAAAGCTATTGAAATCGGGATCGAAACAGCTCGAGACGAAATCAACAAGGGAAGAAATTTAATTGGCACTGGCGAGATCGGTATCGGCAATACAACCACAAGTACTGCAATTTTATCTGTCTATTCCGGTTTGGATCCAATAGAAATTACTGGTGTTGGTGCAAATCTAACAAGCGACAAGCTAGAAAACAAGATTGCAGTCATCAGAAAGTCTATTGAAGTTAACTCTCCAAATAAAAATGATGCAATCGATGTAGTCTCAAAGGTAGGTGGATTTGATATTGCCGGTATGGCAGGCGTCATGCTTGCTGGTGCAGCCTATCGAGTACCCGTTGTTATTGATGGATATATTTCAACTGCCGCTGCCATCATTGCTACACATCTCGAACCTAAGGTACGTGATTTCCTAATTTGTTCTCACTCTTCCAATGAAAAAGGAGCCGCTACCGCTTCCGATCTTCTTAATTTCGATACTATGCTTGATTTAAATATGAGGCTGGGCGAAGGCACCGGCTCGGCCATCATGTTTAATATCATTGAAGCAGCTACCTATATGAATAATGAAATGCTTACCTTCCAAGAGGCCGGCATCGATATCGTTTAGAGAGTTCTTCACCCTTTTTGCTCATAGCATATAACATAAGCGAGTAAGGTCAGTTGACCTTACTCGCTTATGTTCATTTGTTAAGAATTCTCAACGACTAAACCCTATCCTTTATTCACCTACAACTTGAACATAACACTTTCGATTTCGAGCTCGATTTTGATCCCAGTCAATAAAGTAAATAGACCCAACTAAACCAATTGCCATGCTACCCTCACAAAGAATAAAAGTTTCACTGCATCCGAACAAGGATCCCCGCAGATGAGCATCTCCGTTCAATAGAGTTTTAAATGCATCTTCAACACTAAGCGGATTGGCTTGATCAACGTCATTCTCCGTATATTCTTTTACAAAAGCTAGGTGCTCTGGTCCCGGATACTTGTAATTGAAATCATTGGTCAACTCCCTCGGAATAATACGATTTAAAACATTATTCAAATCGGTTTGCAGGAACTCATCTCCCGTGATATCACGGTCATGAACATATTCTTCAAAGATTACAGAGCAAGTTGTATGCGGTACCTGCACGATGACATGGCCATTTTTAATCCCCGATTCTTCGATCACATCTTTAATTTTATCTGTGATATTAAGATAGGTAACGCGACCCGCATCGGTTTCCAATCCGACAATTTTCGTAAACATTCTCATATTTTGTTCCTCCCTATTTATACAACTCATCCTTTGCTTTTTTCAACATCTTGATCATGGCTTCTAAAGTACCATACATGTCTTCTGCACAGACTATTCCACTGGTCCCGCCTGATCCATCAGATCCTTCTTGTATCGTCCGATAAACGTCCTCAGGTGTTCTCAAGCCGGTTCCAGACACAACTAGGGTTTCTGGTGAAATGGCATGAACAATCTTTTTGTTATCCATGGCATAGGTTTCAGCTTGTTGAATGCCTTTTCCGATCATCGATGATAGCTCGCAGCAAATAACATCTGGATGCAAGGCAGCGATTGCCCGCGTATCTGCAGCTTGATCTGCTAAAACAAAGGTTAAAATGCCTAGTTGGCTTGCTCTATCAATAGCCTCAGCTAATGCAGAGATTGTCATTGGACATTCCACATGATTCAGCATAACGGCTTGAACGCCAGCTTCCTTATAGGCTTCAGGAAGTGCCTTGCCCATTCCTCGGCCTGGCTTGATCCCATCCATATGCTGAGCTGTAACAATGAGATGCTTCGTCTGACGTGCAATATCCTTTAAATCAATATCCTTAGCTGAAAACAGAATATCCACATCATATTTTTCTGCCAATCCATCTGCAAAGATCGCAAAATCAATAGACTCTTTTCCATATAAGTATGATTTAGGATTAATCGTAAAGATCGGTACTCTCAGTTTTCTTTTTGAATTCATTTTTCTCCTCCATTCAACTATTCGATTTTTCAACCTTGCTTTACAAGTGCTTCCTAGTCATTCAAAAGCAAAATCTAGCAAGTCATCCAAATCGTATGTTTATCTATGATTGAATAATAACACATAGGCAGATCAACGAAATGAAATGAAACAATAATTACCCGTATTTTTCGACTTCGATGCACGATTGATTCTTTTTCATTACATATGCTCATATTCGTACAGGTTTAAAGATCCATGAACTGCACATCCCATCACTGGGTCTTCCTTGGCTTGCAAACCACTTTTTTACAATCTCAACTATGGATCCCCAACAATAAAAATAAGCTACTACATTGTAATATGTAGTAGCTTATGACTTTATTTCAATTAACTAAAGAATGAACTTCTAGCTCTCTACTTCCAGTAAAAAAATATCCTCCTCGTTCTCATCCCTTTCAATACAGGTGAAGCCCAATTTCTTTAACAACTGAATCGATGCACGATTCTCTGGCAGTACACCTGCATACACCTTCGAAATACCTTGGCCTTTAATCCATTCAAGTAAAGCCAAGGTCGTTTCATAAGCGTAACCTTGCCTTGCATATAATGGACTGATTGTATAACCGATCCAAAACACATCTCCGCATTTCTTCAAATACAAATCACCCAAGAGCTTTGAATTGCTTTTACAAACAATCGCCAATTGCATACCCTCATCAACAGATCCCTCAGTGAGCAAGGCTTCTTTATATTCTTCCCGCGTTAATCCTGTGAATCCCTGATACTGCATCCAATTTTTGTCATTCCTATAATCCATGAATTCCTCGATGTCACCTTCAATAAAATTTCGAATCAAACACCTTTTCGTTTCAAATCTAATCATAACCTTTTATCCCTTTCACCCATATGAAATATTCGACCTAGTTTCACGGCCCAACTTATCTAGTTCAACTCATTAACCTAGTCAAATACATTCCTGGTCTGTTACAGGATCGACTTAATCATGTGGTAGGCTCCAGAGTATCCGGTTACACGTTTTAGCCATCGAAAGGAGTCCTCAGATACAACTTTATATCCAAGTCTCTCGTACAATGCTTTTGCTTTTGGATTTTCTTTCATGACGTGTAGCGAAAGCGTATTACACCCTTTGCGGTGAGCAAGCTCCTCAGCAAACTCCAAAAGCTTCGTTCCTACTCCCCTTCCTCTTGCATCAGCAGAAACGCCAATACTATCAATATACAGTTCATTTTTCGGTGGGTGATAAGAAAATACCATGCTCAATAAAGCTCCTCTGATCAATCCGAACAAACCATATTTTTTGAGCAATTTTCCCTTGCTTATATTTGGTTTCAGTTCAAGTTTTCCCTGGTCCTCAAATACCAAGGTTAGAAGACCCATTACTTTTCCCTCAGCAACTGCCACAAACTCTTTATCCTTCACATCAATGTCAATTAAGCCAAAATCTCGGGCTAAAGAAACCTGCAATTCTTCACTTTTTGATATAAAGCCTAACTTCGATAAAAAAGATTCATTGAATATTTGAATGCTCTCTTCATAGTAATCTTCTGCATTTGGAACGATAATTACTTCCATTTTCCCTCCTCAAAATTTCATATTTCTTCATCGAACGCCCTAAAGATAACTCGCTTGCATCATAATCCCTTCAACGATATAAAATGATACCTTTCCTTTTATGACTTGTTTTAAGCCACCTTCTTTTTTGCATCTTTAAGCAGTTTACTTGTTTTTTTCTTCCGCTGTTCAAGCCCTTTATACAGCATGGGAGAGACAACAGAAGAGACGATGACCAATAAAATCACCCCTACGAAAATATCTTCTCCAATCAATCCTGCCTTCAAAGCAATATTTGACACGATCAAAGCGACCTCTGCCCGGGGCACCATACTGACCCCAATTTGCAGTGAAGATAAGTAATCAAATCCACTGATTCTAGCTCCAATTCCGGATCCAATTACTTTGCTAAGTATACCGACGAACGTAATCGCAATTGCAAGAGTGAAATACTTTCCTACCATGGTCATATTCACACTCAATCCTATATTTACAAAGAAAATCGGAATAAAGAATCCGGTTCCAAACTTTTCAACTTCATGAGTGATACGATGTTTCATCTGTGTCGTAGATAGTATGACTCCTACAAAATAAGCGCCTATAATGGCAGCCATGCCAAACTCACTTGCAGTGATTGCAAAGAGAAGAATCAACGAAATTGAAATCGGCAATAAAAATTTGGATTTCAATTCTTTCAAAATTCGAATATTACGATTCACAGCTGTCGATATCCACTCCCCTGCGAAAATCACAATAACGAAAAAGATGGCGATCTTCATCAATAACATCCAAAGACTAGCTGTCGACTTTCCAAACGCACCAAGAGCAACAGATAAAATCATGATACCAACAATATCGTCAATCACTGCCGCTCCCAAAACACTAACTCCTTGCTTGGATTGAAGCGCTCTAAACTCGGCAAGAATTTTCACCGTGACGCCCATGCTCGTTGCAGTCAGAATCACACCCAAAAATACCGCTTCTGAAATCATGAAATTTTCTTTTAATAGCATAATACTTAAAAATCCCATGGCAAATGGAAGTACAATTCCACCAATGGCTATTGCCGCTGATCGTTCTGCAGATGCTTTCAACTCTGATAAACTCGTTTCAAGCCCAGTAATAAACATTAATACAATAACACCAATTTCTGATAGTTTCCCGATAAATTCAGACTGTTCGACGATGCCTAAAATGGACGATCCGATCAATACGCCACCTAAAATTTGTCCAACGATTTGCGGCTGATTCAAACGCTTGGCTAGCCAAGCTCCACCACTTGATGCCGCTAAAATAAGCATTAAATCTATTAAATATTTCATTTCCGAGTGCATATTTGCCTCCATCTATCCTATTCAGTTACTCTTCACTGAATCTAATCCCTGCCGTAGTAAAAATAGCAGTTCTTTTTGTTGCTCTTTTCCTAAGTTTTCTACGAGTCGTGTTGTGACCAAGAGAAAGCTCTTTTTCTCCATCCTGATGATCTGATTGCCCAGGTCTGATAATTTCACATAATAGCTTCGCTTATCTTTTTCTGATTGGTATTTTACTACCAATCGCTCATGAATGAGCTTGTTAATCATGGCCGATGTCGAGGCATTGGAAACCTTTAGGTATTCTGACAATGAACTTAGTGTGGGGCATCCCAAGTCATCAATTGCCTTCAAATACTGATAATGATTGAAAGTTAAATGAGCAAAGGAAGTTTCTGAAAGACTCGTTTCCAGCCACTCTTCACACTCTCGGTCATAGAGATCAAATAATTCTTCAAATACATCCATTTCGCACCTCTTTATTTAGTTAGTTCCTAAATAAATAATACATCAACTCACACGAAAAGTCACCCGTTCAAAACTAAAGAATGTATAAACAATCCATTTTCAACTCAAAAAAAGCAGTAGAAGTGAATTCACTTCTACTGCTCCGCTTTTACTGGTGAGAACCGTTAGCTGTTCTGCGGCCATTCCCTTGTATCGGTTTTGACTTTCGCCCATCGATTTGCGTGGATTTCAGTCCTCTGTCATTCGATCGGGTAGATTTCGATTTTCTATATTTGCTTCTTGAAAAGACTAGTACAGAATCATATTTTCTATCTTTCAACAAATCTATCAATTTTCTTGATTCTTTGATAACTAACTTTCCAATTTGAACGTTCATTGCTTTCAGCAATTTATTCGTTATACATAAAAACACCTGTTTATCAGACGCCTTTTCCAACCATTGCCCATCACAAACTTGAAAATGAAGCTGGTTATCAAATAACTGATTCACTCCATTCACTATATCGGCGTTTCTTCTTGCTGTACATCCGTTGATCGACTTCATGGAAAAACGTGCTAAATTTTTTTCTTTCGTCGATATGATCTTTCTCATAAAAGCCGCTGCCTATAGCTAAACTAAAAGGATATTTCTGTTGGTTGTTCTCCTGCTCAATCCCTTGCTCCAAGGCCTTTATTGCATCATAAAATACCACTTCATTAGTCTCTGTAACAATGCCTGCAAACTCGTCGCCACCCAATCTATAGCATGTCCCAATATCTTCAAAGGCTTGGCACATCAATTGATAACTTCGTATAATTGCCTTGTCGCCTGTCGCATGTCCAAAGACATCATTGATTTGTTTCAATTGGTTGATATCAATCAAAACGAGTCTAAAAGACTGAATATCGATAGAATCTAATATTTGGTCAAGATCCCTTTCATAGGCAGCGCGATTATTCCCTTCAACTAAGCTATCTTTATAAGCCATTTCCTCCAAAATCTTTGTTTTCTGATTAAGCCTCAAAATACTTTTGAAATAACTGATTGACTCCCAAAGCATAAAGCCCAAAAATATCCCATCACCCAATTTGCTAAAATGGGACATTCGATCAAAATCCTTCGTAAAAAATACAATGATTTCCATGACTTGAGAAGCCACTAAAACACTCATATATAATCCGTACTTAATTGCTCGTTTATTCTTTAGCCCAATGGATTCATATAAGATAACAGTGGTTACCCATACAATAATCAAACCCATTAAAACATTCACAAATAGCAAGCCACTGATCAATGGCAACCCGCCAATTAACTGAGCAAAAAACAAGAAAATAAAGCAAGCTGCCAATACAAATGAAATTCTATCAATGCTCTTCGAGTACTTCATCAAAACAACGATACCTAGGTAGCGAATTAGTGAAAAACCGATCAGAGGAACCATAAAATAACTGATTCCACCCAATATAAAACGATTACCCGTTATAAATTGTAAAATTCGTAATTCAGAAAACATCCAGATGCTCGCTGTAATTGAGAATACACCAATATAGAACAACCTTCGATCACCCAATTTTCTTAAAGAGAAAGAAACAATGATTGACGTAATCCCTGCAAGAAGCATAATAATTCCAACAAGTAACCCCGTATAATTTCTTGCCACTAAGTCCTTTAATAAAGCACCTTCACTTCCATAATAGATTCCGTTTACCATTCCTTTAAAGGCTTCTATATTTGTTGAAAAATCGATTGTTAAGATTTCCCCCTTCATATCTCTTGGGAGCTTGATTAAATGCCACATGCTTACTTCTGGAAAGACCAATGAACCTTCATGATCACGTTCACTCTGATAAATAACTTCCCCTTTTGCCATCACCCTGATATCTTGCATGGAAGCTCGAATTCGCAGATACATTTCATCTTCAAAATCTTCATTGATTGTCTTCGTGATTAAAAAGTGTTCTCCTCTTTGATCGCTCGGTATTTGATAGGGCAAAGTTACCTCATCGACACGGTTCGCCCCACTTATAACGGTCCATTGATCATTCAGTGAAAAGAATTTTTCTTGCACAAGACCCAAATCTTTCTCTGGAGAAAGCCGAGCAAAAAACACGATAAGCAAAATTACACATAAGAAAAATGCATTCGTTTTCTTTACACTTGGTTCAAGAATTGTTTTCACCATTGCACGGTTCAATTTTTTCATATATTCTTCTTCCCTCATTTTCAACTTAAACATAATGAATTTCTTTTTTGCCTTTCATCTATCATACTTTATTTTCCAACGCCTTACAACTTCTTACAGGTCATGCTATGCACCTTCCGAGCTCACCTTTTACTTCTCGCTCGGTGAAATTATATTTAGGTACAATAAATGGTGCCAATTCCTCGACTGACACCACTATACTTTCCATCTATTTTTTCTTTCCCAAAACCTCATAAATCCGGCTCGCAATGGCAGCATACCCTTCTTCATTCGGATGAAAATCATCCAACGAAAGGTACCTATCTTGATGATATTTAAACAGATCATAAGTTGGGACATACACACGATTCGCTTTTTCATCGACGCGCAATTGAGTTTCATGATTCCACTCCAACAGCAATTGGATTTTTTGATCACCGATTGATGCACCGTATGGATTATAGAGTCCAATGAATACCACTTGTGCGCTTGGGTTTAATTTATCTATTGAATCCAAGATGAGTTGAATATCCGATAAATAATCATTGAGTTTTTCTTCATATTCAATCAGTCCTGCTATCGATTCTCCCTCATAAATTTCCTTGATATTATTGCCTCCTATGGAAAGAAAAATCAGATCTGCCGTTCGCAAAAAATCAATCGTAAAATTATCTTCTAGCAACCGAACCCATTCATTGCTTTGGGAACCGGGTACGGAAAGATTTACTACCTTCCATTTGGATTCATCACTTTCATTTTCACTTAATTCTACATACCGCTCTCCCAGATTTTTCCCCAACTCGTCTCCGATGCCCATTGCCAAGGAGTCACCGAGCAATAATACTTGCTTATACTCATCTTCCTGTATCACCACAGCTTTCTGTTCTTGCTGATTTTTCCCGCCTGACATCTCATCGTTTCTTTCTTGTGTTGATGTAATAACAAGCGATGCAAGGAGTCCACTAATAAAAATAACAATCAGCAACAGAGAGCCAATAAATATCACCGGCCAAATAACCCGCTTGAACATAAGACTCAGTCCTTTCTTATACCAATATGTCTTCTCTGATAAATACGATAAAGCTGATTAGAAGTGAAACCGCAGCCCAGGATAAGAGAACACCAATAGAAAAAGCAAGACTCATCCCTTCAATCGGTTGATAGGATCCTGTCATGTACTTCGAAAGATCCAAATTGGAAACAAAAAAATATTTTACAATCGGCCACTCTGAAAGAAAGTATTGAAGGAACTGCCCTCCAATCAAAGTAGCCATGATAATTCCGATCGCAGAAGCCGTTGTTTTCACCAAAACAGAAACCATCAGAATAATGGTCGCAATCACAACCGAAACGACCCAAGCCAATGCATAAATCAATACCATATATTGAATTCTCGAAATCATGATCACATTCCGCGCATCAAGTGAACCATTGATCAACCGAAACCCTGTCGCAATGGGTTCATTGAACCCCCAATAGCCAAAAAACACACCCGATACCAGGCTTGCAATCAGACCCATCAATAGCAGAACAAGAGTCGTCATCATCAATAAAGCGATATACTTGCTAAGAAAAATTTTCCACCTTGGGACTGCCCGCGTTAAAAGAATTTTGATCGTTTTTTTTGAAAATTCTCCCGAAACTAAATCAGCACCCAGAACGAGTATCAAGAGCGGAATAAATAGAACAAGAGATTGTTCCGCAAAGACAACTGTAAATCGAGCAGCGCTCGGCGTGATAGGATTTATGTTATTGTCAATAAAATACGTTAACTGCTCGATTTGAATCTCTATGGATCGCAAGCCACTTTCTGGAATATATGTACTATCTAAGCGCTCGTTTAATCTCGTGATTTGCTGTTCCGCGAGAATGCGCCAGTCAAAGGAACCACTTTCTGTCATGGTTTCGAATCGTTCAAGAGCGCTGTTATACACATATTGCTCGCCGTAAACGAATAAGCCAATAAAAGCAATTAGCAAGACCACAATCAAGATCATTTTCTTCTTCAGTAGCATTTTATATATTTCATTTTGAATAAGTACGATCATCGTATCCCACCTTTAACTTACATGATTTTTTGATGCCCAGTAAGTCCCAAAAAGAGTGATTCCAAGGATTGTTGCGGCGAACTCACCGTTTTCAGTTCAAATCCTGCAGCAATCAATGCAGCATTGATTGATGCCAACCCTTTAAGATCAATAACCGCCCTTAATCGCCCGTCCACAATGAGAGCGGAGATATTGAATCGAGATGCTAAAAAAGCTTGCCCCTTTTCCAACTCTGCAACTTCCCAAGAAATTTCACTGGAAGGAATCAATTCATTGATGGGTGTGTCTTTGATAATCAAGCCGTCATTAATAATTGCCACACGATCACATAAAAGCTGCACCTCTGAAATCAAGTGTGAAGAAACTAAAACTGCGATTTGTTCTTGTTCAGCCAATCTTTTAATCAACATTCGAAACATATAGATGCCTTGCGGATCCAAGCCGTTCATGGGTTCATCCAACACCAACAAATCAGGATGATGCATCAGTGCCTGTGCAAGCCCCAACCGCTGTTTCATCCCCAAAGAATAGGTGCTGACCTTGTCATGAATTCGATTTTCCATGCCGACATTTACAACGGTCGCCATAAGATCATAATGACCAACATTTTTTGACATCGACGCCAGCATCTCTAAATTTTTATATCCGCTGATATAATCATATAAATCTGGATTCTCTATGATACAACCAACGTGTTGCATGGCAGCCATATAGTTGTTACTAATCGAGTATCCGCAGATGATAATCCGGCCAGTCGTTGGCTTGGAAAGCCCAACAATCATTCGAAGTGTAGTCGACTTCCCTGCGCCGTTCGGTCCGAGAAAACCAAAGATTTCTCCTGCTTTAATCTTGAAATCGATGCCTTTGATAATAGATTTTCCTTTAATCGTTTTTGTCACATTTTCGATTCTCAGAACATCATTTTCCACGACTTTCACCTCCATTCACTTGGAAACAACCCTCTAGCGGAACAAAGTATTTATACCCTGATTTGCTTCCTTTTCATATTGGGTCCTCACACTACGTCTCACCAGATCTCTGCGTTCAGCACAACAAACCATAACACCATTCAAAATGGACACTCAACCACAAAGGTCACTATGCCTCGATCCCATAAAGGCAGCTTCACCGAACTGCCCCCCGTCAAATAGACGGGGGGCAGTTTATGCTTATTCTTCTTTTTTATCTTCCAGTTTTTTCATCGTATTTGCTGCGTACTCTTTACCACCGATACCAAATGCTATTGCAAAAGCAATACCTATCGCACCCATAAGAATAATAAACCCTGTATTGACAATTGCTGTGGCAATGTTCAACTGACTCAAGGTCATAATAATCCCTAAACCAAGAATGACTACCTTGGCAACAATTGGCATGATCGAGCCTTTTGCTCCGCGTTTTCGCAGAACACCCGCTACCCATGTTGCCAATAAATATGCCAAACTCATAATAATAATCGCGCTAATCAGCAACGGCAGATAGGCAATGACCGACTGCCCAACAGACTGGAGAACCGCTAAGTCAATAATATTGAGAGCCTCTACTGCGAAAAAGAGGATGATAATCACTTTAACTATCGAACCTACCGTTTTAGCCCCTTTTATCTCTTTTTGGCCCGCGCGTTCTTTCGCAATCGTTTTATTTAAATACGTATCGAATCCAACACCTTCTAAAATACTTGTTATTAGTGTGGCCACTATACCTGCAATAACAACGCCTATGATGATCATGATCGTCGCAACTATTATATTCGGTATAAAAGCGAAAATTGAATTTAACATACTTATCGCGGGTACTGAAATCGCTTCAATGCTCAGCGCCTGAAGGGCTGCAATGATCACCGTTAACAAGATCAGGATATAGACCACATTTGCCAAAATTGATGACAGGCGTCCCGATTCCTCTACCTCGATGCCTGCTTTTTCTTGAAGTCGATCAACTTTTAACCTTCTAAGAATTGGCACCAATATCTGCTTGATAATTCTAGCGATAAACAAACCGATTACAAAAATAATCACAGCTGCAATTATATTTGGAATATAACCAAGTAATGATGATAGTAATAAAGTAATAGGTGTTGCCGCATTTTGCATCCCTAGTTTTGCTAAAATTCCCGGCAAAAACAACAAGAATACAATTAAGTAAACCAACTTTCCAATAATGGCCAATGAGCCACCTGCGGATTCTTCTTCCATTCCTAATTTATCCGTATATTTGTCCATATTCATCTTTTTTAATGCTTTGACAACAATACGCTTTACAATCCCCGCGACAATGAAAGCAATAATCAGCAAAACAATTGCAGCAACTACATCTGGTGCACCTGCCATCAATCCACTAAAAAAATCTTGAATAATATTCATGTACTTTCCATCCTTTCTTTTAATCTCAATGAATAGAATATGTATCTACTTATTTTATACACGTAACCCCTTCAAAATAAACTAATCAAAGATATATCGAGTCATATTAGTAAAATGATGGTAAATATGGTTATATTTCAACCATTTAGACGTTTTTCATCCGATCATTATCCTAGACAGTCCAACAATACATATTCTTTTTTATTAATTGTTTACTTTTTTTATCCCCGTGATAGATCTCCACTGCGAAAGCTTCATAGTATGATTGTATGAAGAAGGCAAGTTACTTAACTACTTGCAAATCGATCTACCTTCATTGACTCTAGCAAATGGGCAATACAGAGCAAAATTACCAGGCATTATCGATGAAAAGCCATACATTCCCAGTCCACTGATGTAGACATCGTTAGCGGTGCAATAAAATTCACCCTGGGATTGAAAAGATTTCACAAAAAAGAAGTCGGAATTAAATCCGACTTCCATAAAATGCATTTCTTTGAGAAACTACCAAAAACATATTGCACGTATTATTGTAGTTTAATTAGGACGATATCCCAAATCTCAAGCTTTGGTACTACAAAACGTAGTGCTTTGCCCTGAGAATGCTCTACATACGAGAAATCCAATTCAAGAGGTTCCAAATCCACATCCGGGCTGATCACCACGATGGATTCAATCTCATCATGAATCATCAACTCGACGACCACATCCGAGGCTTCCAGCGGTCGCATATGCGGTGCATTCCAGGTATCATCTTTCACACCCAACATGTTCACCAATTGCACCATATAGATATCCTGTTTTCTAGTCAATTGCACATGAATTTTCTCAGGCGCATACTCCCCAGAATACGGGTAGTTTTTCACCATCAATTCTTCATTGATCCCCCCCACAAAGTATCCTGTCAGATCCATAACAGAAGGGTCCAACAGCCATTCTTCATAGGCCGTAATACAGTCATAATACCACGCCAATTCATCCCTAAAGGATTCTTGATATTTCCCATGGTTGACGTAATAAGCTTCCGCTAACGCGCCATCAGTCTCTCCAAGTAAAAGATGAGTTCCACCCGATGAAAAGATGGTCGCCATGGTTAATAGTGCAGCCGTTTCTTTCTCTTCTTCAGAAACTTCTTGGTTAAACGGGTGAATATAAGCCGACAAAACAATGGGCTTATCAGCCGTCAACATCCGTGACTCTCTAACCAATTGATGCAGATGGCGATAGGTGCTGTGTGGGTCCCACACTTCGATATACACCGCATCCATCAATGAATCTGCAACCCGCTCAATGGGCCAGTTATTCACGCAATTAAAGAACATCTGATTCGGGGTCTTCACCCCATCAACAGCTACTTTAGCTGCATCAATGAATGGCGCAAAAGTACCGCCGACATCCACGACCCGTCCGTCCATAGTCTTTGCATACTTGGGAAATCCATACTGATCCATGTGTATTCCGTCGAAGTCCATCACTTGAATTGCATCAGCAAATTCTTGAATAATATGTTTGGTCCACGAACAGTCTGCTTCCGTATTCATAATGGCAATAATGTCGATCAAATCATATTTAGCTTTTTCATCCTTATATAGAATTTCGTCTTGATGAACACCAAAGTATTCTTCTTCTGCTCCATATATCGCCCCATAGGCAATGGCCTTCATGCCGAACTCATGGCACAAATCAATCTTTGAACGTACCGCCGGCAAGTATACAGGACGGTTCAAGGCGTCTTTGAAAACATCCGTGTTAGGGATCAGTTGATGGTGTCGATACATCCAGTCATAGAATTGCACCGATGTAATATGGTAGCGATTCATCTGAACCACATCGCTACGGTCCTGGCAGTCTTCTGGATTAAAGTCGCTTAAAAAACCATACCGAACATACTGGTTTAAATCATCCACCACATCAAAGGCTGTGGTGCCAACTTCAGTCTTCACCCAATACCCGCCAACTGGAAATTCCCCAAGTAAGAAACGCTCACCAGACTCATCTGCATTGATTGTTTTAACGACCTTTCCTTGATGGAAAATCTCCACCAAGCCTGAAAGTGGACTACCGCTCAACAAAGCGACTTCATCCCCCACACGATATTGGCTCTTATCTGCTGTTATATATTTACTCATCCCGTCATCTACTCCTTAATGGATCCATCCATCATATTGCCGCGGACAAATCGCTTTTGAAATACAATAAAGATTACTATTAATGGCGTAATTACAATAATTGACGCTGCAAAGATCAAACCCCAGTCCGATGCATGCTGGCCGCGAAATAATTGCAAAGCAATGGGCAAGGTTCGCTTAAGAGGCGACTTCATAATCGTCAATGCCTGCAAAAATTCATCCCAAAATCCTGTAAAGGCAAAGATTGTGAATGTTCCCAAAGCAGGTTTCGACAAAGGTAAAATAATCTTTGTAAAGATTGTCCAACGACCACCACCGTCAATCAACACCGACTCTTCCAACTCTTTTGGAATTGCTTCAAAGAATCCCCGCAAAAAGAAGGTGTTGCCGGCAATGCCCGACCCTACATATAAAAGGATCAAACCCCGATAGGTGTCTACCATCTCAAGGCTGTTAATCACCAAAAACTGTGGAACAATATTCAAAATTCCTGGTACCATCATGGTAAATAATAAAATTCGAAAAATTACTTCCTTGCCCTTAAACTTGAAACGAGCAAATCCATAGGCGGTCAGGGAGGAAACACAAACCGCCAGAACCGTTGCCGATATGGAAATAAAAACAGAGTTCAAGAAGTACCGGCCAAAGTTGTTGGATCGCACAGCTTCCACGAAGTTCCCCGTAAAGAAGGACTCAGGGAAGAAAATTGGCGGATAAGGAAGCGTATAGGTATTCGGCGTAAATGCTGTTGCAATCATATACATAAATGGGAAGAGAGTGGTTACACCAAAACCGAGGAGAATACCATATAATAAAATTCGTTTGATTAGTTTCATTCTACTCGTCTCCCTTCAAGAATTTCGACTGCATATAGGTGATGCTGAAGATGACAATCCCCATCATCACGGCAATTGCCGAAGAATAGCCAAAGTCAAATTCAGAAAAGGCAACCTTGTACATGTAAGTCAGCAAAACCTCGGTTCGCCCCAAAGGCGCACCGTTGGTAATCATCAAGACCTGCAAAAATACATTAAAGGAACCGATCAAAAGATTCACAAAAATGAAAGTGGTAATCGGACGTACCTTAGGCACGGTAATGTTCCAGAACTTTTGCACGTTGTTGGCACCATCGATTTCCGCCGCTTCATACAAGCTCTTGTTAATCCCTTGCAATGCCGCCAGATAAATGATCATTACCCAGCCAATCCCTTTCCAGATACTTAGAATCCATATAATCGCATTAGCGGTCCACCGGCTCGAAAGCCAGGCGATGGGCTCTGCGATCAAATGCATCTTCAACAATAGATAGTTGATGGCACCCGCATCGCTCGATTGAAATAAGTACCGAAAGATCAGTGAAACAACAATCCAAGATGAAATTACGGGGATGTAGAACAAAACCCGAAAGAATAGTTTTCCCTTTATCTTTGAATTGATCACTGCTGCCAGAATCAAACCAAAGAGCATTTGAAAGGGCACAGTTACCAAACCAAAGGTTACAGTATTCACCAAAGCCATTTGTACCTTTGGATCGTGAACGGCACGAATGTAATTCTCGAATCCAACATAGGCTTCTGTCTCATTGGTTAAAATATTAAATTCGGTAAAACTCATATAGACATTTCTTAAAAGCGGATAAATTACAAAGACGCCAAGAAGAAACAAACCCACCATAATATATGGGAATACACTCTTCCATTCTTCTTTTCGTTTCAATTTGCTTGTGGATTGCATTGCGTCACCTCTCTAAACAGGGAAGATTACAAGGCCGCAAGCGACCCTGTAATCTCTCGTTCTACTGTAGTAATTCGTCACAAATTGCCGCTGCTTCATCAAGTGCTGTTTTCGCATCTTGCTCACCGCGAATAACCAGTTCAAATGCTGTTCCGATCGTGTCGGACATGGTTTCCCATTTTGGTGATGGTGTTCGTGGTTTCGCTGTTTTTAATTGCTCAATGTAGGTTCCAATGTACGGTGAATCCAATACGGCTTGATCTTGTGCCGCATCCATGTTTGTTGGTACCATTCCCAATTGTGCCATCATCACTTGTGGCTCAGGTGACAACATCCATTGCATAAAGGTCCATGCTGCTTCTTTGTTTTTGGAAGTCTTGAACATAATCATATCTTCACCGCCAACAACCGAGATGCTTCCACCTGGTCCTGCAGGCATAACAGAGTTGACTGTATTGTTCAATGCATCGTCCCCTACAATTGAATAATACCATGGGCCGTCTTCAATCATAAGATAATTTCCATTTCCCATGCCGCCCCATGTGTCAGGTTGTTCACCCAAGATACAAGGTCCAACAATCCCATCCGCGTACCAGCCAGCAATGGTTTCCAAAGCTTCAATGCTTTCTGGGCTATTCAAGTAACCACTTGCAACGGTATAATTTTCATCCGTTACCGCTCCACCCATGGTCCAGAAGTATGGCAGCATGCCCCATGTTGCAGATCCGCCAACACCAATGCCCCAAGTGTCATCACGATCCTTTAATGTTTCGGCAATCGCAACCAATTCATCCATTGTCTTAGGCACTTCTACGCCCAAGTCAGCCAATAGTGCTTTGTTGTAGATGGCAATCTTGGTGTTGGTGTTCAATGGTAAACCATAATAGTCGCCATCGTAGTAGTTGGTGCTCATTGGTCCTTCAAATACATTCGCTTTAATCGCATCAAATTCTGCATACTCAGACACCTTCTCCAAGGCACCCAATTTCGCAAATTCCGGTACCCATATGATATCCATACGCATAACATCCGGTGCTGTTGAACTAGAAACACCCGCAATGATCTGTTGCTTCAAGCCATCATACGGCATCCGTGTCGCTTCCACCTTGATATTCGGGTGGCTTGCTTCAAATGCAGGAATTACATCATTTTCAAAGACTTCTGTTTCTCCGTCGCTGTAGGTATGCCACATGGTAATGGTGACAGGTTCCTCAGCAGGTTCAGCAGCAGGTTCGCTAGTCGATGCAGGTTCTGTTGCCGCAGGTTCTGTCTCGCTCCCCGACCCATTCGCGCAACCAGTAAATAGGGATACGAGCATGAAAATCATAAGTAACAGTGCTAAACTTTTTCTTTGTTTCACAATTTTGTCCCCCTTATTCTATTTTCGTTCCAATTCGTTCAGGAATGTCAAATGCATTCCATGAGACCAAATCAATGGATCCGCAATGGGACCCCATTTCTCCACCCACGGTGCAACGTGCGATGGGTCGTTCACAATATCGCTTACTTGCTCAGGCATACCCTTTTCACCAGCCTGGGCTTCCACCCACTCCAAAATTGCCTTTGCTTTATCGTGCTTGCCTTGTTTCACATTCATAATGCCCAACCATGAGGAAAGAATCAACCATTGTCCTCCACCATAGTAGGTATCCTTCAAGTATCGCTTCACCCCACCTTCGTCAAATAAATCTTCTTCGATCTTCGTAATCGTATTTTTCATACGCTCGTCGTTTACCCCAAACATTTCAAATGGATAAGCCAACCACAGCAAACTCGAATCAACACTGTCATCCATGTTGTTCTTCATAAAGTGCCCGGAAGCAATTAGATTGTCTTCAACATACACCTTCATTTCTGCTGCTAATTGAAGCAATTCAACTTCTCCAAGATAACGGTTGATACTATTAATCCCCCCATAGAGGCATGCCAGCGTGGAACCATGCACCCGATCACCAAATTCTTCCCAGCAATCATAGTTCGGCTTGTCCCATAGTAGTTTAATATAGTCGATGGTCATACGGACGCTTTCCTGAAACTGCACCAACAAATACTCGTCACCGGTTTTCTCAATGTACTCTGCCAACAGCCATAGCCATGCGCCATAACCGTCAATCTGAAAGTTCGGCCAGTCGTCGATTTCAATTTCGCCATCCATCGTATATCGTGTTGGCAATAATTCTTCAGGCGCAAAGGTTTTCCCCGCTTCCATGCCAACCACAATTTCTTGAATCTTCTCTTGATGCTTCATTAAGGTTTCATGCACCCAGATCAGAAAATTCTTTGCAGACTCCACTTCACCTTCCAGCAACATGCCATTGGCAATGAAGCTACCATCACGCAACCAGCTATAATCATAGGTTGGAAAGTTTGGTGATGCCACATAGGCTCCCGTAGATGCTTGATTTTCTTTTATAATTTTAATACTTTGATTTCTTAAATTCATACTGTCCTCCTGTTCCCTAATTTGAATATAACATACTTTCTTTTCTGAAGCAAGTAAGTATTTATAAAAAGTTCCCAGAAAAAAACAACCCCTTGAGGTTGTTATTAATAAAATCGTATTCTTAAGCTGCTCACTAGGCTATATATAGTAAAGCCAATGAGAACTAAAGAAAATACAATTCCAAAGCTAATACACAATGTGCCCAAACCACCATCTGCTAAAATAGGCAGAACGATTAACCCTCCTGAAACAAATGGTAACAAGGTACTGAATTTGGTTATTTCATACTTACGACTTAAAAGTTTCATCAACACACCCAGTGCCAATAATATAGGCAAAAACACAAATGGAATAATTAAGAATTGTATTCCAGCTCCTTCATACCAAGGCAACCACTTATAAAGTGACGTGTAAATGATCAATGAATAAACCAATACCACAAACTGTGCCAAAATTACTAGCAAACTAATGCAAAAACAAGTTTCTATCTTCTTACTCTTCATGTACATCCCCTCGTCTTTTCAACAATTTCAACTCCATGTATATATCTTAATTGATGCACCTTACATCAACCTTACAATTATGTGAAAAGAAGCAAACATTTCTAAGAGGTCCAAAAAAAACAACCCCTAGAGGTTGTTATAAATTGTTCCTTGTCCTTTATAGATTGGTTCGTCAAACAAAACACTTGTTACCAGCAAGGAAGCTCCCAACAAAAAATTGTCATTGTTCAAGTCATCGAACACGATATCTGTTGAAAAGACGCCATTTCGTTCATACCAGTTATTCTTAACCACCTGCAGCATTTCAGGATCTTTCCAATGCTTCCCTACCTGTGGGTGACAACTGATAATAATTTTTTCTGGATTAAATAGCATAATTAGATTAATTAATCCAAGACCCAAGTAATTCCATGCAAGTTCAACGGCTTCATCAAAGAAAACCGACTCTTCCAGAAGAATGTCTTCAATCCGTTTTAACTCACCGGTCTTTTCTTGTACATAATTGACGATAAATGCATCTGAGGCATGGGCTTCTAAGCAGCCCTTTTGGCCACACAAACAATCCCGTCCATTTAATTGCACAATGGTGTGTCCAAATTCGCCGGCACCGCCGATGGCACCCCGGTAGATTTGGTTGTCGATCACAATCCCGGCACCAATGCCTTCCCCAATAGTCATGCAGATAAAGTTTGATTCCTCACGTCCATGCCCAAACCGAGCCTGCGCCAAGGTATAGCAATTCAAGTCATTATCCAATTGCACGGGCAGCTCAAATAATGGCTCCAACAAATCGCGAAAATGAATGTCTTTCCATCCCAACAAGGAAGATGAAATCAACACGCCATTTATCTGGTCCACTACCCCGGATACGGCAATGCCAATACCCAGCAAACGAAAACCTTTCCCTTCAGCTAGAGACTTCATCTGAGCAATTCCAGCAATTAATAAATCCTGAATCTCTGAAAAAGACGCGTGCTTATCAAAACAAACGGAATTCGTTTGTATAAATAACGGTTTTAAATTCGTCAAAGCAAATAGGATCTGATAATCTTCTATCTTCACTGCAATGGTATAGCCATAGTTGTTGTTGAATACCAGGCTAATCGCCTTGCGTCCCCCTGTGGATTGTTGTTCCCCAATGGGAAAGATCATATTTTGCTCAATCAATTCATCACAAATCTTTGTAATGGTTGATTGTACCAGATTTAATCGCTTGGATATCTCACTTCGGCTCACAGGACCATGCACGCGTATCTCATGAATCACCAATGCCTTATTCAGTTCCTTCATCATTTCTTTGCTGCCTGCACGTAGATTTCTCATAGAAACACCTCTGTATATCATGATAAAGGAAGTGAATGAGATGTCAAGGATACTCTTATAAAACAAATAAACACTTCGCAGTTTCGATTTTCTTAACATTTATTATATATATTTCTAAAAGCCATAGTAAACTACAACTAAATGTTTACTATGGCTCACAATTTAATTTGTTAATTAAAAACTACACACGTTTTAATGCACCTTTTTGAACTAAAAATTTTGTTGCGTTACTTAGAATCTCAGTATCAAATTTCTCGAAATTATCATGATAATACTTATTCAAAATCATTCTTTGTTTGCACCCTTTTTTCAAGTCAATTATTTTCAAAGTTTCTTTTAGAAAAGAACTATTTTCAAATTCTAGCTCATAATAACGATCATATCCATTCCCATTTGATAACAATAAATCGAACAACACGATGCAACGAATTTTTTTACATTTTAATTCTTTCTCAATAATTTTAAGGTGCCCAAAAGGATTCAAATATGAAGTAGAAAAAACAACAAAATCTTGTTCTATTCCATTAATCTTTTTAATTTCAAAATCCATGACTACACCCCCAATTTGATACTAAATTATAGCATAATATTCATCAATTAGCAAAATTGACTTATCTACAATTTCTACCGCTTTTGTTTTATCACCGATAATGGCATTCGTGTATAGCTCGTCCATATGAAAATGTGCATGTCTTTGTTTATTCCAATATGAATAAGTTTCCTCAATTTTCGTTTTGTGCTTGTCAGTAGGAAAGCTTTTTCTCGAAGATAAGACATAAGAACCACTTGCCTCAATATTAAAGAAGCCAAATGATCTCCCTCCATTACTCTCAAAACCAGCCTTTGATAATTTCTCTCTCAAATGCCCCTCAACTGCCCTTAATGCTGGAAAAGCAAGAAATGAATAATCCTCCGCCTCTACATTGCTATTTTTCAAAGCAATAGAACTATGTAATATTCGCTTTAACTTATCATTTAATTCTGAATATGCATTAGGTAAATATCCTTCCAGTTCACGATAATTCTCTTCTTTCGAAATTCGAACCTCAAAAACGTCCTCAAGAGCATCAAGTCTTACATCATCTCTCAGTTCAGAAATTAAACTTACAGCTTTACTAAATATGTATAATGGCTTTCCCTGAATTTGAACTCTATTTGTATTGTAATGAATTAGTTTAAGTTGATCCTGAAAATCACTTGTGAAAGTCAACTCTCTCTTTGCATAAGGATGTTTCACCACTTCATCAATAATATTTATTTTATTTTCTGGTTCTAACAAATACATTACTAACAATTCTAAATCATCATCTAACATATTATTTATTACAAATGAATCTTTATTGCACTTATACCCACAATTACGCTTTAGGTATTCCGCCAACTCTACTTTGAGCTTATTTTGCTTTCCCCCAGTTATGCTTATGGTGGTTTTCCCGTCACTTTTAAAATAAAAATCCAAGAAAAAATCTTTGCGATCCAAGCTTACATCCACTCTATATAAGGTGTTATTAATATTTCTAAGTTGGCTAACTTTTACTTTATCATACTTACCTCCAAGACAAGCTTGAATCATACAAACGATGCAATCTCTCTTTAATGATAAATTTTTATAACTCATTTACCTCTCCTTCTTTCGTTTATTATTTTGATGAGTATCCTCAGATACTTAATATAAATTCCAATCTAATCTTCTCGCACCAAGTCCCAGTAACTAATAAGATGATCAATTGGGTACTTAATCGCAAAACTATACTTCCGGTAAGACCCTTTTTGCTTTCCAACCCATGCATTTCTTTTTTTGATTATATGATTCAACTGCAATTATCGTAATCATATCGCCGTTTGAATAATTCGCTTTCACTAACTCTTTGTGACACAATATAGTAATATCCGGTTCAGTGTTTATAAAAAAATAAGCCCTGTCTATTCTCATCCCAGCTATAAGTCCTCTAAATTTTCTTTCTCGATTTACACTTGTCTTTAAATATTTTTTTAGATTTTCATCAATAACTCTTATCGCTTCGTCAAAACTTAATTCCGCGTATTTGATATCAACTTCATCTCGTATACGGTTATATGAAACAACTATACTTTCATCAAGTCTCCACTTATTAATTTCCCAAAACTTAACAATAGCATGGAGTGCCAAAAAATTCCCCAAATGATTGTTTAATTTATAAAAGGCCTCCGACAAACCTAATAATATTTTCTTTTTCTTTTGGAAATTAGAATTCGGTATTTTCCCATAAGCTTTTATAAAGTAATGTGCCGATTTCTCATAATCTCCTAAATCCAACAAACAATAACCAAACTCTACAAATATCCACTCACTCATAAAGGCAGTGTTCTCTATAGATTGTAATACAACTAAACTTTCTTCTGTATTTCCAATCATACGAAGGCATTGTGCCCTTTTAAATAAAAAATAATTCCTTTGTTTCAAAGAATATTCTGCAGCAAAACTTGCATTTTCAAGCGCTTGATCTACATCTTTCTCTGCAACCAACTTTTTTATCACCACATTATACCAACGATCAAATTCTGCCCACGCATACTTTTCATCTTCGAATTTCAAGAGTTTCGTATTACATAAGTAAATAAAATCATCAATTTGTTCAGGTCGATAATCTAAGTATTTTAAATTGCTTATGTATTTCAGAATAATATATTTCACCATTTGTTCATCTAAAAAACTATTTTTTATATTCCTGATTATTTTATTTAATGAGTGTATAGTTACTCTCCGCGCTTCATTAAGAAAGAACTGATCGACTATTATCTTCATCTCAATCCGACTGCCGTCGAGCACCTCTATGTCAATTGGTATCTTTGCGATTTTCTCAAAAAAATTTATATATAATTCTAACTTTCTAATTGCATTCAGATGATAATACAGAAGATATCCATTAAAAGAATCGTATGGGATGCTTGTAGTTATATCTAGCACCTTTTCAAAGTCATTGCTTTTTCTATAATTATTTGCTTTCAAGGACAACTCAAAAATATTCATATTTACCTCTTAAAGAACAGTTCAATATACTCTCGTATATGCAGATTCAGATATAACACTTCAAAACAATCCAAGCAACTACCCCTAGCTAATTTGATGATAACTTTATCTACTCTGTCAGGGTACAAAGTTATCTTAAATCGTTATTAATATATTTGAATTTCGCAAAAGTCTTGCTACAGTAACAAGTGTTTTCATAATCGTTCTTAAAAACCACATTATCACATTGTATGAAACTGTTATTAAACCCCTCAAATCATAGTTTACTCTTTATTTCATATTTTGTAAAATACATTTCACTAAATTTATTATATGCTGATCAAATTTTAATAAAATACACTTTTGTTTATCATTTTTCGATGTATCTAAACATATAGGCCTGCCTACCGTAAACGATTAGCTATACTAACTTCATACTGTACTCTAAATTGATCCCCGAAATCCTTTCATATCCTTCAAAAGTAAATCCGTATCAATTTAGTTTGATTTGAAGTCTCCAAATATATCCAATCGATAAACTTATTATTTATGTCATGACTAAAATGATCCAACCTCAAAGATTCATATTGCCGACTAAAAATTCATCATAGCCTGTTGAAACCTCTTAGCTTTCAGATATAGAAGCACTCAGCCTCATGATTCATTCCGCGACATTCCATTCCAAAGCATTTTCGCTTTAGAATGTGCTGACTCTGTGTGTCTTAAAACATTGTATTTCCAGACTTTAATCCTTCTGGTATCTTCTGGATGGAATCCCAATTTTCAGCGATTTTCCCTGACTGAGCAAACGGAAAGAAATCCAAAGTAATCATCAACTTATAAATTTCTATAAGTACCCACACCTATAACAAAACGAGCCGTACAAGTGGGTTCACTCATACTGCTCGTTATTTATTACCTATCCAGGTATTCTATGTTATTGGATCTTATTTCTAACGACCTGATGTTCGAATTTCATTTCCACCGCCGCCGCTGCTTCGCTTTTGTTTAAACGAACCTCTTGCCGCTTTGTTGCCATTCCCTTGTGTCGATTTTGACTTTCGACCATCGGTTTGCGTGGATTTCGATCTTCTGTCGTTCGATTGAGTCGATTTCGTTTTTCTATTATTTGTTCGAGAAGGCTTAGAACTTCCGTTTGAAGCTGCATTGCCTTGATTTCTTCGCTGTGGTCGTTGCCCCTGCTTCGCTTTTGGTTTGATCGTTGTGTCGCGCAATGGGTAAGCATGACCTTTCACTTCTGGCAATTTTTTGCTAATCAACTTTTCAATACTTCTCAACAAATCTTTTTCTTCAAAATCACAGAATGAAATGGCTTTGCCACCAAGACCTGCTCGACCCGTACGACCAATTCGGTGCACATAGGTTTCAGGGACTTCCGAAAGGTTGTAGTTGATCACATGAGAAAGTTCCGAAATGTCCAAACCACGTGCTGCTACATCTGTTGCAACAAGAATTCGCACGGTTCTTTCTTTAAACTCCTTGAGCGCCTTTTGTCTTTTATTTTGTGATTTGTTTCCGTGAATCGCTACGGAATCAAGCCCTTGTCTAGCCAAAGCTTTTACAATTTTATCTGCACCATGTTTGGTTCTTGAAAAAACAAGGACAGAATCATATTTTCGATCTTTCAACAAATCAATCAATAAGGCAGTTTTGTTTCCTTTATCAATAAAGTAAACTTCTTGCTCAATAATATCAATGGGAGAATACTCTGGCTTGATTGTGATTTTTACTGGCTGTTTCAAAATAGTATCTGCAAATGATGCGATTGAAGCTGGCATCGTTGCGGAAAAGAACATGGTTTGTCTTTTCGCGGGCAAATACTTGATAATTCTTTTTACATCGCGAAGCATACCCATGTCTAACATTTGATCCGCTTCATCAAGCACAAAGTGCTCAACATAACCAAGATCAATGTAACCCTGTCCGATTAAGTCAAGGAGTCTACCTGGTGTTGCCACTAGGATATCCACGCCTTTTTCTAATCGGTTAGTTTGTGGTTTTTGACCCACGCCACCAAAAATTACAGTCGTTCTTTGTTCCAGATTCGTACCATACTCTCTGAACGAATCTCCGATTTGAAGCGCCAACTCACGAGTTGGTGCAACAACCAATGCCTTAATTTTACGTTTTCCGTTTTGCTTTCCTTGTTTCGTTGCAAGGTTTTGCAGTATTGGAATCGAAAAAGCAGCAGTTTTTCCTGTGCCTGTTTGGGCACAACCCAACATATCCTCACCCTTTAAAAGCGCTGGAATTGCCTTACTTTGTATGGGGGTTGCCTTTGTATATCCTTTAGTTACAAGAGCCTCTTGAATTGGCTCGATTAATTGTAGTTCATTAAATAACAATATCTTGTTCTCCTCTAATTTCTATTTCACTATTCATTTTCAGTAATAAGTTTTTCTATATAAAGCAACGCCTTAACAGTGAATTATTCCGCTTTCAAAAAGTACTCTTTCCTTAGCCATACCACTGTTTCCACATGAGGCGTATCTTGTATAAAAATGCGTAACTTAATGATTATATCATACTCCAGAATACTTTGCTGAAAATTCTAAGAAAGCACATACTTTGATGCCTTCAGCTGAATAGTGAATTAACCCTTATATTTTTATAATCAAGTGCATTTTTATTGAAATAGCACTTAGTTTATTGTCTTCTCATTTTTTCCGCCAGAAGGTTGAATAATCCGCCTTGTCGGTCATATTAAAGATAATGATTCTTTCAAGCAAGGAATAATCAACTGGGTCTTTCCACTTGATCCGCATCAGCTGTTTGGTATGATCATAACCCGCTTTTGCCATTTCTCCGGCAAAATGGTTAATCGTTATTTCTTCCGGAGCAACCGCCAAGTGGAGCTTGGATACACTAAAGCCGATAATAAACGTGCCATGGTCGGTAAACATAGGCTGGTTCCACGCAATTCTAGGCTGCAAGGTTGGAAAAGTCTCATGCACCCAGATCAACACCTCTTCCATTCGATCCCGGTGTTGCAGGTCATCGATTCGTGCCAAATATTCCGCGAACTCTTCCATATCTATTCCTCCCATTTATTTTAAAGAACGTTTCGTTCCCTTATTCATTTGATTTAAATTGGATAAACGAAGCCATGCCATCCCATTCAGTATAAGAACAACAACCACCAGCACAACCGCTCCAAAAACAAGGGCTCCTTGTGTGTCCATCAAGGCGCTCCAATCATTTTGATCAACCAATTGTTTGGTCTCTATCATCTGCATCAATAAGGAAAGCAAGGCACAAATAAAACTTAGTAGTATCCCTTTTATGGCATTCCTTTGTGATCCTTTACTTTTAATCAAAATAGTGATCGGAATCATCCATGCGCATAGCCCCAGACTTAAACTTCCTATATTCAGTAAACCATTCATGTCGTCTTTCCCCCTAATGATTTTCATAAAGAGCAGTACAATCAACTCTTGTCAGCTCTTGTTTGAAGGAATCATTTTTTCACCCGTTGAGTTTTCATCGTTTTTCATTCTATTCTTTGTATCCATTATAACAAACTTAATTCGAACATTACACTTTCCACTAGCAAATCACATCTTGACAGTTTACGATTACAAGTGTAATATGATCATAGATTACATGTGTAATCAACCTAGGGAATCAATTAATTCCAAAATAATTTATGAGGTGATGCTATGCATAATAAAGAACAATATCCCAAAATTTCTGATGCAGAATACGAAATTATGAAAATTATTTGGGAACATAAAAAAATCACTGCCCATGAAGTAATTGATCATATTGATCCACAATTTAACTGGAGTGACAAAACAATTAAGACTATGCTTAATAGACTCATTAAGAAACGTGTACTCGATTTTGAAAAGCATGGAAATTACTACTCTTACTATCCTATAACCAAAGAAGAAGATTATCGAAAAATTGAAACCCAATCATTCGTTCAAAAAATATTTAATGGATCTTTAAATACTATGGTTTCAAGTTTTTTGAGAGATGCAGATTTGTCCAGTGATGAAATTAATGAATTGAAAAAAATACTAGGAGAAAAAGAGGAATGAACATGAATCATTTTATTGGTACTTTAAATGATTTACTCGATACTTTGATAAGAACATCGATACGAACTGGCGTACTGATCATCGTTATCCTTCTTGTTAAATTTATTTTAAAACAAAAATTAGGTAGTAAATTTCATTATATGATCTGGTATTTATTATTGATCTCCTTAATGATTCCTACATTACCGGCGAGTCCTTTGAGTATCTATAATATTCCAAAGTATTTTCAACAAAGTGAATCCACCATACAATCAGATTTTGTCATACAAGAAAATAGTCTCTCAGATGACGGTTTCCCAAGGCAATCAATCCCTTCAGCTATGATAGAGCAAATAAATTTAAGTCCTAAAAAGGAACATTTGAATTTGCTCTTCTATTTATGGCTAATTGGCTTATTAGTCATCGGCTATTATGTTCTTTATAAGAATCTATCGTTGTATAACTTAATCCGAAGAGAAGACGAACTATATGAGCAAGCAAAGCTAGACCGTTTAAAGAAATGCAAAGATAAAATGAAAATACGAAAAGACGTGAATATGATCCAAACAGATATTTTGAATGTTCCTGTTTTATTTGGTATCATTCATCCGAAAATCATTTTCCCAAAACGAATATTTCACGATTTTAATGATAAGCAATTAGAATATATCATGCTCCATGAGCTTTCTCATTTAAAACGTCGTGATTTAATCATGAATTCAATTATTGTAATCTTTCAGTTGATACATTGGTTCAACCCACTTGTTTGGATCGCATTCTATAAAATGAGAAACGACATGGAATTAGCTTGTGATGCATTGGTGTTAGATAATCTAAATGAAGAAGAACATATCGCATACGGTAAGGTGATCCTTGATTTTCTAGAATATTTATCGAAACCTAGGTTTATTCATGTGACGGTAAACCTCTTAGAAAACAAGCGTGAAATAAAAAGGAGAATCATTATGATCAAGAACTTTAAAAGAAACAGTTATAAACTTACTGCGTTGGGTGTCGTTATCATCACCCTAGTCGGATGTAGTACAATCACCCCCCCGATGCCATCTTCTCAAGAAGCCACGAAAACTGGTGTCGAAGAGACCATTAAGGACAACGAAGAAGTTATAATCCTTGACAATACATCCATTCCTCCAATAGAACTAATCGAAAACAATATAAAAGACACAGAGGTATCAATCGCTCTAAAAGTTGTTGAAGCATCACCATTAGAAAGAAAAAATACGGATGGAATTTATACAACTTATGTTATACAAGCTAACGTAATAAATGTATATAAAGGATCATACCAGATTAATGACCAAATTGAGTTCTATGATACAATTGAATATCATCAAGATTATGAAGAAAACAACCCATTTTTAGACAAAAAAATGATTGCTAGCTTTGTATATTCTGAAGATCATCAACTACTGATTCCGGACGTTGCTTATACATTCACTTATTCTGAAGAATTAAATGCGATGTTTGAAAGTATTGTTACAATTGAAGAATCTATTGAAGAAACCATAGAAGAAACCATAGAAGAAACCAGTGAACCCATTGCAATAACACCTGTAGACGTTCAAGACGTTCGGTTATCTGAAAAATTACTTTACAACACAGAAGATACCATTTCTGGAATTGTAAACTCATTTGAAACTGGTGAAATTGCTTTATCACCGACACAAGCAAAAGCGTTTTATGAGGAGTTTTATTATTTCGGTGAACTACTCGAAGCGAGACCAAATGATCAAATAAAAATTGGTGATACAAGTAATGGAGCTATCGTATTAGCCGATACAGGCAAAAACTATCAAGTGCATTTAGACAAAGAAACAAACATTTTGATTTATCGAATTAATGGTACAATCAACAAAACTTATTATTATGCTATGTATGACGGTCTTTATGATCAAATAAAAGAACGTATTTCCAAGATTAAATAGTGATAGTACGAATTTTTAATAAGAGACGAGCGCTCCTTTTCATGGAATCGCTCGTCTCTTTCATTTGATTTCATGGCACCAATCCTCTAATTATCATCAATACCACATATCCATTTTTCTATTACCTACGATGCTGCGAATGTCATCAATTGCTATCCTCGTACCATCTACCATTTGAACTTCTCTTAAATAAATATCAATCTTTTTGACTTCTCCAACCTTAAGGATATATTTTCCGCCATCCTTAAATTCATCCGGTTTAAAATATACTACTTTGATTTCAAATCGATTCGGCAACTGTGCTTCAATCTCTCTTAGGTGTTCATCTATGATGGTTTTTTCCGTCTCATCTAATTCTTTTCTTTGGTCCGTAGTTCTTGCTGCCTCTTTAAGGGCATGCTCATGCCCAACCACAGCAGCAAATGGTGCAAATTGAGCCGCGCGATCTACAATATGCATTTGAGGTCTTGTCCTAGACACATGATGAGGCAAATGAATGATATCTTCATATTCTTTCAGTTTCTTACTTGTTTTCTTTTTCATTGCCCCTCCTTTCCCTCGTCTATGCTTTATGACCGCCAATCTGTTTATTTCGTTCTTTGGTTGTGGCACCTTCTTGTAAATTTGTTCCTTTTAAGATGGCGTTTTTACCGTACTTCTTCTTAATATTTAACATGGTATGTTGCAGACTTTTCTCTTTTTCAAGCATTTCAGCTTCTTCACCTTCACTTACTTTTTCCGTTTCATAATCAGTAAACAAATCCAGCTGTTCATAGGTTACTTGATTGTTAGCTGATTTTTCATCAATAATATGGTTGGCAACTATGTTGACCCTTCGAACCAATAAATTCGGATTCACATTCTTGTCAAATATCCCCATAACCGCTTCCATAATCAGCTTCGTGGACGAAGTCATTTTCTTAAGATTGGCGGTGCCACGGGCATGTTTAGGAACTTGTCTACCGTAATAGTCTGTTTTTACTTCTCCATGATAGCTCTTTCGAATCTCGGGAATTTCAAGATTGGAGATGTCATAGCCTACCGTAAGTACAATTTGATCAGTCACAAGACCTTTGTCCACCAAATCGAGAACCAACAAATCTGTCATCTCTTGGACAATCATTCTCGCTTTGTCATTTGGATATGGGACATGTAAAACTTGACCGGATCCTGTACTTTTATTGGCTGGTTTATATGCTTTAATATCTGCCAAGGTGCATGGTTCCCAGCCCCAGGCATGGTCAATTAAAAGTTGAGCGTTCACCCCAAATAGTTTGTACAACAAATCTTCATTATGATAGGTATATTTGTTTCCTAAAGAACACCTTGCAATGTCCCCCATCGTAAATATATTATATTTTTCTAGTTTCTTGGCATACCCTTTGCCCACACGCCAAAAATCGGTAATGGGCTGATGAGTCCACAAGAGTTCTCTATACTTCATCTCATCAATTTCAGCAATCCTAACACCATCATGATCAGGAGGAATATGTTTTGCGACAATGTCCATTGCAATTTTACATAAATATAAATTGGTCCCTATCCCGGCTGTTGCAGTCACTCCCACAGTATCAAGAACATCCTTAATAATCATCTTAGCGAATTCTCGTGCACTCAGCTTGGCTGATTTTAAATAGTTGGTCACATCCATAAAGACCTCATCAATGGAATAGACATGAATATCTTCTGCTGCAACATACTTCAAATATACATTGTAAATACGAGTACTATATTCAATATAAAAAGCCATTCTCGGTGGAGCAGCAATATAATCAATGGCTAAGTCTGGCGATTTTTCAAGTTCCTCAGCATGAAATGACGAACCCTTAAATTTCTTATTGGGTGCATGCCATATTCGTTTCGCATTCTCTTCTTTGACCTTTTGAACCACTTCAAACAAACGAGCTCGACCAGGAATCCCAAAGACTTTTAATGAAGGTGATACCGCTAGACAGATGGTCTTTTCAGTCCTGCTTGCATCTGCTACCACAAGGTTGGTCGTCAATGGATCTAAACCTCGTTCCAGGCATTCCACGGAAGCATAAAAGGATTTAAGATCAATTGCTACATATATGCGATTATTTGCTTCCATCTAGATCACATCCCTATTTACTATCGAATTTTACCGTACTTGTAATTCTCTATTATGAATTCCATTTTCATCATACGATATTTCAAAGGCACATACAAGAACACACCTATGGGAGCGCCCTTTATTCAGAGAGAATTACAATATACCCTTCGTTACCATTAAGCCGGATTAGTTGGCCATCTTTAATTAATGTCGTTGCATCTCTTACACTTACCACTGCTGGCAGACCGAATTCACGAGCAATGACGGCACCATGAGTCATCAGTCCACCGACTTCTGTAACTAATCCTTTGATTGATACAAAAGCTGGTGTCCAGCTAGGATCTGTGAATTCAGCTACAAGAATATCACCTTCTGAAAGAGATGCGTCTTTTATATTTTTTACAATACGAGCTCGACCTTCGACTATACCCATAGAAACAGGCAAACCTGGCAAAGCATTATGAGGAAGGTTATCCCGATGGTACTCGCCTGTGATGATTTCACCATCCGATGTCATCACTCTTGGAGGGGTTAGTTTTTCAAATTTTTCATAGTCTTTTTTCCTTTTATCAATTAACGGATGGTCGAGTTTTTTCCCATTAACAACTGCTCTAAATTCGTCGAAGTGTAGATAGTAAATATCTTCTACCTCATCAAGAACGCCACTTTGAATCAGATTTTCAGCTTCCTTTAGCATTGCTTCTTTATAGATCAAGTACCTTTTCATGTAAGAAAACTTAGGATATTCACGATAGCCTATATAATTACGAATCAAGCTAGCCATTCGCCTTATCTTTTTGGCTTTTTTCTTACCCCGAGGCAACTTCTCTACTTGACTTACTATTTCTTGTATTCTTTTTTCAGATTGAGCTTTCCCTTGTTCATATTTAAGCGCAGAAGCGTTGGGTTTGAAGTTTTTAATATTGTTTAGAATCATAGGAACTAAATCAGTCGGTTTTTCGCTCCACCTAGGAACTGTTATATCAATATCTCCGGAACAACGCATACCATATTTAGATAAGTATCCATTGAATGAGTCACATACAAGATTACCACCATCAAGCTTTCTGATATCCTCAAAAAACGTTTGATCCCTTGGATCCTTCAGGTAATCAATTACTTCTGGATACTTTCTTACAACATCGGCTACATCCATAAGAGAAAAACCAGTATCCGCTGTAACACTATTGGGGATCGACATAATAATGGAATCCGCTGCATTTGCCTCTCCAACCCACTTCTTGATCTTTCTATCAAACCATTTTGTAGCTAACATCGCAGCTGTAATCACACCAGCTTTCGGAGGAGTCGCCAATTTTAATCTTCTATTATCGTGATCTCTATAAATATACTCAAACACTTCATCTCCTGATAATTTGTGAAGTTCCTTTCGCATCTTTTCAATATCTTGTTGCTCTTCATTGATTAGTTCTTTGACTATATCAGGATCATTTTCTTTATACGCTTTATAAGCATGATGCATAATTGATAATGCTCCACTATTGTTTTGTAGATTAAAAACTTTTTCTTTTCCTTTTGGAAGTTTTTTTATCAGTTGCTTGTCATTTACAATCTTCAAGACTGAATTTGTAATGAGAGTATCCCCGATCAGGGTCAATAATTTCATTGCAATCATTCTTCCGAATGGCGTGGCTAAATCATGGGTAACATCAATGTAATGTCTTCCTCCAATTTCTTGTGAAGGAGGCTCGCTAATAACCGAATTAAAAAAGAACATTCCAAGTGGTTTTATCGGAGCTGTCATCATTTGCATATGACCCGATGAAATAAAAACTCTTTTTTCCTCATTCTTTGTATCAGCTAGCGGATATAAAGTGGTTATTGGTCTGCTCTGAAGAATATATATCAACCCATCCAAAATACACCACTCTATGTCTTGTGGATATGAAAAGTATGCTTCAATTTTTCTGCCGACTCTTTCAAGTTCGAGTATTTGATAATCGCTTAGGGTTTGCTTATTTTTTAAGTCATCACTAACTGTAATTCTCTCAGTTCCACCATCTTGTTTTGCATAAATTCCCACGTCCTTGCTGGCTATCTCTTTATCGGTAATTTTACCCCCGCATACTTTGTAGTGATCCGCATTCACAAGACCAGACACCAAGGCTTCACCAAGACCGAAACTTGCATCAATTGACACGACTTTGCGATTAGAGGTGATCGGGTCGGCGGTGAACATAATTCCTGAAGCATCCGGGAAAATCATCTCTTGCACAAGAACAGCCAAACAAACTTTTCTATGATCGAAACCATTTAGAATTCGGTATATGATCGCTCGTTCTGTAAAAAGAGAAGCCCAGCATTTGCTTATATGTTTTCCAATCTGATCAAACCCAATTATATTTAAATACGTATCATGTTGACCTGCGAAGGAAGCCGTTGGTAGGTCTTCATCTGTAGCGCTAGATCGGACCGCATACGCTTTATGTTCTCCTAGTTTTTTGAGATGGATTGCAATTTCACTCGTAAGTTTTTCAGGCATACTCGTTCTAACGATGACATCACGTATTAACCCGCTGATTTCACTGATCCGTTCAATTTCATTTATTTTTACCTGTGAGAGTTGAGTCAGTAGTTCGTCTAAGGCTTTGTTATTTTTAAATAGTTCGCTATAAGCCTTGGTCGTGATGCAGAAACCTTCTGGAAGAGTAATACTATCAATCGTAGACAATTTAATCAGATTCGTTGCTTTGCCTCCTACTTGAGAACGCTTTGGCACGACTAGTTCCTTAAAACTATATACCGTTGAATTCATCCATCCCACCTACCTTTCTTCTATTCCATAACGAATCATATCTAGAAAGATCCTTTTCCGATTAAATAAATCATCCCAATAGGCATTATCTTGTATTTTATTAACATCAGTCAGATCTATTGCAATGCTCTTTCTAAAATGAGTCATAACAACATTCACCAGCTCAAAGGCATGATCCTGATCAACGCCATCTCTAAGAGGAATCTCGTTAAATAAATCTTTCATCAATTTCTCCTTAGACACATCGATTGCACCATATTTCTCTTTGGCATGTAGTGAAAATTTGCCAATTTCCTCTTTTAATTCATCTGGTGTAGAGTGAAAAGCCTCAAATAACAATTTACTCACCTTGGGGTTTTGTCTTAAATAATCTATTTTATAAGAACCACTTTGTCCTTTAGCTTCAAAGAAGTTGGTAAAATCTGATAAGGGTTCCTCAATCATATCCGATGACATTTTTTCGAAACAACGGTCCAACACACTGATATAGGTCTTTTTTTTGCTTTTAAAATGATGAAATAACAAGGCTTTTGATATACCAGCCGCCTCTGCTAGCATGGCAGTGGTCGTTTTTGTATATCCAGTTCTGACAAAAGTCTCAAAACATGAATCTAAGATTTCTTCTTTCTCATATAGTTTTACTGGCATATATTAGACCTCCTTATATTTTACTAACGCTTGTTCAGCTTAATTATATTCTTTTGCTAACCGCTGGTCAATATATACGATAAGCACCTGTGTTGTTTTATCGATTTGCTGTATTTTATAAATAACCATCCTGCAAATCACATTGCATTTTATGGTAGAGGTTGTAAAATGTAAGTTATGAAATACATGGTGGGTAAGTAAAGAACCTGATTCACACTTGTGAAATCAGGTTCTTCTTATATCTGGACTTCGCTATATTATTCATTCACCCTTTGATAAGTACTTTACTCATAAAGCCTTCATCCGGTGATGTGATAAAAGCAATTTCGCCATTAATAAGTTTTAGCCGTTCTTTGATTCCATGTAGCCCATTTCCCATCACCAATTCTTCACAGCCTACACCATTGTCCAGCACAAGAATTGTGATATCCTCCGGTTTAATGTTCACAGACACAAAAATTTTTTTTGCTTTTGCATGCTTTAATGAATTCGTAACCAATTCCTGGCAGACCCGATTGATCCCATCATAGATCTTTTCTTCTACATTGAAATGCAAGCCTTTAAAACTTAGCCGTGTTGTAATTTCTGTCGCTTTAATCCGATTCAACATCTTTTGAATGGCTTTCTCAAGATCACTGCCCGTGTAAGTATTTTCTTTTGATGTAATACTTTCTAAACTATTAATTCCTGACTCTAGGGATGAAAGCCCATCTAACAACGCCGTTGTACTGAGTTCACGGTCTTTATTGACATATAAAGTCGAAACCTCTAATAGTTTGATGGTAACAACAAGAGAATGACCGATGATATCATGAAGTTCTCTTGCCACATAATTTCTCGCCCCTTTCCTCGACGTTCTTGTCAGTTTCTTGATTGTCATTTCAAGCTCTTGATTGGTCCGAGCAAGGGCTTTTTGTTCCAATACGATTTTCCCTTCAATACTCTTATAGTCAGTGATATTATGAAGCGTTATTAAGTATTGGGTTTCCCTTAAAGTCCGTACGCCTCGAATTAACATCGTATAAACTTGATCACCGATTTCGATCAACTTTTTCTTGTTTCTACTTCTTAGCACATCGATTTGTTTCATGCTTTCACCAACCCTAACCATGGCGTGCTCACCCAGGGTTTCTTCCAATTTTTCATTGATATAAATCACATCAAAACTAGAATCAAGCACACAAATCGGTGTATCCAGTCGATGGACGATTTCATATCTCATCATGGGAGAAAGATTAATGAATTCATGATTAAATGTTGCATAGACAAATACCAGGGTGGAAAACACAAAGACAATGGGTGTGATATCAAAGATCACAGGGATTCCAATCGACCTGACAAACTTGTGCAATACTTTCGTTATAAACAGAATATTGATAATGAGTGGCAAGATAATCGTGCTCGCAATTAGCAGTTTATACCAGACCTTTTCACCTTTGAATCGTTTTGCAAAGGTTAAACACCCATAAAAAAAACCGGCTGCGATAAATCCATACACGATAAAGGTATGTACATAAAACAAGACCCCAAAGCTATCACCCCAGAAAGTATACTTGGCATAAAACAAGTGATGAGAAGGATTCGTTACGATCGCTAAAAATTGCATAATCGGAAATACATACAAGAGCATTCGTATTTTCTTTTTTAAGGGTCTCCCTTTATAATATGCATAAGTGAATTCTAAAAAAGCAACTTCAAATACGCAGGCAAAGAAATAATAACCAACAATAAACCACCACCTAGAAATCTCAGTCGTGGAAACCGTCTTAAATATTTTAAATACGAGCCAGCCAATAATGCTGATTTGCATGATGAGGAATGCCTTTGTCGAATAATCTTTATTCGCTTTGATGTAAAACATCATAAAGAAAACAATGGCAAGAATAATGGAAATGATATGCACAACACAAATCGCTTCAATTTCGTACTTTAATATCTCACTCATTATTCGATTCCATTTTCCACAGCATAAACGGCCAGTTGCAATCGATCTGATATATTCAATTTTTCATAAATACGACTCACCTTGTTCTTCACTGTTCCTTCCGAATAATTAAAGGCCTGCGCAAGATTCTTGTTGCTCTTGCCATCTACAATCAACTTGATCATATCAATTTCTTCGACATTCAGCACATCTGCATAATTCTTCCGTTTACTCTCTAATTTTTCAAATTTTTCTATCATGATCTCTTTTACACTTTTGTGAATAACCGTAAGTCCATAATTCACACACTTGATTGTTGTAATCAGTTCCTGAGGATCAATGTCTTTGGTAATATAGCCATCAGCCTTCGCTAAAAACGATGCGATAATGTTTTCTTTATTATCAAAAGTCGTTAGAATGATGATTTTCGTTTGAGGAACTTTTTCTTTAATGATTTTTAAAGCTGCAATTCCATCCATCTCAGGCATTTCAATATCCATCATAATTATATCCGGCTTCAGTCTTTCGCACTCGTCTATGGCTTCTCTACCTGTAGATGCCATCGCTACTACACTGATCTCTTCATCGGTACTAATTATCTGGCCTAACGACTTTCTCAATAACGCTTGATCATCAGCTATCATTATTCTAATCATCATGTCCCCCTTCATCATAATAGTCCATATATGCTGTTACAACATCTCGAACATCCTTCAAATCAGATTTAGCATTGCTAATCAAGGCTTCCGTTTTCTCAATAAAATCGTCATCCTCTATGTTCAACTTCTCAATTTTGCATTTCAAATCATGCATCGCTTTTTGTTGCGTCCCCACAATTTCATCCAATAAAGAATTAATTTCTTTTTCTCGTTCTAATCCATACACGATTTCTTTCTGCTTCGTAAGTTCTTTATTAATCTTCGAAGTCTCTTCTTGTTTACTCCGCAACTCGTCCAGCATGGCTACAAGTTCAGTTATATCTGTAAAAGTTAAAATATAACCAGCGATCTTCCCCTTATCAAAAATCTCTTTTTTATGATATTGGAAATAGTGAATGTCATGGCCATTTAGTTTAATCAGCTGTTTGCCAAATGCATTTCTCGTGATTGCAGCATTGGTAAAAAGACTTTCGATCTTCTCACTGTTTACTCGAGTTGATTCTTTGAAAAACGGAGAATTGCTAACCTTGTCACTTTTAAAAATAACCTCGCCGTTTATACCAATAATAAAAACGTAATCCAGCATGAGCTTTTTCACATCCGAAAACACCGATGAACTCACCCGATATTTCACAAATCGATGGGATAAAAAAATCGAATCAAGAACAAATATAACGTAGGCAGCATTAATTAAGTCGGGACGTATAACATAGATTCCAAGTGGAAATAGGAACAGGACTATCAACATTGCGGCAAAGGCCTTGTCATTTCTAACTTTCATAAAATAACGAAAATAAAATACCAAAGAAATCAAAAAATATGAAATTAGCGCTCCCTTACTGAGCGCATTCATTCGATCAATCCGTGTTTGTGCGTAGGCAACTTCTGCGATAAATGCTGCAAGGAGAGAAAGCCCTAGCAAACCAGATGTTGTTAATATCCATTTTTTATATCGATCAACTTTAAAGAGGCATAACATAAAACTGACTACCATTACGATGATCAGTGAAGTGAATAATAAGACACTAAAAAACTGCTCTGGTGTATAATATCTGCCATCACCCATATTACGACTACCTCCGAGATTCTTATTGTATAAATCCATCTTTTAAAGAAGGACCTGACACCCATGTAAACAAACATCTTAAATTAAATAACTAATATATAAAAATTTTCCAAACCACTTGATAGTTCCATCATACAATGGAATCCCTGAAGAAGAAACACCCATCTTCCTCCTTCTTTAAAAACAAGAGGGTACACATTTTCATGCACCCTCCCATTTTCTATTATTTTTCTGTCAGATTATAGAGCATCTGTGCAACTTCTGCTCTGGTAGATGTCGCTGTCGGATTGATTTTATGATCATATCCGTGAATGATATCACGTGATACCAGGTATTCGGCTCCCTCAAGCGCATAGTCCAAAATAGCGCTTCTATCTGTAAAATCATTCAACGACAAATGCTTGGCCGGAATGGTTTGTCCACTTAATAAGATCGATCGATGAAGAATATACATCATATCTTGACGGGTGATTGCATCTTCAGCTTTGAAGAACTTGCCATAAACGTCCGGAATAATACGATTATCCTTTGCAATCGCAATATTTTTTGCGTACCAATCATCAGGAAAAACATCGAGGTAAGACTCCGTTTGGTCACTTGTCATTGCAAAGTATCTGACCATAAGGGTCACAAATTCCGCCTTGGTAATGGTATCGTCTGGGCCAAATGCAGTTTTTGATTTTCCTTTGATAATCCCTCTTGTTGCAAGATTTCCAATGGCAATTTTCCCCCAGTGATTGGTGGAATCATCAAATACACTTACCGTCTCAATTTCTGGTCCATCCATGATCTCTACGGATTGAATTTCTGTGACGTTTTCTGGTTGATCTTTGACTCTCGCCCTAACATGATAAGTACCGGCGCGTAAATGGGTCTGCTTGTTTTCGTCTGTCCAAACCCCATTGACTTCATATTCACATGCATTGGCTGCATTTGGAGTAATCGTAAGGCTTCCATTACTCTCCCCAGCATAGGTGACATGCGTCACTTGAACATTGATCTCTAGTGGCATTGTCAATGCAAGAGGTGCAGCAATCATTACATCTTCAATTTTCGATACGCTCGATAGATTCCCCGCCATATCTTCTGCCATAAAATGCACCGTGTAGGTTCCCACTAGAAGATTGGTGTTCGATACTTCTTTTTCAATGAGTTCATCCGCACCCACTTCTATCTTCATTGCATGATCGCTCATATAGGTCTTATCAACAACCGTGAGATCTCCCTCTGGGAGTATCGCCACATAGATTAAGCCCTCTTCATTCTGTTCTGCCGTCAATTGGATCCTCGGATAATTTTCAAATACACCGATTGCCGTAAACCTTGTCAGTGCAGGCGGTTGAATATCTGCAGAAGCAATAGTAAGAATAAAGCTATCTTCCACCCATACGCCATGCTCTGTATCAATTGCCCGCACACGAATCAGTTGATTGCTTCCTGCTTGAACTGCGTGAGGTGTATAGGAAAACAGATGAGATGATTGTTTGAAGATCCCACCAGTCGACACAGCAAAGGTCAATGGATCGCCATCTTCATCACGGAATACAGTCAATAAATCAATAGCAATCTCCTGACCGACCTTGGCATCTGACTGATCCGGAATTGGATTTACAACAAGGGGTGCATGATTTTCCGCAGCGAGTTTAATCGCAAACTCGTCGGTTACCTTCTGCCCGCTTGAATTCATCGCTGTGATTTGCATGATAATTTTACCGGCAACCACATCACTTCTCACGGGTGTATAGACCAAGCTAAGTCCATCAATAGTTCCTTTATTGCTTGTAAAGGTTAGTTGATTCCCTCCATTTGCAAAAGCAAGTGAAAAGTCAATTCTTCGTTCCGCACCAAGCTTTGCATTGTTAATGTCTTGAAGCGGATTGGCGATAGTTGGAGGCGTCTGCTCCTCTTGACCCGTAGGAAGTGTAACATCACCTAAACCACCCGACTGCGTCATATCACTGCCTATTGGTGTTAAAACACCTGTATTTACGGGGGCAACTACACCTACGCTTGGTGTATACAGTTCCATAAGCGCTACAAAAGGAATATCATTCTCGTTTGCATAGGCTTGTGCCGTAGAATTGGCATAGCCATGAATGACCACTTGATCCGTTCCTTCTGTAATCATATCGTTAATTACCATTTCTCGATTTAATATTGTGATTTTCTTGAGCTCATCACATTGATCAAAGGCACCTGTTCTAATATAGGTTACATTCTCTGGTATGGTTATGCTCTTTAAACTCATACAAGTCGAAAATGCAAAACCTTCGATTTTTGTAAGGGTATTTGGAAGTTCTATACTTTCTAAATCCCTACAATAAAAGAAAGCGTATTGACCAATCCCTGTTACACCCTCCGGAAGGTTAATTTCTGTTAATTCGGTACAACCCTTTAAAACCTTTGAGCTCACGGATGTAATCCCTGCCGGGAAGGTGAAGCTTTGCAGGTCATCGCAGCCTTCAAAAGCACTGATTGCAATCCGCGTTACGCTATCGGGTATTTCGATACCGACAAGGCGATTGCATAATTGAAACGCCCCTTCCCCAATGGAAACAATATTGTCAGGTATAACAACGTTTTTCAAATTAAAACATTCGGCAAATGAAAAGTCTTGAATCCTTGTCATGCTCTCTGATATATGGAGGGACTCCGCCTTCCACGCTCCCATAAAGGCCTGGGGTTCAACCGAAACAACACTGTTAGGAATATCAATACTTGTGATGGCTCTGGCATTCTTAAAGGCACCTTGTTCGATCACCTTGATGCTATCAGGAATCACGATTCCCGTAGCATCATCCCAATAATTAAATGCGTAGCGCCCGATTCGAGTGACAGGGATTTCTCCCAAGGTAATACTTGGAATAACATATTCTCTTGCTTGTATACTCGTATAGCCGATAACGGTTGCACTGTCGGCTGTTGCACTAAACTTAAAATCACCATCTTTGTATTCCGTAGCGAAAGCAACCGTTGCAAAGAGCATGAGTAAACCGATTATTGGAACAATGGTTTTTTTCAATTTCATATGAACCTCCCAATTTCTTTTCTTATTGCGATAACATATTAATCTACACTGCACGTTCATCTAGAATCTATCTGATTTTTCATTACTGATCTTTCAACATTAATAATAATTAACGTTCACTCCATTCATACCTACCTCTGGCTCCGTTGTCATGTAATCATTAACGATAATAATAACAAGGTCGCCATTAATGGTTCCATCAATCGATGTTCTTCCTTCTTGTACATAAACAGAATAATCCTCAGTTCCTGCTAATAAATTTTTAAAATAGGCCACTAGCATTTCATAAGTTGAATCTGAGTAGTAAAAAACTTGATTCATCATGCCATCAGATCCTGCATCGTCATGAAGAATTTCTTTTACTTCATACATAAGCAAGTCTCTTGTATTTCCACTAACAGGTCCACCCCCGTCTGCTTCTGCACCCATGGGCTTAGCATCCGCGGGAATATCAAACAAGTCGTCTTCTAATGTTACAGATTCATCGATATCCATTACCGCCCAATCAATGACCGTTTTCTCTTCCCATTCCCACCATTCCTGATGAAACTTCAAAGGGATCTTATAGGTTAACGAGTACCAAAACTCGGTTTTCGTCCCATTTTTCATCAGGGTCTCCATGTAGGTAACTTTCTCATTATTTAGTTGTCGCTGCTCTACTTTAAATTGATCTACTTCAGGATCATTTCTTATTAATTCGTAATTTTTTTGATCAAGTAAACGAATAGGAAGCCAATTTCCATCTAACAACTCTGCATAATTCGTTCCCATTGTCATAGAAGTATAGGTGACAAAGGCCGTGTCGTTATAGATCGAACTTGAAATCATACGATCATCATAGTATGCATCAATTCTGACATTGGCATCCTTATAATAAAGATCATATTTAAGAACAAGGGGCTCTCCGTCATTTTTTGAAGTCCCCTCAATTCTTACTTTGAAGTCAGAATGATAAGGTTTATTATTAGGAATGACCGCTTCTTCCGGTTCAGTAATATGAGTAGAAGAGGTGTCAAAAGACACCTCTACATTTTCTGTATTGACTCGATCAATTGATTTCCAGATTCGATACATGGTCATAAAAGCTTGCTGCCTTTGATAAGAACCCTGTGGATCAAATCGATTGGCACCCACACCCTTCATCACATTAATATCAAATACATATCCCGTATAAGGCTTGGCCCAATCTGCAATTTCATTTTTATCTGCATAAGCTGGCGTCGACAAATTTGCCTCTCTACCACAAGCCATTGCAGTTGTTGTTAAAAACTTAGCCGCTTGTTCTCTCGTAAGCAGATTGGATGGTGAAAATTCAGTTGGTGACGTTCCATCGGTAATGCCAAGAGATTTCGCCGCTCTCACTTCTTTGGTATCACAATCGACAAAGGTGCCAAGAGGAGCAATCTGTGTGCCTACCGCTTCTAAGTATTCATCAATCCCCATACCTGACTTCACTTCAATCATACGAATAGCAAGAATACAGAACTCCTCACGCGTGATCGATTGCGTGTAATTATTTTGCATATCTTCTGGAATGAGTTTCTCGCCAATAGCCTTCTCCACTTCTTCAAAAGCCCAGCCCGCGGGTGAATCTTGAACATCATCGATTACTTTAGTCAATGGCGTATACCAAGTTTCATCGTTCTTATAGCCAAGTCCGCCCCGATAGTTTCCACCCATAGTCCATAGGGTATTGTCTGTTTTCAATACCGATGCATGTCTATCTCCTAAGGTTACACTTAGAACCTGATCTGTAATCTTATATGGAACCTGTTCGTCTCCTATGCTTTTGCCTTCATAACTGTAGCCCCAGCCCCATAGGGTGTTGTCCATTTTAACGATGAATGCACTTTCACCATCAACCGCAACAGTTTTCACCTGATCCATCACTTTATATGGGGACCCTGCGTCTTCCACCCAGCCGTGTCCCTCTGCATAAAAACCACTGTTTCCCCAGCCATACAAACTGTTATCAAGTCTGATCGCAAAGACCACATTTCCATCCGGGCATGCCGTCACGAATTTTACATCATCCAGTATTTTCGTCAAGCTAAGCTCATCATCTGTACTGGTGTCCCCACTCGTTGTCATATTTCCCAACTGTGCATCACGGTTGTTGCCATATCCCCACAGGCTGTTATCTTCTTTAATCAGATACACATTTTCAACACCGGCATGCATGTCCATTACGTTTTCAGTCACTTTTTTAAATCCACTGGGATCATCTGCTTTGGTGTCCGTGCCATCACCCAGGTACATATCTCCGCATACCCACAAGCTATTGTCATTCTTTAAAGCTAAAATAAAATCAGGACCTGCGGCCGCACTTTTCACATCTTCAATACTTAACTTCACTGGATACAATTCTGTTGAATCTTGTGCAGTTCCTGTTGGATATCCGTCTAAAGATCCCCAACCCCAAAGAGTATCATCTTTTTTTACAGCAACCCTTACTTGACTGCCACCACTGGATACACTACGTACATTGTCCATAATCTTCACGGGTGTAGCTTGACCTTCTTTATAACCCGTTCCGTTTCCAACGTATTGTCCACCCCAACCCCAGAGGGAACCATCATTTTTTATCACATAGGTATTTCCGTATCCCGCACTATTAATTGCGCCGGCTTCACCTTGCGCGAAAGCAATGCCAGACATACTCATGCATATAAGCAATGTAACTACGATGATCAACTTACTTTTTTTCATAATTCCCTCCTATTTTGTTGTCGTTAGATCAAGATAGGTGTTTACTCGTATTTTTCCTGGGTCAGAATTATCGACTTCTATATATACCGTTGTCTCATTCAGCGTTCCTTGAAGCATAACACCAAGATCCCCTGCTGGTTCAATTTTTAAGTATTCTTCCGTGTTTACAACCAAGTCGATATAGTGTGTCGTAATATCTTCATAGGCTGCATCCGTAATGTATTCGTACACAATCGAATATTCATCCGTATAATCTTGAAGAACCTTATAGCTGTCGACCGTTAAAGCCGCCCTCAAGTCTTCTTCTGTCATGGATACGACTCTGGTTTCACCCGTCGCATTTTCCTCAATACCCAACAAATTTCCAACATCTGTCGTTCCAATGGCCGGTGCGTCTGCCATCTCTGACTCAGCAATTTTCAGGGCATCGCCCATGCCTTGCATCATCGCTTTTTGCTCATCCGTCATATTGGCTGCACTATTTTTTTCATATTCATACAGCTCCGTAATGCTAATCCCCATCGTTGCAGAAGCCACCTGCCATTCACTTAAAACAGTATCTCCATTCGATTCGATCTGAGAAATGTATTCATCCACTGTAATCCCATACTTTTCTGCACCTAATTCCGCAAGTCCATCCAGTATATTTTGCAATTCATCTACTGAAACGCCCTCTATTTTCGCTTGTTCTTTCATATCCTTTGAAACCGCTTCTGATATAACAATCGTCTCCGCTTGAGCTTGCTCATCAGCTTCTTCATGCTCAATGGTTACCATCGGTGGATTAATCGCTTGATCCACCTTTTCCTTTGCTCCGCATCCCGTTAATGCTGTACTGAAAAGAAGGATGCTAGCAAGCACCAATAAAAATCGTTTAATCATTAGTAACTCCTTATTTAATCAATCTATATTTTCCAATAATAGGTAGCTCTTTCATTTTTTCATTGATGGCGTTAATCACACCCATAATAAAGAGTACAAAACAAAATAGTCCACCAATTGGTAGAATTAGAAACCACCCGATTACAGGTACAAACGAGCCCACAATACTGACCAATACAGTAAGGATCAATAAACTAAGTCCCTGATTTGTATGAAACTTGTATTCCTCGTTTTCTCCATCAACAAGTAATGGAATAAAAAATACAATATACGCCAATGCGTTAATCCATTTATTCGTTTCTTTCATGATATCCTCCTTAGTCTCTTCCAAATAAGTTAGCAAGTCCCGCTAGTTCCTCAATGCCATTAGATGTGGCATTCTTTGTTTCCCCTTTACTACCACCCGCCGCACTCATCACTCGATCTGCCATTCTGCTGAATGGTAAGGATTGCAACCAGACTTCCCCTTGGCCACTAACGGTTCCAAGAAAAATACCCTCGCCGCCAAATAATGCACTTTTTACATCACCAGCAAACTGCACATCAAAGTCAACGCCTGCAGTCATTGCAACAAGACAGCCCGTATCAATTCGTAGTTTTTTACCTGCTGTTATTTGTTTTTTTATAATGGTTCCACCAGCATGAAGAAATACCATCCCGTCTCCCTCTAGTTTTTGCATAATAAATCCTTCACCACCAAAGAAGCCTGCACCAATTTTCTTTTGTAAATGAATGCCAACTGAAACCCCTTTAGCCGCACATAAGAATGCATCTTTCTGGCAAATGAGCGTGCCATTCATTTCTGTTAAATCTACGGGTATAACACTTCCTGGATAAGGAGCTCCAAATGCTACATGTGCTTTTCCACCTTGGACATTGGTAAATGCAGTCATAAATAGACCTTCGCCTGTTACCAATCGTTTTCCGGCACCCATCAATTTTCCCATCAAGCCTTTTCCTTTGCCTCTGCCGCTTCCATCACCAAAGATCGTTTCCATCTTGATCTTTTCATCCATGTACATCATTGCGCCCGCTTCTGCCAGAACCGCCTCTTCGCCATCAAGTTCAATTTCAACGAACTGCATATCATCTCCATATAACTTGTAATCTACCTCATGTGCCGTTTCCATAAATATTCCTCCTTGAAATTTAAAAGTTTGTTCCACTGTTTTTATCATAATTAGAAACGGAAATGTTTTACAATATGGCGGACGTCATTGATATTCATCCGAAAGTCATCTGTTTTTACATAAAAAATGACTTACGTCACTTTGCGTAAACGTAAGTCATTCTTCTCTATTTTTAGTTTTGTCTGTCTCTCTAGCATTCAACTTTCGATATGTTACAATTAGAATAGAAATGTAAGTGGAAGGGATGAATAAAATGCCAAAGAAATCAACGATACCCGAGGAAGTGATTGCTCAATACGATTTGATTGTTTCCAAAATACCAGAAATGGAACGAAAAGGCACAAATCTACCCTACACATCAATGAATGGAAATATGTATTCTATGATGCGTAAAGATGGTACACTCGGTATTCGCTTAAGTGCAGAGGACAGAAAAGCATTTATGGACAGGTATCAGGCTGTGCCTTTTGAAAACTATGGCTCCCTAATCAAAGAATATGTTGAAGTACCCGCCAATGTACTCGTAGATACGCAGACCATGATTTATTATATGAAGCGAAGTCATGCATATGCAAAAACCCTTAAAGTAAAACCGACTACAAAAACAAGAAAGAAACCCACCACAAATGAAGAAAAAAAAGTCACCCACTTAGTCGGGAAAAGCTATAAAAATGGCCAAGTACAATCAACGATTCAAGGTAATTTGCTTACAATTTACTTTGTTGATGGCTCCATTAAAGCCCAGGGTAAAATCCGTCAAGAAAAAATGAATGGAAAGTGGATTTTTAATAGAAAAGGTGGCGATTTGTTGCAAATTGGACATTTTAAAGACGATATTAAAAATGGTGAATGGATTCGCTATGATTCAAAAGGCGAAATTGCCTATCATGTCGAGTTTTCAAACGGAAAAATCGTGAAGAAATTCTTATAAATACAACCTCATGAATTTGATCCACCTGCCAACAACTCAGTAATGCAAAATCTCCAGCCCTCAAAAGATAGCTGGAGATTTAATCTATGCAGAAACTTCTCTAGTGAATTATAACTCTATCAAGTTATAGCGTAGTTATTGGAATTCGATTTGTATGGCAATCTTATCCATTTTTCAATATTCTATAGCTGAAGGATGGACCTCCATTATTTTAGTTTTCGTTTTCAAGCTCCTTTATTGCCAATCTATGTTTTGCTTGCTCTGCAATCCACAATCGGTTTCCTTGTTCCACCGTCAATCGATAATTTTTTTCTGCCAAACTCCAATCTCCCATCTGGTCATCCATCTGAGCCAGTCGATACAGAATACTCACTCTAACCCTCGCGCTGATCTTTTCTTGCAACAATGCATGAAAAGCCGATCGACTTTCCTCGTACCTCTCCAAAAAGAACAACCTTTCAGCCATTTGTGCTTTTACAGCGACTTGCATCCGCCGATTATACGTCGTTAATAGAGGCATTTGTGTCTCGAATAATTGCTCCGCTTGATCCAATTCACCCAGCTCAAAATGACACGAAATCAGATTTAATACATATACTAATTTTGAACCATTTTTATCGGATAATCGTTCGACGTTCACAGACAACAATTCTTCCTTGGCTTCTTGGAATTCACCTTCTAAAATCAGACCTGCAGCTAGGTCAATCTGTAAAAATGCACGAAACTTTGGATTCTTCCCGGTAATACACATTTGTGATTCCGTCGCAACAATAAAAGCATTTGGATCACAATCCACCTCCAACAAGCTAAGTCTTTTCTTTTGTCGATATAATGACCAAGCAAGATATCCTACAATAATGATTATCCAGGTTGTCACTCCAGAAAGGAGAATATTTCCCGTGGCCATATTCAAACAAATCATCACAATCAATGTAATCAGGACTAGAAAAAGTCGATTTTTCCTACGTCCATCATCCTTTTTCCCAAAATAACCTGCACTAAGAACCAGCCAAGAGGCGATACCCGCCAAAATAGGATTCCCCGTAAGTAGATCCAAACCCAATAACACAATAGCCGCCAACGCAAACCACTTAATCCAATATTTCCCCATGATGTTCTCCCTTTATTGATGTCTTAACCTACTTTGTATTCTTCTTTCCTCACAAAATATATAAAGCTTTTCTAAATCCAATCAAGCATTCTCCAGAATTAACTTGACCAATTGATTGTGTTTCCGCTATATTCTTATTTCTTCGATTTTCTTCCTATCGAATACCATGACTATTATACACGACTTTTCTCCATATGATTTGACTCCTCGCAGAATTATCCATTTATTTACATATATACAATGAGCGATATCAAAAAATCAGGATACAAGCCTCCGATAAACGATCGGAGACATGTATCCTGAAGTTGATCTTCTAATTCCATAACGGCTATAAAACTTGTCAACTTTTCAATCAACTTATTCTCTACAGCTTGTCTACCTGCATAAAACCCCCACCATTAAAGATCATTTTTTCTCCGGTATTAAGCGAGTTAACAAACTCTGACACTTTGTTTCCGTTCTTTACTTTTTAGATCTGAGCTTCTCTTCTTGCAACATTCGAAACCAAATGAGTCTTTCCAACTCCGGCTTCGCCATGGATCAGACATACTCCAAACTCACCCTCTAGAACTTTATCAAAATCTTTAACGATTTCCTCAATTTCATTCTCTCTTCCCAAAATAAATGGTTCCTGATTGAATTCCATGTCTTGGCTACATACTCTAGCTGGTTTTATATCCATGTCAACATCCCTCTCTCCATAAAAAGCATTCTTTTTCTTTCTTGCTATTGAATGAATCGAAGACCATCAATTAGATTGAAGATATTCTCTGATCACTTTCGCATTATCCAACATAATTAGATCTGGCCTTTTCCCATAATTATTGATTTCCAGATGTTGAATTCGAATATTGGCATTCCGAAGCAAGGTGATCGTCATCAAAGCATGATTAATACACCCAAGCTTATTTCCGACAACTAGATCCACGCCAACCTCTTCCTCTTCATTTATTTCTCTGATCAAATCTAACTGATTAAAGCTTCTTGTTAATGGTACCATTAATCCACCTGCCAGTTCCACAAAAAAAGAGAGACAACTTCCATCCTTCTTGTTTTTTTCACAGCATTTACGATACTGCGTAAGGATAAACACTTTGACCCGATCCACATCAACCTGTACCTGATCAATCTCTGCTGCTAAATGCGGACTGGCAGGCACAGTAAAGAAATAGGTATTAATCTCTTCGAGATTCTTGCCCATTATTTCAGAATACCCATATGCATCGGATTGAGAAATATCTTTAAAGGAATTAAACCCAGTCTCGATAGGTTTAATTACGCACGCACCTTTTCGTGCAAGTTGTCTTCCATAAAAGGTCTTTCCCGCATCTGTATCCGTACCAACAATAAATCGAATCATATCATGCCTCCGTTTTTTCAAACCACGCTTTTAATGTATTCGTAATCTCGATCAACTCATCTTCTCTAATGATATAGGGTGGCATGGTGTACATAAAAGATAAGAAAGGGCGATTCCAAATTCCACGCTCATAGGCAAATTCACCAAACCCCTCTAGAACACTCGGATCATAGACTTCAATGCACGCGCAGGCGCCCATCACCCGAATCTCTTTGATCTGAGGTGACTGAAGATTTTTCATTTCTTTTTTTAAAATTTTCTCTATTCTTTTTATTTTCTCCATATAATTTTCATTCAAAAAAATCTCAATGCTCTTCAAACTCATCGTGCAAGCCAATGCATTCCCCATAAATGTTGGACCATGCATGAATGCCTTCGATGGATCATCCGAATAGAAGCCCTGGTATACGCGCTTGTTCACGATCGTTGCCGCATGACCCATATATCCACCTGTTAAAGCCTTGCCCAGCACAATGATATCTGGGCATACACAATCAGCGACAAACATGCGGCCGGTTCTTCCAAATCCTGTTACCACCTCGTCAAAAATCAACAAAATATCAAATTCATCACAAAGTTCTCTTGCACGTTCCAAAAAGGAAACATCATACATCTTCATCCCCGCTGCTCCTTGCAACAAGGGTTCAACAAGTAAAGCCGCTACTGTTTGATGCTTTTCACGGATCATACGCTCAAGTGAATCGATCCGAATATCAATGTGGTAAACGCCATCCTTATCTGAAAACACTTGATGATAATCCTCATCGTCTCCCACAGCCATCGCTTTGAACGTATCACCATGATAGGCTTCTTTTAATGCAATAATCTCTTTCTTGTTTTTTTGACCACGGTTGTTGTAAAACTGTATTGCCATTTTAAGCGCCACCTCTACACCAACACTTCCCGAATCCGAATAGAAGGCATAATCCAAATCCTTGGGTAATATCTCTTTTAATTTGGCGGTTAACTTTTCTACGGGCTCATGTGTCAGTCCCGCTAGCATGACATGAGAAAATTTCTCCATTTGTTCAATCCCAGCTCGATTCATCTCCGGATGAGAATAACCATGAATCATACACCACCAAGATGAAATCGAATCGATTAAAACTTTGTTTTCAGTATGTAAATACACACCCTTCGCCTTGATAATTTTATGCGGGGTCTTCCTATTCTTCATTTGCGTATACGGATGCCAAATCATGATCGACTTTCTCCTTTTCTCTTATGTCCAACTACCTGATAAATTCTTACACCAGCTCCGCTGATCACAATCGCTAAAATCAAATCTGCAAGTAATGCAGGTGAAAAGATCGACAGCAATGCTGCAGAATATCCGAACGGTGTACCCAGTACATGCTGATAGATTACCGCTAAATACAGCATCCCTATGATCCACACCAAGATTGTAGAAACAATCGCACCTGTCGCAACCCATCGCACATCCGCATAGCCTCGCTTTTCTTCAGCTGCTTCCCGAAACGCTCCCGATATATAAGCAGCTGCGATAAATGCCAGAATAAAACCAAATGTCGGCTTTAAGATATACCCGAACCCACCTCCCGATGCAAACCATGGAATACCCATCAATCCGCCAAAAGCATAGACTGCCGCTGAAATTGCTCCGTTTCGACTGCCAAGAAGAATTCCTGCAAGAATCACAAAGGTCAACTGCAGAGTAAAACTTCCAACAACAGGCGCCGGCACTTTAATAAATGCACCAATAGCAATCATGGTTGTTAATAAAGATATTCTTGTTAAATCTCTCGTCTTCATTTCTTCTCCTTTATACACGATAACCTAATTTTCGAATCATTTTCACATCACTATCCGTATCATTCCCATAGGTTGTTAAAAGCTCCCCTGTGATGGTTCCGTTTACACCACTTGCAAACAGCTCTCTTCCAAAATCCGTCAGCAGATTTCTCCCTCCCGCTAATCGAATCACAGCATGTGGATGGATGAAGCGATAAATTGATGCTATCTTAATAAACTCTTCTTGAGTAACTTTTTCAACTCCCGCCAGTGGTGTTCCTTCAATCGCATTCAATAAGTTAAGTGGAATTGATTGAATCTTTAAAGCCTTCAACTCAAAAGCCATATCAATTCGATCTTCTACGGTTTCGCCTAAACCAATAATTCCCCCACAGCAGACTTCCAAACCGGATCTTTGTGCCGCTTTGATCGTTTGAATTTTTTCATCATATGTATGCGTGGTACAAATGCTAGGGAAAAACCGACGTGATGTTTCCAAGTTATTGTGATAACGCACCACACCTGCCGCCTTCAACTTCAATAAGCTTTCATATCCCAATAGACCAAGGGAAGCACAAAGCTTGATTAGGCTTTTCTCACGAATCGATTGATAAATAGAACAGATCTTATCGACTTCTTTTTCTGATGCCCGTTTCCCAGATGTTACAATCGAATATCGGCCAACACCTTTTTTTTCATTTATTATGGCATCGTTCACAATTATTTCTTCTTTCCGCAAAGGAAATACTTCACTCTTGGTGTGATAATGCCCTGACTGTGCACAGTACTTGCAATCTTCCGAGCACTCCCCACTCTTCCCGTTGATAATCGTACATAAATCAAAAGATTCTCCACAAAAAACGATACGAAGTTGATTGGCTTGTTTAACCAACTCTTCAACCGGTAACTCGTATAAAAGCATCGCTTCCTCTTTTGTAATTTCATAACCATTGATAATTTTATCCGTTACTTGCTCAATCACATCATCACTCCTACTAAACTGTTTTTTATAGGATAACGCCTCTGCAATAAATTGTCAACTTTAAGAAAACGTTTAGTTTACAATAGCTATTATAACCTACTCATTATCTATACCGGTTACAAACTATAATAAAATCAAGTCAATGATATGACAGGCATTCCACCTTTCATTAACGTGATATTTACGTCATGATACTGTCGCTTTGTATTCTTTTAAAATCATCACATAATCCATAAAAAAAAAGCGAAAAGAATATTCTTCTTTTCGCTTTTTTTATTTGCTTAATTAACAAACATTGCATTATTTATCCCAATACCAGACTTATTGACAACACATGATTGTACCATTTTATTCTTGTAATTGAGAATTCATAGTACATTGTGTAAGGTATGGTTTCTTAACTCTACAAATTCTTTAAAATCGTAAAAAAACAAAATTTTCTTATCAGATACGTTCAATTTTGTTGGCTTATCTTCATTAATAAATGTAACAAAACTTTCAGCAAAATCATCCACAGGACTGTTTGCCGCCTCTTTGTTTACAAATTCATCTTCATAGTAAGCATAAAATTCAGAATCTTTTTTCTCATTTTCTTCTAAATATTCTTGATAAATATCTGCCCAATATTTATCAAAGAAAAGATGCATATATGATGACAAATTAAATTGCTCATTATATTCTTCATCTGACTGCAGATTCTTAATTTCATCTACCCGTAATTGGCTATTATCAGTCACTATGGCTACTCCAATTTCCTTTAAGAAATCGTGAGTTAATTCAATTTCAATTCCATCTAAATCAACCACTTTATTTGATAATAGTGATGAAGCGATCATATTCACTTTAAGTTCTTCATAACTTTCATCTAACTTATAGTTTCCATATCGATCAAAAAAGTCATTGTAATAATCTTTAACAATTTCGCCTTTCCTATTGAACACTAAAGTGAAATATTTTTCTTCACTATTATCTATATGTGCAAGTCCAATATAGTTGTTAAATGATAAACTAAAATGCACATTTTTTAAATCCACATCCTTGCTTGAATATTCTTTTTCTAAATAACTCTGCATAGCATTTTCCACTTTGATATTGGTGTATTTTAGACCCCCAATCGAAACGAGAGCGATTAAAATCAACGATATTACCATTATTTTTATACTCTTACTTTTTCTTTTCATTTCTCATTACGTCCTCCCTTTCACCGTTTATGTTAAGTTGATAGATCACCTATTTCCTCACGATTTTCTTCCCTTATTTTATCAAACTCTATCTCATTATCCACATTATATTATCCTTAAATCAGGCTAGCAAAACCGCTTTCCAAGATCGGCAATAAACACTCTGAAAAGCCGAACTTTTCACAAATAAACCTAAAAAATTATAACCATTCTAAAAATCATCCGTAATTTTAGTATACAGAAATATAATGATTTCAAATACTAGCAACATGCAATACTGTAAAAAATTATACATCAAGGAATCCATTTAATAAAAAGTACTCCTCTGATTCGAGGAGTACTTTGACTCAATTTAAAAATTCCGTTGCTTCATTCGCAAAATTTTAATCACTTTCCCTTGCCCGACTTAGCTTACTCATCCACCCTATAGATAAGATCTAAAACTGTACCATCACGATACTCAATTACACCAACAATCTCATCTGTGTATTTTATTTTTTCTGGTTTCCCAGTCAACTTTTCAACATTTTTTCTTAATTCTTGAATTGATAATACTTCTAAATCCGTTTCATTCAATTTTTTTCGCAGTTCCATTCTTCTTGGATTAACACAAATGCCTCTTTCAGTAACTAGTATATCTATGGTTTCCCCTGGAGTTGCAATATTGGTCACTTTCTCTACCACGATTGGAATTCTTTTTCTCATTGTTGGCGCAACCACCACAGTGATTTTTGAACCAGCAGCTGTATCCGGTGCACCTCCAAGCGCACCCATAATCATCCCCGTTGATCCAGTAATCGAATTCAAATTAAAGGACTCATCAATCTCCGTTGCAGATAAAATCATGACATCCAGTTGATGTGCCGTACATGATTTGTTATGAGGATTGGCATACATTGATGCTGACATTTCAACATGATTCGCATTTTCTTTCAAAGAGCGAACTGCCCTCGCATCAAATGTTTGAGTGTCCAAAAGCACCTTGAATAACCCATCTCTTAACATATCTACCAAATAGCCCGTAACACCACCTGCTGCAAAACTTCCTACGATTTCATTTTTCTCCATATAGCTTCTAAGAAACTTACAAACTGCTAAAGAAGGTCCGCCAGATCCTGCTTGAAATGAGAAACCATTTTTTATACACCCTAGAGCAATTAATACTTTAGCTGCATTTTCTGCTATCAGTAAATCTGTGGGATTATTTGTAACTCGAGTTGCTCCGGAAGCAATTTTATTCGAATCCCCGATGTTATCTACCTCTACAACATAATCAACCAATGTCATTGGAATCGAGATATTCCATATTGGAAAAGGTTGCAAATTATCTGTAATTGCTACTACAGAATCAGCATATTGGGCATCAACAATGGGATATCCCATCGCTCCAAATGCTGAAGGTCCTTCGATGCCGTTCATATTCCCCATATCGTCACAACAGGCGGCTGCAATAAAAGCAACATCAATTTTAATATTGCCTTCTTCTATCGCTCTCGCTCTTCCACCGTGTGTCCGAAACACCACAGGTCTTCCCAATATATTTTCTTTCGATTGTAATTTTCCAAGCGTTCCTCGTAATCCCGATGTACTAATGTCCGTTACAACACCATTTCTTATATGTTCAATTAACGGTTCATGCGCAGAAGATAAAGAGGATACGTGAATCGTTATATTTTTTATCCCTAATTCAGCAATTTCATTGAGGACTAAATTCATTACCTCATCACCATTTCTTAAATGATGATGAAACGATATGGCCATACCATCCTTCAAATTTACTCGCTGAATCGCTTCTTTAACACTTCCTAACTTCTTCTGTTGTCCAGGAAATGAGCATGCATTTCTCACTGACACCTTTTCCCCAGTCGGTATGGTACTAAACGGTCCGGCATAGCATGTCGTTTTTCCATATCCATAAATCGATTTTGGTATTTCTCTTCCAGACTCGTTACTCATCAATACCTCCATTTTCTATTGTGACTTGCGCAAGTTTTAATACGCGCTTAGCCTTTTCAATAACAGGAATATCAACCATTTTACCTTCTACCAATATTACGCCACCCTCATTAATATTTGCAGCTTGAGAGGCCTTTAAAATTTTAATTGCCCATTCAATTTCCTCTTCACTTGGCGAGTAGATGTCATGAACAAGTGGTATTTGAGACGGATGAACACATGACTTGCCAGCGAAGCCAATCGCCTTTGCATTCTTCACTTCTGCTAAAAAACCTTCAACATCAGCAATATCCGCATATACTGTATCAATCGCATCCACACCAGCAATACTTGCATTTAACACAATCAATCCTCTCGCATACGCCAATTCGACGCCGTTTTTTGTTCGATTCACACCCAATGTTCTAGTAAAATCTTCTGCACCAAAAGAAATAGATATAACCCGTTTTGATGCTGTTGCTATAGAAAGAGAATGATGAACACCTTTTGGCGTCTCAAGCGAACATTGTATCTTCACACTTCCATTTTCAATATTGTTTTTTTCTTCAACTTCATCCAAAAGTTCTGCCAACGTTCTGACATCAAGCTTACTTTCACACATAGGAAGTCTGATCTTCCTTAAACCTGCTTTTACAAGTTCGCGAACATCCTCTTCTCCAAATTCACCATCAAGCGAATTAATCCTTGCAAACACTTCACAGCCTTTATAATCAACACTTTTTAATGCTTCTACCAACAAGTCCCGAGAAGCAATTTTATCTTTGTATGCAACTGAATCCTCCAAATCAAACAAAATACAATCTGGCTTATAAATCATTGCTGTAAACAACAATTTTGGATTGCTTGCAGGGCAAAATAACATCGTTCTTCTCAAATTACTCATTTAGCCTCTCCTTGACATTGCTTCCCGTAATGCTGTTTTCGTGCGCGCCTTTATCACAAAATCTAGGGCTCCAAAATCATTTACAATAATTTTAGCTCCTTTCACACCTAGATCTTCTGCCCCACCTTTTACAGCATTCCTCATTTGATTTCCAAACAATTTCTCTATTTTAGAATAAATCTCAATATCAATATCACCATCAGTCAACATAACTGTGACAACACAATCAGACTTTCGCTCATAACCACACGTTATCGTCATAGGTCTCCTCCCCCCAGAAATCCTGTATCGAATTATCTATTCGTTTTATTCGTCTCAAACTCTTCCTTCATCGCGCTCCATAGCTGCTCGTCTACGATTAGATCATAAACCGAATAAGCTAATATTTTTGTCGCAAGTATCGTTGCATCATGCGCCTTTTCTGTTTTCCCGGCATCGAGATAAGTTTGCGAGTGTGAGGATGCTCCCTTTGGAACAAAAGCTACTCGAATACAAGATCCAGGTAACTCGTACATCACATTTCCAAAATCTGTTGATCCAGTCTTCTCTCTAGGCGCACTTATTGCTGGTGCATTTAATTCTCTTGCATTTTTCATCAGCAAATCATTTAGAACCTTTACTGGGATCTTATTATTCAAAGCCTTAAGTAAGGTCACTTTGTACTCTGTTTCTGTCATTAAAGCCGCACCTTTTACTATTTTCTCAAATCGTTCTACAACTTGATTTAAATATTCGCGATCATAAGACCTGAGAGAAAATTCCACTGATGCATACTTTGGAACAACATTTGACGGTCCGCCGCCATTGATTATCGAATAGTGAATTCTCACATCATCACGAACATGCTCCCTTAAAAATTCAACTCCATTTGCCAATAATAATACACTGTCTAATGCACTTCTTCCCTCTTCTGGTTTTAATGCCGCATGAGAGCTTCTTCCATGGAACTCAACTAGCATCTTATTCATTGCAAGAGATTTCAAATCGGTTGTAGTCGTTGGTGATCCATGCATCATCAAAGCCACTTCAATATCCTTAAAGCATCCATTTTCGAGCATTTTGATCTTTCCGCCAAAAGTTTCTTCTGCAGGTGTACCATATACAACTAATTTATAATTCTCATTTTTTACAACCTCTTTAATCGCTGTTGCGGCATATACAATTGATGGGCCTTGCATTTGATGTGCACAAGCATGTCCTATCCCTTCTATCGCATCATATTCACATAATAGCCCAATAGCAGGACCACCATCGCCATTTTGATAAACAGCTCTAAAGGCAGTTTCCAAACCACCCACGCCTCGTTCAACGGTGAAACCATTTTCTTCTAAATAACCAGTTAAAGTCTGTAAGGCTTCAAATTCTTGGCCCCCTATTTCTGGATTATCAAATATTGTATCTGCCATATCGGTGATACTCGTTCTATTTTGATCAATTCTTGACCCAAGTTTAGTTTTCATATGTTTTTGCATGCCTTCTTACCGGGCATACTCTCCTCCATAATTTTTGTATTATTTTTCTTTAATCCTTGACGACTCACGATCTCAATATCATAGACTCAAAACTTTCAATGCAATCATCTATTTCCAACATCGAGAAAGAGCGTGAATAAACTCCGTATAGTTGTTTTCCTATACGGAGCATTCATCAACATTCGTATAAGAGCCAAAAAGTCATCAACTATGAATATATCGCTTATCCTAATATTCTATGAATCATTATGCAATCTTTTTTTAAAAAGGTCCATAGTTAATCGCATATGCAATTAGCAAAAGTGCGCTTCCCGTAATGACCCAAATACCAAATAGCTTCCACATATACTTCATCCATCTATCATAAGGAATATTAGAAATCGCTAGCATACCCATCAAAGCTGAAGACGTAGGAAGAACGTAATTCGAAAAACCATCCCCAAAGTTAAACGCGAGTACAGCTGTTTGTCTAGTAACTCCTACTAAATCAGCAACAGGAATCATAATTGGCATAGTAACTGCCGCTTGACCGCTTCCTGAAACAATAAAGCAGTTAATGATAATTTGAGAAAAAAACATTCCCACTGCTCTTAGCGGTCCTGGCAATACAAGCAAACCAGAAGCAAGGGAGCGAACAACTGTATCTAAAATATTTCCATCCACTAGAATAATTGATGTCGCTCGTGCGATACCAATTAGAAGAGCTCCAAATACCAATTTCCTTGCACCAGAAACAAATTCTGTCGCAACTCTACTTGGTCCCATGCCACCTGCAAAACCACCGATAATGGCCATCCAAATAAACATTGCAGAGTTATTGTTCGTTTTCCAACCCCAATGAGTACTACCGTACATAATGCAAGCGAAAGCCCCTACTACTACCGCCAAAACTAAGAAATGTTTCAATTCGGCTTTTGGAAACTCTTCAACACCTGTCGACAAGTTTTTTTCTTGTTGCTCCAGTTCAAATACAATACTAGATTCCGGATTACTTCGTATTTTTTTAGCATAGCGAATAATATAGATGTTTGTCACAATCAAAAATACGACTAAGCTTGCAAATCGAAATCCAATCCCTGAGAACATCGGCAACTCTGCAATTGTTTGAGCCACCCCAGTAGAAAATGGATTTAATGTACCTGTACCAAATCCAATCGCGCCGCCCAGCATGACCATGGATACGCCAACCAAGGCATCAAACCCCATACTCCGGGCTAAAATGATAGCAATAGGCGCAAATCCAATAAAGGTATTTACCCCCATCGAAGTACACGCTAAAGCAAATATTGTTACAAAAGCTGGAATAATAATATTCTCATTACCAGAGAACTTCTTAGTTAACATCGTTGTGAATACTTGAAAGACACCGGTAGCAATTATTACCTGAAATGCACCACCTACAATCAAAATGATGAAAATTATGCTACTTGACTTATTTAAGGAAGCAACAATTTTATCAGGTATATCGAATAAACTAACAGGAGTATTCTCTACATATTCAAACTGATCTGCCACTACAATCGTTTTCCCGACCACTTCATCTTTAACTCGCTCGTACTGACCAGCTGGTATTACATAAGTAAGAAGTGCAGCTAAAAGAACAATACTCATTATAATTACATAGGTGTGAGGAAAAGACATCTTCCCTCTAAACTTACTCTCTTTACCTTTATTCATTTTACCCTCCTTTGTTTTTGGTCCACTTACCGACATGTCTTAAATTAAAGATAACATAATCTTCTCAAAAGAGCAAGAGTCAAAAAAAAAGAATTTTTGCCGTAGAATTTAATTTCCACCAGCAAAAATTCGCCTCTCTTTTATCTATAAATTCATTTGATATATTTTTTTAGGCCGCCCCTTCGTATTATCACTACTTTTCCCAACATTTTCAGCAACGCTTCCTGCCTCAAGTTTATTCAAAATTCTCAATGCGCTTCGCTGGCTCAAATTTAAAAATTCCGCTAAATCCTCCGCGCTAAACTTATTATCCCCTCTTTGCGATACAATGGCTTTTATCATAGATAAGTATTTCTCACTCACACCTGTTTTTTTAGAAATTTTAGCGAGCTTTTCATCAACACTTACCAAACGATAACTCAGATTATAGCTATTCATTCCAAAAAAAGGACCGGTCAATGTCGAGTCATCATCAACAATATAACAACCACTCTTTTCTTCCTTCATTGCATGTTTTAATGCAATTCGAGAGTTTTTTTCAGAACGCATAATTGAATTTCCGTATCCTATACCTGTTGAAAATGAAATCTCTAACTTTTCAGATTGCTCTACAAGCATACCGATCTTGCTCTCAACATCTCCAATTCCAATAAATCCTCTCGTTGTAAAAATCATATACTCATTATGACCAAATTTTAAATAAGTGCCTTCAATCTCATGCGTATAATCGATTAGAATACTATCAAACCGATTCAGCAATTTTAACTGGTTGTATTTTGTAATCTTGTCCTCTTTTGAATCGTTGATTCTAATAATTTGTACAGCAACTTGAGTACTTTTAATTTTCTCTGTTCCAGCTATTGCTATCGCTCTTTTTATGCTTTCTCTCAACAAAACCCTAGAAGGCAATACGCGATACGCTTTATACCCTTCTTGTATCAATCGACAATATACTTTATAGTTTGATGAAATGATCGCTTCAGTCTTACCCTTATCGCAATTGTTTTTGTGGAAGTGATAGATTTCATCTAAATCCACTTTTGATGAATCCCCTATCAATTGTATTTCTTTCGTTGGGATCTCCAGTATCTCCAACATTTTTATGATCTGACTTTCAGGAGAACGATCAATACTTACTCTAGTAAAATCTAAATTTTCATTTCTGATTCGCCAAAACGCTTCAATCAAAGTTTCATTAGATTTTGATACAGCAAAATAAGGAATGTCGATTAATGTATTCCGCTTGAAATAATTATATGGATATCTCCCTGTAAACATAATAATGTCAATGTCAGATGTCCGTTTTATAAACGTAAGAATATCAGATACCTTTGTATACGAATAAAATACAAACTCTGCGGCATTATGAAACTCTTCAGATATTAGCTTAACCAGTTCAATTGAATCTTCAACTCCAATAATACAAATCTTGCTTTTCAAATTACGCACCCCCTTATATGTGACATTCATTTACGAAAAAATAGAGTCCTCTTGTCTAGATTATAGCACATTCGTTATCTGACCTACTATCAAAATAACTTCTGTAATCGTAGATAAAAGCGCTCAATCATCGAATCCTTACTGTTGCTTAATTGAATGATCGAAGGAAAGTACACATTTATTTAACTTGACTCAAAGATGATTTCATGTCAATATAGGTACCCTATTTCCCACGATGATGTCTTTTGTACTTTTAAAAGAACGAGAAAAGCGTTCACTTCATTTGCGTTTAAAAAATCACTCGCGATGGTCACTTTCTCCATTTTCGCAGACCCAAATATAGCGCCAAAAAGCGCTGTTTGTATTCTTCCCAATTTTACAGTGATCCATAATGTTGAGATTTTCCTTACCAAGTTCTTCTCTAATATCTTCTGAAGAAACCAATACAATTTTATCTGATATTCTTTTTGCATTTCTAATGATTTTCAATTGATTTTCATCATCTTTGAAGCTGAAATTTCCATAAGGAAGATCAATAATAGAAGCATCAAAACGCCCCTCTATATTCTCAATATCTCCTGTCGTAATCGTAACATCATAGTTAAAGTGTCTCAAATTTCCTCGAGCATCCTCCGCAATTTTACTATTGATTTCCCAACCTGTAACGTCATACCCTGCCCAAACACCTTCTAATAATACCGTTCCAACACCACAGCAGGGATCTATTAATCGCTTGGATGTATCGCCATTTCCAGCAATATTAATGAGAGCCTTTGCTATATTCAGACTCAAAGAACTTGAATAGGCATGGGGTTTTTCATTGTGCGCTCTCCACTGAAGACTTCGCTCTACTAATTTCCCAAAATACCAGTTTCCCTTATAAAAAGAAAGTCCAAATAGGTATTTAGGTGCCGTATAACAAGGAAATCCCCCAATCTTTAGACCTACCGCTTTGCAATTCTCGCGTCTATTCTTAAGAAGCAGCTCATTTTTTTCCAATTCAAGATATTTAACCATGAAATCTGGTGCTTCTATCTTCGCTTGAGTTACCAACTCTACAATTTCCAATAAGGTGGCAGCCTTGTATATAATCTCCAACCTATTTTTTAAATATGGACTTACGGAAGGATGAATTTTTCTACTTTCAAAAAAGACTTTTTCTTTCAAATCAAAGTTAAAAAGAGATCTGACCTCAAGTTCGCAAAGTTCTTTTTCCTTAACTGGATAATTTAAATTGTAAATAAATCGTTCTGTTTCCATTAGCATTACCTCACGTATTCTCTGATATATAGCGAATATAACTTCACATTGCAACTTGCTCGCGGATGCATATGAACTGCACCCATTATATCAGACATTGAGATGGCTTTCTATGTCGCTTGTTGCGCTTTGTTCCCTACGTCCAAATCTCCAGCTTCAGCACCACAAACCACACCGCCATCCCCTGGAAATGCACAATACTCTCGCAAATCAATTCCACCCTAGTCTTCATAAGATCATCCCTCAAAACCACAGGCTTTAAAAGAATCGATTTTTATGAAGCCTAATACCTCTGAACACTTTTTAAAATGACACTATCTCATTTTTATTTTACAAACCTCATTTCATATGATAAGATCATATCGAAAATGACATCATGTCATTTATATTAGATCTAACGGAGGTAAAACATGCCAAAAGTTACGGAAAGCTATATCTCAAATAAGAAAGATGCGATTATTCAAAGCGCTCGCCTTGTCTTTCAAGAAAAACCACTTTCTCAAATTACGATGCGTGACATTATCTCGAAAACTGGTTTCAGTCAAGGAGGTATCTATCGCTATTACTCAAGTGTTGATGAAATTTTCTTGGAAGCAATCAATCAGGCAACACCAACCGTTGAAATCGATTTATCGATAAACCAGTTGATTGAATCTGATCGTTCATTAGCCGATTCAATATCCGATAGCATCCGATCCATAGGAGAATACATTAAGGAATTGCAGGATACCCTAGGCGGAAAAATGCTTTTTAGTTTACTTGTCATGTATGCTTTCGATTCTGAAAAGAAAAAAACGGTTGTTGAAAAGTTGATCTTCCATCAAACTCTCAACAAAGCCCAACTTAACATAATTGTTTGTATTCAAGATAACATCAATAATGGTCGCCTAAAACCGACTGTGCCTTTTAACAACCTCTTAAAATTTACACAATCTGCCATCGATGGAATTGCTAATGACGCTGCGATTCTTTCAATGGAAAACAACGAGGAAACTTATATTACAGAACAATTTGAAATACTTGCAAAAACGATACTTTACTTTCTAGGATTGGAACAATAATCAAAGGAGAAAAATATCTTATGCGCGATCAAACCAATATTCAAATCAGAAATTACCTCATCCTTGTTTTTATTTTTGCTTGGAGTGTTGAAGGACTGATCATCCTTGGAGAGACTTCAAAAATATTAAGCGGTACTGTTGGTTTCGTGCTAACCTTCCTACTTATCGCTTTCGGCGCAGGTCTTTCTCCGGTTTATGCATCAGCCATATTATTCTTTCGGCAAAAGCGGTTTACAAATTTCACTTCGTTTCTGAAAATTATCTTAGATACGCCCAATTTCAAGAAGACGATTTGGGTAACACCATTTTTTTTCTTAGGTTTATTTCTAATCAATGCTGCTAACGAAACATATTTAGGAAATCCGCCAACCTATTTCCTATTACTATTCCCACTAATGATACTGGGCGGAGGTCTAGAAGAAGTTGGCTGGCGTGGTTATTTGCAACCTCTTCTTGAAAAAAATTGTTCTTTTGCTCTTACTTCATTACTTATTGGTATCATATGGGGTCTATGGCATTTCCCTCTTTGGTTCGTTCAATCTGCAAATCAATCAGACATGAATTTCTTATCATTCTTTGTCTACTGCATCTCATTTAGTTTCATCATCGGCTTGCTTTATCAAATAACAAGGTCAACGATCGCTTGTGTATTGCTGCATGCATGGGGGAATACCTTACAAGGAATGTTCACGATTACTTATCTGACTCAGTCACTCAATTTAAAGGTTACTCTCATTTGGAGTGGCGTTATTCTAAGTACCATCTTGATTTCCTATTTTATTAAGCATCCAGAACTGTCATCTGAATTAAATTTATCAACCATCCGAAAAAAGCCCTGAATTCAATAAATTCAGGGCTTTTCATTATTCAATTTACCTTCTAAAACAATCAACATAAATTTCAAATGATAGTTCGACGATAGAAACATCAAAATGTAAAGAAGATGGAAAACAGGCAATTCTCATTATTAATCCAGACTCTTTCTCAATATCATTTTTCTGTTTTCCACATCTTTCTATCCGCTACGCCTTCTTCCGGCTAGACTTTTTGTTAATTGACAGGTACAATTTTCCATCAATATATGCAAATAATATACTCGCATACTCATCTGATCCCTCGCAAATTAAATCGTTTTTTACTGCTCGATAGAAAAAACGATTAATAAAATTATCATTTGATATTCTTTCTGAACGGTTTAGTAAGATAGTTTCTCCATTCGTGGATTATAACAATTATCAAATAGTCAGCAAGTATGCAGCGCATTATAAAAGACCACTATACAGTGGCCTTAAATAGTAACTTTCTTCTACTTTCAGATCTATGTTACTTACTATGCAATTGGCGGTGTGCCTTCAGCATTCGCTACAACTACATCAATTTGGATTAAAGCATCTTGAGGTAAAGCTGATACCCCAACTGTTCTTCGAGCAGGAACACCGCTTGGGAAGAAACTTGTGTAAACTTCATCTACAGCATCAATATCTTCGATATTTTTAAGAAAGATATTCACTTTAACCACATCTTCCATAACATGATCGATACTTTCTATAATGGCTTTGATGTTTTTTAAGCACTGTTCAGCCTGCTCTTTAACACCACCCGCTACCATTTCACCCGTTTTTGCGTCTACAGGCAATTGGGCTGAAAGATGATTGTAATGAGAAAACGCGACTGTTTGTGTAGATAGAGGATTTATTGGCGCATTTTCTGTATTATTTGCTTCTATGATAAGTCCATGTCTGTCTTCAACAAGTTGTGGCGGTGTACCATCTCCGTGTGATACCACTGCTTCAATTTGTACCAAAGCGTCCATAGGTAAAGCTGATGCTGCAATTGTTGTACGGGCAGGGACATAGGCTACTGCTCTTGCGATAGCCGAGTCTGGGAAAAACCTTGTATAAACTTCGTCTACTGCTTCAAGCTCCGAGAAGTTTTTAAGAAAGATAGTCATTTTAACAATGTCGTCGAAAGGTACGTCTATACTTTCTAAAATTGCCTTGATATTCTTTAAGCATTGTCCAGCTTGCTCTTTTACACCTCCGGTTACCAATCTGCCCGATTTAGGATCAATCGGCAATTGAGCTGAAAGATTGTTATAATGAGAAAAAGCAACAGCTTGCGTCGATAGAGAACTTGTTGGCGCATTTGCTGTGTTATTTGTAAGCTTTATAAGGTCTCCCGATTGTGGTGCATTTGGAATTGTACCTTCACCGTGTGAAACAAGCGCTTCAATTTGAACCAAAGCGTCCATAGGTAAGGCTGCAACAGCAACTTTTGTCTGTGTAGGAACATAGGTTGGGAAGAAGGTTTTATAAACTTCGTCGACCACATCAAGATCTTTGATATTCTTAACGAATACAGTAACTCTAACAATATCGCTCATCACATGGTTGATGCTGTCAATTATTGCTTTGATATTTTTAAAGCATTGTTCCGCTTGCTCTTTTACACCACCCGCTACCAATTTCCCACTTTTAGGATCAATAGGTAATTGAGCTGAAAGATTATTGTAATGAGAGTAAGCTACGGTTTGTGAATATAGACCAATACCTTGCGGTGCATTTTCTGTATTTCTTGATGATACTGCATTGTAATTACTCATGATTGTATTCTCCTTTTTGGTAACGATATATTGTCTATAAATCAAATATAGACATTGGACTTACTCCAATGTCAAACGTTTTTTTGATATAATAAAAGATATTCGCTAAATACAAACATGAAAGTGAGAAATTATGAAAGATAAATTCCTGATTGGTGAGCTGGCTAAAATGTTCAACATTACTACCGATACCCTTAGACATTACGAAAAAAAGAACTTACTTAAACCAGAACATGATTCTGAAAACAGCTACAGATACTATGATCTTGATAGCATGTTTAAATTAGGTCGTATTCTTTTTTTGAAAAACTTAGGTATTTCTTTAGGTGAAATCGATGACTACATGGAAAACAAAAACGCAGACAAATTATTTGAAATGCTTAAGAAAAAGAATGAGGAAGTAGATTTAAGAATTCAGCAGCTTACTAATTTGAAACATAAGATAAATTCAAAACTCGAGCTTTTTGAATATGCCAAAACCAAATTAGGCCAAATAACCGTGACAACTCTGCAAGCTCGAAGAGGGATATTTTTAGAAACCTATGGACTCGAAGATTCAGTTGAGATAAAAGAAATCTTTAAAAAAAGTGAAAATTTTCTTAAAATGAGTTCGTGGCTTGTAGAAGGTGAAGTTTATACTTCTCTAGCAAAATGCGATATGGAAAAGGGCATCTTTAATCAATTCAGATATTTCATTGAAATTGAATCCGCAGATCAGACAACTGACGCGCAATTAATTTTGCAACCCGCGAGTACCTATGCATGTTTGACCGTTATCGGTCCTTATGAAAATTTAGCAAAACATTATCAGACACTCGTTGATTGGATTGCCGACAACAATTACAAGATTGCCGGTGATTCATTCGAATACAATATTGTGGATAACGATTACTCGGATTCATCAGATGAGTTTATTACAGAAATTCAAATTCCAATTAAAATGAAATAGTATTACTTCGCTCTCTTCTTCCATACACATCCATAGAAGTTTTCACTTAAGTCAATTTCTTTGACTAGGACAAAACTCCCACCCGTATACTTTTCGATATCTGCTATATCCATGCGGTGGCTATATCTTGGGCCCATCTTCATCTCAATTTTCTTCCATTCGATGATAGCAAGTCTTCCGTCTTTTTTCAATACTCGATTGACCTCTTGTAAAAATTTCCTTGGGTCGTCCACTTCATGGAGAACCATGGATAAGAGTGCAAAGCTAGAAGACTCATCTGCGATCATTAAATGATTGAAATCTGATTTTACCAACTTTAAACGCTCAGAAGAGACTTTCGATTTGACAGAGTCAAGCATTTCGTCAGAGATGTCGATTGCATAAACATCCCCTCCTACTATATCCAAGGCAGGGATTGTGAAATATCCTGTACCACAACCAATATCTGCTACAATATCACTGACTTGCAATCCCAACTGAAGCAAGGTCTCCCTAGGCGGCAATGCTTTTCTACGCTTTGGATGATCTAGCTTGTCTTTTGACTTCGAATTAAATACCTTACTCATACATTAGCCTCCATCTTACCATCGGGCTTTTCTTCCTTCATCACTTCATTTTCATATGACTTTAGAAAGCAATTGAGGGTAGCCATACTGCGCTCGATATCCACTTTGAATTCTTGAAGCTGTTCCATCCCATGTTCCGTGATTTTATACACCTTTTTTTTCGGTCCCGCTTCACTTTCAACCCATTGGGATGTGATACAACCGGTCTTTTCCATCTCACTTAGCTTTCTATAGATGACAGCAGTATCCAACCGGTTGCCAGGAGCAATCTCTTGTAGTTTATTCAATATGCCCAAACCATGATTGGGTTCTAAAGCAATTGCCAACAAAATAAATGCTGGCGCGTGTCTGCCTTTATGTTTACTTTTCATGACTACCTCCACTATGCTGCTTTTTCCGCTTTTTCCATAATTTCTTCCTGATTGGCAGAAGATAAAATCTTCTCTATTACAAATCCACTGATTACATAAACAGTCATGCTAGTTGCAACATGAACCATGGTAAAAAGACCACCCAAGTTCACCCACTCAAACATGAAGATCGGTAATTTCACACTGGTCCAAGCCCCTAGGAATAAAAATACATAGGCCAGTCTTGCCCCTTTTCTAATTAAGAGAGCGGCTATGGGAAATGCAACGACCAAGGGGCCGGCTCCAAAGGAACCCAATAAAACTGCAATCAACCCACCTAAAGCACCTGATTTCTTTCCCATATATTTTACCATAACTTCTTTTGGCACCCAAACATCCAAAAGCCCGATTAAAATAAATATGGGAGGAAGGACCATGCCTACTGCGGCAAAGTTATCAAATGCATTCAATACCGCAATGTCTCCCTTTGAAGGAGAAATCAAATACAAAACGACTAGAGAAAGCATTGAAAGTACAATCAGTTTGTTGCCTTTTATAAACTTAATCATAATAAACCTCCGATCACAACAATAAATAGGACGCTTGCTACAATCGCAAATATGTTACGAAGAATGGCCGCTTTCTTACCAAAATACTCAATCTCCATGGGAAGGCTCACAATGCCCACGCCCATCAAAGAAGAGATAAAACCAGCAACCTGTGCATAACCTGCTCCATTTTCAATCAAGGTTGCCCCTAAAGGAAAAGCAATAAAGCTAGGAATAAAGGATACAACCCCTATGCCTAGGCCCAGTAGTATGCCATATATTCCTGATCCACTACCAAATACACGACCAATCAGATCAACATTCACAAAACTAAATACCACGCCCATAAGCACCATCATGCCGATCAGCATCATCATATTCTTAAGCAAGGATTTATAAGCCTTCTTCAGTGCCATCATCGACTTCTTCCTGTCTTTCAAAAATGAAAGTACGAGGAGCCCACCTGCTATGGCGTACAAGGTTCCATTCATTTCATCACTCCTTTACTTTTCAGTATATGTAAAATACATATACCCTAGTAACAAGATAACAGATAAAAAGTATATGTCAAATACATATAGCAACTTGGCTTTTTTCCCTATCTTTCGCTTTCTCCTCCACCAAAGTCATCAAAATATGTGCAAATCAAGAAATATCCAAACTGCTTAGGGCTTAATCCGTATGATTAAGATATATTTCTTCATTTCGTTCGCTTTTAATGGTATAATGCCAGAGTAAATAAAAATAAAACGGAGGCAACCATGAAACAAACCCTGATCATTGGTTCAACAGTCTTAGATATCATACTCGATGTTACCGGCTTGCCGCGTACTGCTCAAGATCTACACATTAAACAACAAACCATGGTTCTTGGAGGTTGTGCCTTTAATGTACAAAATATTGTTCAATTGTTTCAAGTCCCTCACCTCTTCTGCTCTCCTATTGGGACCGGAGTCTATGGGGATTATGTTGCTAAACAACTGACTGAACGCGGGCTTGATCCCTTCATTCGAATTAAAGAGCAAGATAGTGGATGTTGCTATTGTTATGTAGAGCCCGATGGAGAGCGAACCTTCCTTTCCTACCATGGTGCAGAATATACCTTTCAAGAAAAATGGTTAAATCATATCAACATGAAGGACTATGACAGCGCCTACATTTGTGGCTTAGAGATTGAAGAACCCACAGGTGATGAGATTGTTTCCTTTTTAAAAAAGAACAAGAACTTAGAAATATACTTTGCCCCAGGTCCTCGTTTCCCCAATATCGAAAAAAATAAATTGGATGAATTGTTTTTACTGTCTCCAGTTGTACACCTCAATCGAGAAGAGATCATGACCTATACAAAAAAAGAGACCCTAGAACAAGCTGCAACCGCCTTGTATGCTCGTAGTCACAACACCGTTATCATTACTGACGGCGACAATGGTTCTTTCGTTTTTGATGATCAAGAAATGCATCATATTCCTGTTCAACCAACAAAAGTCGTTGATACCATTGGGGCTGGTGATTCCCATATCGGTGCCATCATAGCCTGCCGAAAATTGGGCTATAGCTACGTGGAAAGTCTGAGTATTGCCAATAAAATCTCTGCCAAGGTTGTTGCCACCAAGGGAAGTACCCTCCCCGTAGAAGACTTTCCATTCTCTATCGGATCATAATTCGAAAATTTTCTTGTCTCTTTCCCAATCACGAACATGCATTTATCAAAAAAGAGTCATCTGAAAACAGATGACTCCTCGTCTTTAACTAAACTAGTTTGCTTGTGACTTTCTCCCAATTGACTTCAATAATATCAAGGCATAAACCAATCCAAATACACTTGCAAACGATGTAATGATACCGATTGAAGTATGCATAACGCTGGAAGACACAAGTGCGAAATCCCAGATCCAATGATAGACAATCAATAAGGTCAGGTTCTTCATCTTGTAGGCAAGACAGGCAAAGATCATGCCAAATACAAAAGTTGAAAACAGTTGATATAGCATACCAGCTAAAGGCAAACCACCTAGCACATTCACACTATGCAAGAGAGCAAATGCGATTGCACTAATAAATATCGCTCTTTTCACATTGCCATTTTCCAAAAACGTATGAAATACAATTCCTCGAAACATAACCTCTTCTGAAATTCCAACCAAAAGTGTTGTAACCAAAATTTGAACGGTTAACCATATATTGAAGCCCTTTTCCCGATCAGCTGTAAATATAATTAAAGCAAGAATGACCGCCAAAATTATGAAATAAGGGATAAACCACTTTAGTCCTTTTGGATCGAGTTTTTTAAAACCTGCATTATTAAAAAAATGATTATTCACCCCTACCGCGATTGCCGTTAAAGCTACTTCTACATAGATTAACACCTTTGCAATATTAGGACTGTCGTAGGAAATACCAAAAATATGATACATCACATACATGCCTAGCCCCATAACCCCTACATACAATGCTGCAAATTTGATTGCTTGTTTCTCCTTAGCTGTCATTTCTTACCTCCCAAAATTAACTGATGATCTAATTGTTATACTCATTTTATTATTTGCATATTAAGGGAAGCTTGTATGAATTTTAAGATTTATTAAGCTTTGGTCTATTCCGTTTGCATGGGTAAGCTAATGACAAACTCGGTAGCCCGATCACTTGCGTCAAATGGAAGCAAGTGAATCTTGCCTTTATGAAGTTCAACCAGTTTTTTTACAATTGCCAAGCCTAGTCCGCTGCCTTTTCCCTGTGTACGGGAAGCATCCCCCGTTACAAAGACGTCAAAAATTTTGTCTCGTATACTTTCCTCAACTCCGCAACCATAGTCACCAAATCGAATGCAGATCTGATCCTCTGTTCGTTCTAATTCAATTCGAATCATAGTCCCCTGCGGATTATACTTAAGGACATTTGACAGTAGGTTGTCAAAAACACGCTTAAACTGAAAAGGATCGATTAACGCAGGTGTCGGCACGTCTCCCAGAACCACTTCCAATCCGTATCCCAACCGTTCAAGTTCGTTATATTTTTCAATTAAATACTCTCTAAGAAAAGATGTCACATCAACTTCTTCAAGCTGCAATGAAAAATCATTGCGGCCAAGCTTACTATACTCACTAAATAAGGTAACCAAGTCAGACAATTCATTCGATTTGTCATAGATGGCTTCTAGATATTCAGTTTTCTCGTCTTCAACTACAACCCCATCGTTCAATGCGCGCACATAGGTTTGTAGTATGGTGATCGGCGTCTTTAGATCATGCGACAAATCTGCCAGCATCTTCTGTTTCTCTTCTTGTGTTTCATTCAGTCTTTCTGTCATCGCATTAAACTTATCACAAATTTCTTCAAATTCTCTGGGGCCTTTGTATGCGATTGGTTTTTTATCTTTTCCAATTTCAAAATCCAAGATTGCTTCTTCCAATATAAGCAGTGGCTTATTCACCTTTTGATTCAAACGAAGCAAATATAGCAGACTAGCCATCCCCATAAGAATTAATAGTACAGCCAAAATGTATCCGATGGTTTTCAGAAAGCGTGTTAAAAATGAATCCGCTTGATCCAAATAATTGAAAAAGACAATTTGGTATTGTAGTCCTTCAGCGTCACTGTAGTCCGCCTTACTAAGTCCAAAGGTCTCATTTTTGCCTCGAATGCACTCATAATCTAGTTGAGAAAGTTTTTGTGGAAGATTGGGATTGTTGGAATAGACCACTTCTCTTTTCTCATTAATTAAGTAGAAAGTCTTAATTTTCCCTTCTTCGTCTGTATATTCAATCTTTTCAAGGTCTCCATATTGAGCATCATCAATTGCTTGATCGACAAAAACGATACTATCACCTTCACCAGGTATCAGACTTGTTTGAAAAGAAGTATATGGAAATTCCTTTTCTGAATCACTCTGATAGACAACTCCATGGTCTTGATCTAAAACAAAAAAATAGGAACCTTCCCCCAATTGTGATTCGATCGCAATTTCATCATACTTTTTTTCTACGATTTGACTGTAATTTTCTTCAAACGGGGTGATAAAATCATCCCCCGTCGCTACCAACAAATACTTGATAATCACAACCGTTGCCACCGCAATAATGACGGCTGTAATGATTGCAAATAGTACAAATTCCATAACCATTGATAAAAAAAGATTGGATCTCCTTTTAGGCATTTTCAATTTTATATCCCAGCCCCCTTATGGTCTTAATATAAGATTTTTGATTTATATTGTTTCCAATCTTATCTCGTATATGAGAGACATGCACCATAATTGCATTCTCATCGGTCTCATAATAAGCACCATGGACGTTTTCACAGATCCTCCGTTTTGAAAAAATCTGATTGGGGTTTTGCATTAACAATAACAAGACTTTGTATTCAGTCGCTGTCAACTCGATTTCTTGCCCATTCTTCTTCAACATCATCGCATTCAAATCAAGCTGCAGATCGCCAATTGCAATGATATGTCCATGGTCACGACTATCCTCGCTCGCTTGCACTTGATCCATTCTTCGAAAGGAAGCATTGATTCGAGCGACTAATTCTAATGGATTAAATGGTTTTGTCACATAGTCATCTGCGCCAAGGTTCAAGCCCATGATCTTAGTAAAGTCTTCATTTTTAGCTGAAAGAATAAAAATCGGCATATTGGAAACTTTACGAACTTCTTGGATCAATTCAAATCCATCCATTTTTGGCATCATTAAATCAACGATTGCCAGATCGAACTGTACTGTTTTCATCTCTTCTAAAGCTTGCAAACCATGGTCTGCCCCCGTCACTTCATATCCCGCATTGCTCAAGTATAATTCTAATACTTTTCTTATTTCAAAATTATCTTCTGCGACTAAAATCCTTTTATTCAAACCATTCACCCCTTCACTTATGGAAAATCAAAAAACTTTCACTACCATACTATCTAATACTCCAATCATTTCCAATAGCAAACGTGCACAAAATTGCCACACATTTTTTATTACTCTATGCGCCCATAAGCAAAAAGGCATTCATCATCCACACATATATCAATACGATTACTTGCGGCATAAAGGTAAGGATCTTCTTTTCTTTTCGATAAAGCGCTGCGTCTTTCCCGTTTTTTGCAAGCCGTAGCTTGTCATCATACTTATAACTTTTTATCATTCGTTTAAGTACCAATACAATCACGATGATACCAAAGCATGCTGCGATAAACAAGGGAAGTAAACTGCCCAAGCTAATGGCTTCTTCAACAGCCACTTCTTCAACACCACTCCCTATCACCTCTGCGAAAATCCCAAGCGAATTATTCATTAGGTGCATGATCATTGCAGGAAAAATAGATCCAGAAATAATACTCACATAGGCAAAGACTAGCCCTAGAGGAAAAGTATACAATAACTGATCATATCCTACATGAAACAATGAGAACATCAAACCACTCATAAGGGCGAGGACATGCATATTCAAACCAATCCGTTTATCGAGCAATAAGCCTCTGAACATGATTTCTTCACAGATCGCTGGTGTAATCGCAATCAAGAACCATTTCATAAATAAGCTTGTTTCCATAGCATCAATATAGGCATCGACCCCATTTGGATTGACACCTACTAAGTATGTTGTCAGTCCGCTTAAGAACCCCGATATGGGCAATAAGGCTAGGAACAAGGCAAATATATACAAAAGTGTGGATGGCTTGAATCCTTTCAATTTAAATCGCTCTTTCAAATCCGTCCTTGTAATCAAGGCAAGAAGTACTGCCGGGATCAAGATCATAATAAATTGATCGAAGTTTGCTAAAAGTTCAGGACTGATCCATCCAAATAAATAAAATCCATTTTCCAAAATAATCATCATAATTCCATACAAAATTCCAATTTTTAATAATCGACTCATTATATCCTCCAAAATCTTTAGTTACTCAATTTACTCAATTATATAAGCGCTTATTAAAGTCTACATTTTTTGAAACTTAAGAAATCTTAAGATTGTTAATCACTCTTGAAATCAACGGTTATCCAATGATGATTATGCAAATCATTTATGTGTTGTCTCCTTGAACTCATGACGAATTTTTTTACTTAGAAGGGGTAGCAAACAAATAGTTATCACTCCTCCAATGACTTCTGCTGTTGGTTTCATTGCTATTGGATAAAGTACGTACAATGATGTGAATTCGGAAAATGAAAAAAGAGCCACTTGGGCTCAACCTCGAATGAAATTGTGTTGTCTAAAAAACATCAACCCAAGTAGGTGTACTACCAGTTTCGATCTACTCATCCTTTCAACGCAGTCGCTTTTCTATCTCTTTTACTCTCGCTGCCGCAATGCCTAAGGTATCTTTCAGCTTACCTTCCTCTGGTGTTTGTACGATGATTCTATCTGGTTTAATTCTTTTAATCTTTTCCTTGAATTCTTCCACTATATCTCATTATGTAGAATCTATCATACCCTTTTCTCCAGGATGATGGGACTTAATTCCTTTACCCGACGTTGGGTCCATAAGCGTGAGTAATTCGGATAAAATTTTAAGGGTATTTTTGCCATACAAAACAAATGGAATAAACAGATAGATTCTTTCAAAAAATGGGTATATTTGTATTTAACAGAGTATTATGAAATAATATAATTATCAGAAAGTTCTGCAAGAAGATCAAGCGCTCTCATTCTTAGAATAGAGTAGGGCGTTTTTCTTAAAAAGACTGCATAAGGAGGAAAAAATGGCAACGTTAGAGGTTCAAAAAAGAGATGAGGCATTAAAACCGAAGCAACTCAGACAAAAAGGAATCATCCCAGCAGTATTGTTCGGCAAAAATTTAGACGCATCGATCTCCATTCAATTGAGTCAAAAAGCAGCTGAAAAATTCCTTAAAAGTACAAGTGTTGGCGTACAAACAGAATTACTTGTAGACGGTGAAGAATATCTGGCTATGTTAAAAAACGTATCCTACGAAGTAGTTAGCCATAAATTGGCTCATATGAATTTTCAAGTATTGACTGCGGGTGAATTGGTTAAAACAACAGCACATATAAAATTCATCAACAAAGAGAAATTACCGCCTGATGGAATTTTAAATGAAATGCTCAGCGAAATTAAACTAGAATGTCTTCCAAAGGATATGCCAGATGACATCATTGTTGATCTAGCCGGGTTAAAAATTGGTGATTCCATAGCAGCCGGCGAGCTGGATATTATGAAGGATGATCGTTATCGTGTTTTAACATCAGAAGATAGTTTGCTTGTACATGTTTCTACACCGACTGTAGAGGTTGAAGTTGCAGAAGGTGAAGAAGAAATGACTGAAGTACCTGTTATAGGAGCAACTGAAGAATAGAAATACCTAACACAAAAGAGGCTAATAATAGCCTCTTTTGTTTATTCGTAGAATCTTCCTTGAAACTAATTAGTAGCCTAGCTTTTCAACCTTGAATCGAGTAAATGTCATTTTACCAATACCGAATAATCCGAAGTAACCATCAGGTGCATCCCAGGCACCAAACCCTTCCCCTTCAGCAATAAATGCCGTAACCCCATTTACTGTACAATAAACTTCAGTTCCATCCTTAATAAGTAGAACTTCATTATACTCATAAGCCGTCGTATTGATGTCAACGCTTGGGTTCTCAATAATTACTTCTTCGTTTCTTCCATTTTTCTCCACTAATCTTACGGTTGCTGTACCGTTGGGTCCATTTCTGAAAAAATCAACCCGAAAACCTGTAAAACTATCAAGATAACCGAAATCTGTGGCATTGAATATCAATCCACCTGAGAAATTCGCATCCGCGCCATTATAAACATCCACTTTATACTGACCGCCATAACCGTTATAAGCAATCGCCTCGCCGTTATCTTGTTTCGCCAGCATATAAGCGCCATCCGTCAATTCAATGTAGGAATCGCCGCTATAGTTAAATGCTCTCATTCGACTGTCTGAATCACCATCCGTGCATTCCAAATTCAAATCATCAACCACGTATTTGAAACCCTGATTCTTGAATCCATCGATCTGATCGGCAACATAGTTTAAAGAACTCAATGTAATGCCAGTATAACTATTATAGCTATTATTGGTAAGCGCTCGATATTCTGTTACACCCTCAATAACAACTTCTACACCCAAATAACCATCGTATTCTCCCCCCTGCACAAGAACCATATTGGTTGTATAGGTGTTCAAAGGCAAGGTATCACGAGCCATGGTTGAAACATCATATCTATAGGATGTTTTGTCATTACACAGAACAAACAACTTTTTGCTGTCACTCCGAAGGAAATCAAGATATTTCACATTGTCTAGAATCAATTCTTTATAGCCATTGCTATAGGTAATATATCCGCTTCCCTCTTCAATGGAAACCGAATATCCCTTTCTATAGTCCTTGCTTGCTGCTAATTTTTCTTGTCTCTCTCTTTCCGCAGTTTCTGCGTCTTCTTGTTTTTTCTTCTCTACCGCTTCCTCATCTTCTTGTCTTTTCTTCTCCACAGCATCTTCTTTTGCTTTATTATCAACTGCTTCAGACTCGATTCTCTCAATCTCTAATGAAGCACCCAAGCCAGATCCTACTTTAAAGTTAAGAGATAGTTCGAGAACAGTCATTGTCGCATCCACAGTAGACTGCTGATTAATAACCGCTTTCAACTCATCACTTAAGTACTCTTTATTAAAGGTATATGAAATCATTCCTGTATCAATTTCAACCGACTCTACCCTAATCGATTCACTTAATATTCTTTTATTGGGATGAAAGCTATAATCGTTATACATTTCATCAAAATAGAGCTCACCTTCGATTCTCTTTTTACCGGAAAATCGCAAAGATCCCTCACCCTGTTCTTTGTATTCAACTTCATCAATCATCAGATCATCAAGAACTTGTCCCACTTTCATGTTCTTAATATCATAGGGATTTTTAATTTCTTCACTCTCTTTATTTTCACTATTTTTTTGACTTTCATCACTACTTGCCGGCTTCTCTGACTGAGCCGAATCCTGATCTACATCTGTTGTAGCTTGCTCAACTTTTTCTTCCTCTTGCTTGGCTTCTTTTTGTTCAGCTTCTTCTTTCATTTCCTTCTCAAGCTCTTCACGTATTTCAGCCCTTAGTTCCTCTTCTGTTTTCCCTTCAGACGAACTGCAACCTGTCAAAATTAATAACAAAACCATAACAATAATGAATAGTCTTTTCATTTTTCCCTCCGAAAATCTATATTTCCATATTTAACCATATATAATCGTGATATTTTTGTCAATATAGTATCGAAAGATTTTTGGGGAATTATTCCAAATAATTGAGTACTATGAAAAATTATAATTTCTATGATCTAGCATATCTTACAAATTCTCCTATAAAAAAATTTTCTCAAACTCGACATTGAACATAAACGCATCTTTAAACAGGTTCTTGAATATGTGAATACAAGAATTAAAAAACAGAAGGCTTTTAAGGCCTTCTGTTCATGTTTATACACTACTTTGAATATCACCGGGACAAAATTGTGAGATCTCATAAATGATTTTAAGTACAGTTTTGTCCTAATTTTGTCTCGGGCCTGTTTTTTGCCTCGTATTATTCGCTACAATCGTTGCAATTCCTAGATAGTTGCGCAACTGTTTCGACGTGCATACTATGCGGGAACATATCTACAGGCTGCACATGATTCAAGGTGTATCCACATTCCGTTAATGCCTTAACATCTCTCGCTAAAGTGTTTGGGTTGCAAGAAACATAGACAATTTTCTGCGGTTTCATATCTGCGATTGTGTCAATAACCTGCGGATCCAATCCCTTTCTTGGGGGATCCACAATCACCACTTCTGCTTTTCTTCCCTCCTTGTAAAGCTCTGGGAATACTTCTTCCGCTTTGCCAGCATAGAAACTCGCATTATTTATGTTGTTGTCTATGGCGTTCACCTGCGCATCTTTTACAGCGGCTTCCACAATCTCAATGCCGATCACTTCCTTGGCTTGCTTTGCTAGGAAAAGCGAGATAGTTCCACTACCACAGTAGAGGTCGTAGACTCTTTCCTTGCCCGTAAGTTCTGCCATATTCAATGCTGCATTGTAAAGTTTTTCGGTCTGGGTCGGGTTAATCTGGAAGAAGGATGCCGGCGAGATTTTAAAATGTAAATCACCAATGGTATCCACCAATTCCTTTTGCCCAAATAAATGAATGAATCGCTTGCCTAAAATTCGATTGCCACTCATTCCATTAATATTTTGGAAAATAGATGTCACTTCCGGCACAGCCTTTGTCAGCTTGCTGACGAAGCGGTACATGTCCATATCTCCTCTGCCTGTGGTAACCAACATGACCATAACCTTCTTCTGGTCGAAAGAAACCCGAACGATGACATGCTTCAACCAGCCCTTTCGGTTTCGCTCATTAAAAGGAACAACCAATTCATTGTTCAACAGAGTTCTGAGTTCTTTCATCACCTTATTGTGCAAGTCATGTTGAATATAACAGGTTTGTGTATCCACCACGTTATGGGTGCCCTGCTTATAAAATCCCAGCTTCAAGTTTCCCTTTTTTCCCGACACTGGCAACTGCGCCTTATTTCTGAAATGGTAGGGATCTTCCATGCCCATAATGGGAAGGGGCTCAATCTCAATGCCAACTCGCTTGAATTCCGACTTCACTCGTTGTTCCTTATAGGCAAGTTGCGCCTTGTAGTCCAAACTCTGAATCTGACATCCTCCGCAAGTACCTGCCAAGGGGCAAACAGGGGTCACTTCATTGGGTGAAGGATGAATGGTTTCTGTGATTTTTGCGATGGCATACTGCTTCTTCATGGTGGTAATCTCCACCTGACACTCCTCACCAATCAAACCACCAGCAATAAAAATTGCCATGCCTTCATGGCGTGCAAAACCCTGTCCCTTTGTATTAAAATCTTCTATTGTTAACTGTAGCTTGTCGCCTACTTTCATATTGCCCTCCTTACGATGAATTCAGTCTCAAACCTTGTTTGAACCTGACCATCTTCGTCTTAATCACATATTAGTGGATTGGTTCTCTCCGCTAAATGTTCAACGAAGATCTATTCATCTAATATGATGAATTCAGTCTCAAACCTTGTTTGAACCTGACCATCTTCGTCTTAATCACATATTAGTGGATTGGTTCTCTCCGCTAAATGTTCAACGAAGATCTATTCATCTAATATAACGAATTCTGCTTGATCTTGTTCGTAACAGAATTCATCCAGAAAAAAAGAAACGGGCAAAGCCCGTCTCATTATTTTTGTGCCTTATAAATCAATCCGCCTTGGGCGTCGATGGTAACGATATATCCGTCTTTCAACTGGTCTGTCGCATGATCCACCCCAACGATGGTTACCTTGCCTAATGTCAACCCAACAACAGCCGCATGGCTAGTCAGTCCGCCGGCTTCTGTTACAATCCCTGCCGCGCGTTCCATGTATTTTACCATGTCCTTCGCTGTGCAAGTCGTAACCAGAATATCACCGGTTTGGAACTTCGCTTCTGCTTCTTCTGCAGTGGTGGCAATACATACCCGTCCTGTTGCAGACTGGCTGCCAATGCCCATGCCTTTAAGAAGAATCTCTCCTGCCGTATGCACCTTAATCATGTTAGTCGCGCCGCGAATGCCAATTGGAATACCGGCAGAGATTACAACCAGATCGCCCGGTTGAATTAGGTCTGTTTCCATGGCCCGGTTCACTGCGTTTTCAATGAGTGTATCCGTATCTTTCGCTTTGGCTACTTTAAAAGGCTTAACGCCCCATACCAAAGATACCCGTCTCATAATTCGATCAAATGGTGTCACTGCAATAATCGTACATGCCGGTCGATGCTTGGATACTTCCCGTGCAGTATGACCCGATGAAGTCGAAGTAATAATCGCTTTCGCTCCCAATTCATCTGCCACATTCACCGTGGAATGAGAAATCGCATTGGTTACAGATAAGGCCGTTGACAGGTTTCTACGTTTCATCGCCTCATCAAAAGCTTGTGAGTTTTCTGTCTTAACCGCGATTTGTGCCATCATCTGAACTGATTCTACCGGATATTTTCCAGCAGCCGTTTCGCCTGAAAGCATAACTGCGTCAGTGCCGTCGAGGATCGCATTGGCAACATCACCAACCTCAGCTCGAGTTGGGCGCGGATGCGCCTGCATAGAATCCAGCATTTGTGTTGCTGTAATCACTGGCTTGCCAGACTCGTTGCATTTTCTGATGATTTGTTTTTGAATCAATGGCACGTCCTGGGCTGGAATCTCTACCCCAAGGTCACCCCGAGCAACCATGATGCCGTCAGACACCTTGATAATTGAATTTATGTTTTCAACACCTTCTTGATTCTCAATCTTTGAAATGATTTGAATCTCGCCGGCGCCATGCTCTTCTAAAATTTTTCTAATTTCAATAACATCTTCGGTTTTTCTGATAAAAGAAGCGGCAATGTAATCCACTTCTTGTTCGATGCCGAATTCAATATCTGCTCTATCTTTTTCTGTGATTGCCGGTAAACTAATTCTAACGCCAGGCAGATTCACACCCTTGCGGTTTTTAATGACTCCAGCATTATTGACACGACAATGAATCTTGTCACCTTCAATAGACAACACTTCCATGCCGATCAAACCATCATCAATGAGTACAATATTTCCAACTTCCAGATCCTCTGTCAGTTTGTCGTAGGTAACAGCCACACCACTTTCGTCACCAATAAAATCCTGGTCTGTAGACAAGAAAAAATCTTGCCCTGTTGTTACGTTCACCAAACCGTCCTTGAATGTTTTGGTTCTGATTTCAGGACCCTTTGTATCCAGCATGATGGCAATGGGTTTTCCCATTTCCGCACTAATGCGCTTTACACGGTCCATTCGTTCCTTATGCTCTTCAAAATTTCCATGAGAGAAGTTTTGTCGGGCAACATTCATACCCGATTCCATCATCGACCGTACAATATCATCCGAGTCCGCAGCAGGACCCAAGGTACACACAATCTTCGTCTTTTTCATATTTCCTCCTAAATCGCCAGGATCTTAGCAAGTTCATATAAGTCTTCGTGCGTCTGATGTTCAATTGCCAATGCCTCATGGATATCCATATCATAAATTTCAGCACCATCATATCCAATAACTCGGTTGCTTTGGTCCGCCATAAGCAGATCAACGGCCGCCGCACCCATCCGGGTCGCCATAACACGATCAAATGCAGTTGGACTTCCACCCCGTTGGGTATGTCCAAGAATCGTCACACGGGTCTCTAGACCCGTTCGTGCCTCGAGGCTTTCGCCAAATTTTTGTGCTTCCATTATGCCTTCTGCCAGCATAATAATGCTATGTCTTTTGCCACGCTCTACACCATGTAAAAGTCGTTCACAGATTCCGTCAATATCAAAGTTGATTTCCGGGATCACGATACTTTCCGCACCGCCGGCAATTCCTGTAAACAGAGCAATATCTCCGCAATTGCGGCCCATTACTTCGATCACGTTAACTCGATTATGAGAAGATGATGTGTCTCGCACGCGAGAAACCGCATCCAAAACCGTATTCAAAGCTGTATCAAAACCGATGGTATATTTGGTATATCCCAAATCGTTGTCAATGGTTCCCGGAATTCCGATGGCATTAATGCCCATCTCAGCCAACTTTTGCGCACCGGCAAAAGAACCGTCTCCACCAATCACAATAACTCCTTCGATGCCGTACTTCTCCAGATTCTTGATTCCTTTTTCTCGACCTTCAACCGTTTTAAACTCCAGACAACGCGCTGAACGCAAAACCGTTCCTCCGCGGTGAATAATGTCCCCAACTGATGCAAGGTCCATCTCTTTGATATGGTCTTCAATTAGGCCCTGATAACCATCTTCAATACCGTAAATCTTCATTCCGTGGTAGATTGCTTTACGGACGATGGCGCGTACTGCTGCGTTCATCCCCGGAGCATCTCCCCCGCTTGTTAATACTGCAATTGCTCTCATAAACACCCCTCCAAAAATTCATACACCCTTAATACAAATTTTTGCATGCATAAAACAAAAATCACTCAATATCTTATAACAAAACCTGTAAAAAAGGAAGAGTTTTCACTCAATTAACGGATGACTACGTTGTCTTTTCCCAAGAGGTCCCACAAGCGTTCCTCTAGCCGACCTGTTATTTTCACCCCTTTGCCCTGAGGGGTCTTAAAACTCTTTCTGTCTTTCACAAAATGCCAAACTACAGCCGACTCTCCCGGGTACTCTGTAAAGAGCTTTTTTACTTTACTTTCTAGATCCTGATTTCTAATGGGTAAACGCAAATACAGGGTTCGGATCGGCTTCAACTCTCGAATCTCCTGGGCAATAACCTTTGCAGCTTCCTCATCGCTGAGATTCACCCTTCCTGTCACATAAACCATCTCCTCCGGATTTAACAACTGGTGATACTTCTCGTATGCTTCCGGAAAAACAATGACTTCCACCAAGCCCTCCAAGTCCTCTAGCTGCATAAAGGCCATGCGCTTGCCATTTTTCGTCGTTAATGCTTTCATACCCGCAACCATGCCGCCTATCTTCACTCTTTGCCCATCCCGTAGTTTTCTTGGCATGCCTACTTGATATTCCTCATCCTGCTCTCTAAATGCCTGAGAAGAATGGCTGGTGTTTTGTTCCATCGCCTTAGCGACGCTATCTAAAGGATGTCCTGATAAATAAATACCCGTCATTTCCTTTTCCATTTCAAATTTTTCCTGTTCCGTGAATTCTGGTAAATCCGGAATTGGAATCGCCATTTCAACCGGGGATTCCTCTCCAAAGAGCGAAAATTGTCCACTTAGGGTGCGTCTGCGCTGATTATTAATCTCATCAACCATCACTTCAAATATAGCAAGCATCTGAGATCGCCGCATATGAAGTCCATCCAAAGCACCCGCCTTAATCAAACTCTCCACGGTACGCTTGTTCACGGCACCCAAATCTGCTCGATTAAGAAAATCATAAAGATTCGTAAATCTTCCATTTTTGGCTCGTTCTGTAGCGATCCCTTCGATGGCACCACTGCCAACGTTTTTAATGGCCGCCATGCCAAAGCGAATCTTTCCGTTTTCCGTGTTGAATCTTGAACCACTCTCGTTGATATCCGGCGGCAACACCGAAATCCCTAGACGCTTGGCCTCGCGGATATACTGATAAATATTATCGGACGAGCCCATGACAGAGGTCAAAAGAGCCGTCATAAACTCAACGGGATAGTAGACCTTCAGCCACGCGGTTTGATACGCCAAATAGGAATAGGCTGCCGAATGGGATTTATTGAAGGCGTACTTGGCAAAGTCGATCATTTCGTCATAGATTTTATTCGCCGACTTTTCATCGACATCCCGTTCAAGGGCACCAGAAACAAAATTCTTACGTTCCTCTTCCATGACCTTCATTTTTTTCTTGGCCATAGCACGGCGCACTAGATCTGATCGCCCAAAGCTATATCCGCCCAGATCTCGTACAATTCGCATAACCTGTTCCTGATATACCATGCATCCATAGGTCTCCTCTAGGATCGGAGCAAGACTCGGATGGGTATATCGAATCGGTGCACTACTGTTCTTATTAGCAATATACCTGGGGATTTGCTGCATAGGACCCGGTCGAAAAAGGGCGTTGGCGGCAATCAGGTTTTCAAACCGCGTCGGCTTCAATTCCCTAAGGAAATTACGCATCCCCGATGATTCAAATTGGAAGACACCCAGGGTTTCTGCATCCTGAAAAATTCGATAGACCTTCTCGTCGTCATAGGGTACCTGATTGAGGTCAATTACCCTACCCGTATTTTTCTTAATCATGGCTACAGCCTTCTGAATGATGGTCAGATTTCTCAACCCCAAAAAGTCCATCTTCAAAAGTCCCAGTTCTTCAAGTTCCGTCATCGTATACTGGGTAGCAATGATATCTCCATTCCTGCAAAGGGGCACATAGTCGTCCACAGGGTTTTTTGCTATCACCACACCTGCTGCATGGGTTGAAGTATGGCGCGGCGTCCCCTCCAATGCACGTGAAACGTCAATCAAGCGCTTCACAGTGGCGTCTTCTCTATAAAGGACTCGTAGGTCCTCCCTGTCCTTCAAGGCCTTGTCGATGGTGATCTGGAGCTCCATGGGGATCATCTTGGCAACCCGGTCTACCTCTCCATAGGGAATGTTCAAGGCACGGCCCACATCACGGATGGCAGCACGCGCCGCCATGGTTCCAAAGGTGACGATCTGAGAAACATGGTCTGCTCCGTATTTCCGAATCACATAATCAATGACTTCGCCCCGTCTTTCATAGCAGAAATCAATATCGATATCGGGCATGGAAACCCGCTCTGGATTTAAGAACCGTTCAAAGAGTAGATCGTATTTAAGGGGATCAATGTCAATAATCTCGAGGCTGTAGGAAACAATGCTACCTGCTGCCGAACCTCGACCCGGACCCACCATAATGCTATTTTCTCGGGCATAGCGGATGAAATCCCAAACGATGAGGAAGTAATCTTCGTAACCCATTCCCTCAATTACGTCTAGCTCATACTCTAGCCGTTCTTGAATTTCAGGGGTAATGGTTTCGTAGCGCTCTTTGAGTCCAGCCACGCAAAGTTGCCGCAAATAAGCATGGTTTGTCAGTCCTTCCGGCGCCGTAAATTGCGGCAAATGAAGGTTACCAAATTCTAGTTCCACATGGCAACGGTCGGCAATCTTCTCCGTATTATCCAAGGCTTCCCTTGGAAATAATTCAGCCATTTCATCCTCTGACTTCAAGTAGAACTCATCTGAAGGAAAGCGCATGCGATCCTCTTCATCCACCGTCTTCGCCGTTTGGATACAAAGAAGAACATCCTGCACCGCAGCATCCTCTCGATTGACATAGTGAACATCGTTGGTTGCCACCAAGGGCAGGTTTGTTTCCATGGCCAGTTGACGCAGATACTGATTTACCATTCGCTGCTCGTCCATTCCATGATCCTGCAACTCCAAATAAAAATTACCCTCGCCAAAAATATCGGCATATTCCAAGGCCAAATCTTTGGCCTGATCGTATTGATTTCTTAAAAGAGCCTGCTGAACCTCGCCTGCTAAACAAGCACTAGTAGCAATCAGACCCTCGGCATGCTTTCTTAAAAAAGCAATGCTCACCCGCGGTTTATAGTAAAAGCCATGAACGAAGCCCTCTGTGACCAGCTTCATTAGATTCTTGTATCCTCTTTCATTCTCAGCCAAAAGCACCAAGTGAGCATAGTCACGCTCACGTCCCGATTTCTTTGCCCGGTCGTCTCCCCGGGTCACATAAACCTCGCAACCGAGAATGGGTTCCATTCCTCTCTTTTTTGCCGCCTTATAAAACTGAACCACGCCATACATCACACCGTGATCCGTAATGGCAATGCGGTTCATTCCCAATTCCTGACACCGATCCAGGAGTTTCTCTATACGGGAGGCGCCATCTAAAAGGCTATATTCCGTATGCACATGCAAATGTGTAAATCCCATTTTTTCCTCCCCATCCATGAGTTCTGACTTGAACCTCTACAAGACAGACCACCTTATATAAAAATAGAGCCCAATGGACTCTATCGAAATGCCTTCTTTATCTCTTCAATACATCCCCTAGGCCCAATACACTCCGTAGCCTTAGAACTAAATTGAATCGCGTTTTCCAACGCTTGGCGATCGTCCATTCCCTTTATTTTACCATAAAGAAAGATCGCATTAAACGTATCACCTGCACCCGTTGTATCTGCAACGTCCGCCGGCCTTGCATCCTGCATAATTGTGCCAGCAAGAGTGTGCAATTCCGCACCTTTACCACCCCGAGTAATCAGGACTTTTTTCGTCTTATTGTTTAAGAGACGTTGAATGGTCCGATCGCCGAGTTCAGCTTTCATCTTATTGAAGCCAGACTCACTAAAGGAAAGGAGTGTCGCCTGATCAAAAATAACCTGGTCATTTTCAAACGTGTCATACGCATTGTCTTCTACGTCTAGCATTAAGATATTTTTCTTCACGCGAATCAATGACATCAATTCTGGCAAATTAATTAAATTTCTAAGTTCATGTACCGTTGAATATATGGCATTGGCGTTTTCGATGTAGTTTAATTGCTGCTCATTTAATCGATATCTTTCCTTCTGGCCTTCAACAACAAAAATCGTACTCTCTTTTTTTGTTCGATAAATATGGCAACGATACCCTTGAGTCGTAGGTGATCGGGTAATGGCTGCCGTATCAACCCCGTGGAATTCCAGATCCCTTAAGATTAATTCATCGGAAGTCGTCATTCCAATCTGGTCAATCATAAGAGCGACTTCTCCTGTTGCGGCAAAAATGCAAGCTGAGTTGGCTACCATACCCCCTGCGTAGGATCCCTGATAGTTCACCATCGCCTTATCACCTTCGCGAGGATAGTTGCTACAGTCGTAATATTCGTCAATCGCGTTGCTCCCGATAAATACCGTGTACATACCCTGCTCCTTCTGATTGGAAACCGAGGATCTCTCTTGTCATCCCCTGCAAATCAATTTGATTGTTTTCTTCAATCTGTGCAATGTATTTGTCGCCCCACCCTGAGGCGCCATTGAATCCACCTAAAATCGCACCCACCATGGTCGCAATCGTATCGGTGTCATCACCAATGTTAACGGCATACTGAATACCCGTTTCAACATCCCCCTTAGATAGGCATAAAATTCCAAAGACTGCAGGAACTGATTCCGATACATGAATTCCAGTGCCGATCAGTTCACTGATTGCAAACAAGCCTGCTGTAGGATCACTTTCACGGACCACAATCTCCCGTGCCAATTCCATTCGTTTCCAAACTGATGGACCAGCAATCTGCATACCTCGTTCGATGCCAATCTGAGCACCGCGTTTTGCACCGTAAATCCCCGCATCAAAAATTGAACCCACGGTTGCCTTTTCCGAAATCGCCTCACTGACCGCTGCTGCGATTGCCGCTGCACCCGATAAACAAAGATGGTAGGGATGAGTTACTTCCGCAATGGAAATTGCTGCGTCAACAGCAGAATTCCAGTTTCCCGGTAAAAAAACACCACCAGCAAAGGCCTTCATGGCAGCCCCATTGGTCGCTTTTCCACATCTACCCAAAAGGGAGTTTTCTTTTAATTGGCCTTCTTCAATCAACTCATGAATCGCCGCTCTCGTTGTCGGACCCGCAAAGGTTTCAAAATACTCACTTTTCGCCCAAGCCAAAATCCCCGCTCGTGCAACATGCGGGGTAATTTTTCCACTGGCTGACAAAATGGCTTGAATTATAAAATACGCAGAACTAAAATCATCAGTGATCTGTCCCGCTTTTCGTCCTCCTGCAAAAACATCCGCCGGCGGAGTTTCAAACTCTGTCACCCAGTGACCAAAGGTTTGAATTATCTCATCAGGTGTACGCAACTCAGTCGCTGCACCCATTGCGTCACCAACGGCCGCACCCAATAATACACCCAATATCTTATTATACATAATCGCATCCTCCGTTCACTTCCATTATAAAGGTGAACAGGACTTTTTTAACATTCCGTAAGAAATCGTAAGAATGTTTATTCGATACTCGCTAAGATTACCAATAAAGTCTCCAATGCAAGCTTTTCATCTTCCCCATCTGTGCGGATAACGATTTCCTCACCTTGATCAACACCCAAAGCCATAATACCCATAATGCTCTTAGCATTTACAATATTATTTCCCTTTTCAATCGTAATCTTGCAACGGAAATCACTCGCAGTCTGAACAAATCTAGCCGCTGGACGCGCATGTAATCCGGTTTTTAATTGTACAACAACTCTTTCTTTCAACATTTTTAGTCCTCCTTCTCTTGTAGTTCCTTCGCTATCTGCATTAACTTCTTTAAACGGTGATTAACACCGGACTTTCCAATCGGTGGCTGAAGCATTTCTCCCAATTCGCGCAAACTTGATTCCGGATAAGACATTCGGAGCTCTGCCAATTCTTTCAGGTGATCCGGCAGATCATCCCAAGCGCGATAGCGTTCGATGCTTTCGATGGCCCTTTGTTGATCTACAGATGCATTAATCGTCTTCGAAAGATTTGCTGTTTCACAATTGACCAATCGATTGACATTGTTGCGCATCTCTTTGACCACACGTATATTTTCAAAAGCCATCATGGCGACTGTTGCCCCCACAATGGTTAGAAAATCTGAAATTTGTTCGCCTTCTTTCAAATACACCACAGTATGCTCTTTTCGAGTGATTTCTTTAGGTTTCAATCCAAAATGTCCCATAGCGATTTCTAATCGTTTCCCTTGCGCCGGACATAAAGTAACAATCTCCAAGTGATAGGTTTTCTCCGGATCGCTGATGGATCCAGCTCCCAAAAAAGCACCACGCAAAAAGTCTCGATATTCCCCACTGCGTTCATATGCGGGAGGATGAACCAATTGATCCCGAAGGTTATCAGAATGAAAATCAAATTGATAAATACTGTGTCGCTTTTTATAAACCTGACGCTCCACCTCTAGATCCAAACCCTCTGGTTCCACCATCTTCAATAAAGAATAAAATCGTCTAGCTGTAGCTGCATTCTCGGTAACAAAGGCAAAGTGGCCTTCTTTCCATGCCAGATCTAGAGTCTGGGCAAACCCATAAAGCTCCGTGCGCGCATGAGAATGATGCGGCACTGCCAATCGGCATATCTCGTTTTTAACTTTTACTGAAAATGACATTCTTTACACAACCCTCATCTCTTCGATGGCCATTCGAATGACATCGCGCTCGTCGTCATGCTTGGCAATTTCGACTGCCCGCGCCATGGATATATACTTCGCCTCGACAAAGCCTTCTTCCTTTTGCGGTTTTGACCGCATGTTTGTTACATCCATCAAAAACCAATGCACTTTTTTAACGACCTTTTGCTTGCGGTTAAACCGCGTAGAATTAAAACTGTATTCGATGGATCTCAAATACTTAATGATAGTTCCTCGGGCGCCACCCTCTTCAAAAACTTCACGCAAGGCAGCCTCCTCCATGGATTCCCCAGGTTCAATTCGCCCTTTTGGCAAAACCCAGTCGCCATTGAATTTTTTCAACAACAATATGGAATTATGAAATACGACTACTCCTCCTGCACTCTGCTCTCGTCTCATTGGGGCTCTCCCATCCTTCATTATAGGACTATTATACCATAATTTGTAGAAAGTCTGTATAAAATTCCCTACTGCTTGTGGATAAGCAGCTCTTGAATTTTTTGTGATATGGCATGAGAATCATGACGAATATAGCCCTTGGACACCTCTACAAAAGAAGCAGCAATCGGTTGAATACCCCATTTCTCCAATTGTTCTTTCTCTCCTTTTCCATAGGTGATCAAATGCGCCCCATCTTCTTCATAGCGAGCCAAATCATTTTCAGGTACTTCTCCGGTATGAATCAATGCATAGTCTATCAATCCAATGCCCCCATGATCCCGAATCACCTGTACATGATCCTGAACTGCAAAGCCATCTGTTTCACCAGGCTGTGACATAATATTGGACACATAAATTCTTGGCGCTTTTGCATTGGCAATAGCTTCCCGTAATCCCGGTACCAAAAGATTGGGCAAGATACTGGTATACAAGCTACCCGGCCCCAGGATAATGCAATCAGCCGAAGCAATTGCTTCCACCGATTCTACCGGTGCATCCACTTCTTCAGGCTCCAACCAGAGCCGCTGAATTCTCTCCCCACGTTTCATGGCTTCCAAGGGAATCTGAGACTCGCCGTAGACCTTCACGCCCGAAGAAAGACAAGCTGCCAAGTTCACATCTTTCAAGGTCATGGGATAGACCCGACCACTCACCCTCAATACGGAAGACAACTTTTCAATGGCAAGGCCAAAGTCCCCGTAGATTTCCGTCATGGCAGCAATCAAAAGATTTCCGCAATTCTGCCCCTTCAATCGCCCTTGGGTGAATCGGTGATTCAACATTTTTTCCATAGCAGGTTCCAGTTCCGCCAGAGCCAAAAGACAGGCCCGAACATCTCCCGGAGGCAGCATCCCCAAATCTTCTCGCAAAACGCCGGATCCGCCACCATTATCTGCAACGGTTACAATGGCCGCCACATCATTAAAATAATGCTTCAATCCTGACAAAAGAACGGAGGTCCCCGTCCCTCCGCCAATCACAACAATTTTTCGATTCATTTTTTCCATGCTATTTTCCCGCCTTTGTTTCATCTCGATGAATCAGATTTATCGCATACTCCGTGTTTGCCTCCATCGATTCATAAATCCGGTTGGCAAGGGTCACTGAGCGATGCTTTCCGCCAGTACAACCAATAGCGAGAACCAAGCGCTGTTTGCCCTGCTTTTGATAACGAGGAATCAAAAATTCCAGCATGAGCACGATTTCCTTCAAAAAGATCTGCGCATCTTCAAAATTCATCACATAATCCTGCACGGCTTGATCATTCCCCGTTTGGGTGCGCAGCTCTGGAATATAAAATGGATTCGGCAAGAATCGAACATCAAATACCAGATCAGCTTCCAGTGGAATACCATGCTTGAATCCAAAGGAAATTACATTCAACTTAAACAAGTCACTGGCATTTACACCACTGAGTTCCTCGATAATCCGTTCTCGAAGCTTTCCTAATGTCAAACTGGAGGTGTCAATAACGGTTTGCGCCAATTCGAAAATCTGGCTGAGGGTCTGCCGTTCCTTTTGAATACCTTCCAAAATGCTCCCATCCGGATTCATAGGATGAGGTCGACGATGTTCCTTGTATCGCTTCACCAGTACATCGTCCTGACAATCCAAGTAGAGAATACGATAGCTATGTCCCTCTTCTTCAAATTGCTTCAAAACATCAAATAAGTCTTGAAAATACTGACCGCCTCGGATATCCACCACGGCAGCAACCTTTTTCATACGAAATTCAGAACTCTGATGCAAAATCGCAAATTGCGGCAGCAATTGCGGTGGTACATTGTCCATGCAAAAATAACCCAGATCTTCCAATACATTGGCAGCTTGGGAGCGTCCCGCACCGGACAAACCGGTTACAATGACAAATTCCATGGATTCACGCGTTGGTCTATGCATCGACCTCTCCCTTCTCGTCTCCAAGAATTATGACTTCTCTCTCCAAATGCACACCAAACTGATCAAAGACCGTCTTTTGAATCATGCCGATCAAAGTTTCCACATCCTTGGCACAGCCTTCGCCATCCAAGATCACAAAACCGCAATGTTTAGGTGAGACCCGTGCCCCTCGATATCGAAGGCCACGAAGACCCGCCGCATCGATCAAACGACCGGCGTAATCGCCCTCTGGCCGCTTAAATGTGCTTCCCGCGCTAGGTTTGTCTAATGGCTGTTTGGATGTTCGTTTAAAGTCCAACGCCTTCATGGTCATCAAAATCTCACTGGGATCTTTCTCCACCAACTCCATGGAAATGGACAACACAATATCACCCGCTTGATGAAAACGACTGGTTCGATAACCAAAAGCCAGTTCCTCTCGTGTAAAGGTCATGATCTCGCCTTCTTGATTCAAAATCCGAACCGAGCTGACAACATCTTTCATCTCACCGCCATAGGCGCCAGCATTCATATAAACCGCCCCGCCCAAACTGCCGGGAATTCCGCCCGCAAATTCCAAGCCAGATAGACCCGCCTGTTGCGCACGCTTGGAAACCGTACTCAAAAGAGCCCCTGCTTCCGCAGTAATTTTTGTTCCATCCAAGGTAACCATCTTCATTCCCTGGTGATTAATCTTTACAATGACACCGGGAAATCCCCCATCGCGAATCAAAAGATTGGTTCCATTGCCGATTAAAAGCATCGGCACTTGCGATCTCCGCAAGGTTTTCACAGTGGCAATCAAGGCTGATTCCGTCTCGGGAATCACCAAAAGAGCCGCTGGGCCCCCCAGCCGAAAATTCGTATGTTTTTTCATGGGCTCATTTCTATACACCCGATCTTTTGTATTAATTTCTATTAGTTTTTCAAATAGCTGATTCCAATTCATTTTCTGCTCATCCTTTATTTTTAATCCCTTTAAGTATACTCTATTTTTCGGGCTTTGAAAAACAAATTCAGCCTTGAACATTACTCAAGGCTGACCATCTTCATTCAATAAATTCTTTCATGCTTTGCTTGTCAGACCTTCTGCGCAATCACAAGAAAAAAGGGGAGACGCGAACGTCTCCCCCTTAGCTATTTTCTAGTACTCCATTTCTGCCATTCGCTTGTAGCCTTCGTAGCGTTCGTTCATATCTACTTCAGCTTGTGCGTACAATTCTTCCGCAACTTCTGGGAAGGTCTTCATCAATGATGAATAACGAACTTCTCCTTGAAGGAACTCTTGGAAGCTTGCTGTTGGCTGCTTAGAATCCAAAGTGAAAGGATTTTTGCCTTGTTTCTTCAACTCAGGGTTGAAGCGGTATAGATGCCAGTATCCTGAATCTACAGCCAACTTCATGCGATCTTGTGTTTTGCCCATGCCCACTTTAATACCGTGGTTGATACAAGGTGCATAACAGATGATCAATGAAGGTCCTTTATAAGCTTCCGCTTCAAGCAAGGCTTTCATAAATTGGTTCTTATTAGAGCCCATTGAAGTTTGTGCTACATAAACGTAACCGTAAGTTGCAGCCATCATGCCCAAATCTTTCTTTTTCACTCTCATACCTGCTGCTGCAAATTTCGCTACAGCTGCAGTTGGAGTGGCTTTAGAAGCTTGGCCACCTGTGTTTGAATATACTTCCGTATCAAATACGATTACATTCACATCATCGCCAGAAGCAAGAACGTGATCCAATCCACCGTATCCAATATCGTAAGACCAACCGTCTCCACCAACAATCCATTGTGAACGTTTCACCAAGAAATCTTTCTTCTCTGCTACTTTTGCCCACGCTGCATTGGCTTCTTCGCTACCTAGGTCTTTGCCAAGAAGATCTTTGACTTTCGCTGCTGCAATTTTGGACGCTTGTCCATCTTGAGCATTTTCCAACCATTCTTCGCAAACCGCTTTCACGTCTGCAGGAATTTCCATGTTCGTCAATGCATCCATTTGGATGGCAACTGCTTCACGGATCTTCTCAGTCGCTAAAGCCATTCCGTATCCATACTCAGCATTGTCCTCGAATAAGGAGTTCGCCCATGCAGGACCTTGACCTTGTGCATTAGTTGTATATGGTGTAGTAGGAGCAGAACCACCCCAGATTGAAGAACAACCAGTTGCATTCGCAATCATCATACGATCACCAAACAACTGTGTAACAGCCTTCATATAAGGTGTTTCGCCACAACCCGCACATGCACCGGAGAATTCGAACAATGGTTTCACGAATTGAGATCCTTTAACAGTGTTTGGAGTCATAACTTTTTTGTCTTCTACTTGACCAATCATATAATCCCAGTTAGGAACTTCTGTGTCAACTTGTGTAGCAAGAGCTTTCATTTCAAGTGCTTGTACTGGACAGATATCCGCACAGTTTCCGCAACCTGTACAATCCAAAGTGGAAACTTGAATCTTGTATGAAAGACCTTCCAATCCTTTGCCTTTTGCATCTTTTACAACTGCTTTAGCAGCTTCAGGTGCATTTGCAAGCTCTTCTTCGTTCAATAGGAACGGACGAATTACTGCATGTGGACAAACGAAAGAACATTGATTACATTGGATACATTTGTCTGCAATCCATTCAGGTACGTTTACCGCGATACCACGTTTTTCGTACGCTGCTGAACCGTTGTCGAAAGTACCATCTTCACGACCTTCGAACGCGCTAACTGGCAGGCTATCACCTTTTTGTGCGTTGATTGGACGTAAAATGTTTTCGATAAATGCAGGTGCTGCAATGTTTTCCAAAGTTGTTTGCTCATCTGTTGCTGTCTTCCACGCTTCAGGAACCGCAATTTCTACCACTGCATCTGCACCGGCGTCAATCGCATTATGGTTCATTTCAACGATCTTATGACCTTTTTTACCATAAGACTTCACAACTGCATCTTTCATGTATTGCTTGGCTTCCTCGAATGGAATTACATTAGCAAGGTTGAAGAATGCTGATTGAAGAATGGTGTTTGTACGATTTCCAAGTCCCATTTCTTGCGCTTTGTCAGTCGCATTCAATGTGTAGAACTTGATTTCGTTATTGGCAATATATCGCTTCATTGATGCAGGTAGTTTAGTTTCCAAATCTTTCACAGTCCAAACTGTGTTCAATAGGAATTTTCCACCTTTTTTCAAACCGTCAAGTAGATCATATTGGTTAACATATGCTTCTTTTGAGCAAGAAACAAAGTCAGCTTCGCTGATCAAGTAAGTTGAACGGATTGGGCTGTTACCGAAACGAAGGTGTGATACGGTTACGCCGCCGGACTTCTTAGAATCATAAGAGAAGTAACCTTGCGCGTACATATCAGTGTGGTCACCGATGATTTTGATGGAGTTTTTGTTCGCTCCAACTGTACCGTCAGATCCCAAGCCCCAGAACTTACAACGAATTGTTCCTTCTGGTTCTGTTACGATTGTTTCGCCAACTTCCAATGAAGTATGAGTTACGTCGTCGTTGATACCCAATGTAAATTGGTTCTTCGGCGCGTCCAATTTCAAGTTGTCGAATACAGCCTTCACTTGTGAAGGTGTTGTATCCTTAGAACCCAAGCCATAACGTCCGCCAACAATCACTGGTCGTGTTTCTTGCGCGTAGTATACAGATTGAATATCCAAGTAAAGTGGTTCACCCAATGAACCTGGTTCTTTGGTTCGATCCAATACCGCGATTTTCGTAGCAGTCTTAGGCATTGCAGCCAAGAATGCTTCTGCCGCGAATGGTCGGTACAAACGTACTTTCAACAAACCAACTTTTTCACCTTTAGCCATTAAGTAATCTACTGTTTCTTCTGCAGTTTCTGTTACAGAACCCATCGCAACGATTACGCGCTCAGCGTCTTCCGCTCCGTAGTAGTTAAACAGGCTGTAAGAACGGCCAGTAACTTTTGAGATCTCGTCCATGTATTTCTGAACAGCAGCAGGAACCACATCATAAAACTTGTTTGCAGATTCTTTTGCTTGGAAGAAGATGTCAGGGTTTTGCGCCGTACCACGTGTTACCGGATGCTCCGGATTCAATGCGTTGTTACGGAACGTGTTAACCGCTTCAAAATCAGTCAAACGTACAAATTCTTTGTAATCCATCACTTCGATTTTAGAAATCTCATGAGAGGTTCTAAATCCGTCGAAGAAATGAACAAATGGAATACGAGTTTCAATGGCCGCTAAGTGAGCGATACCACCCATATCCATAACCTCTTGTACAGAACCTGATGCAAGCATCGCGAAACCAGTTTGGCGCGCTGCCATTACATCTGAATGATCGCCAAAGATTGACAATGCATGTCCTGCAACCGCACGAGCTGATACGTGGAATACGCCTGGCAACAATTCGCCAGAAATTTTGTACATGTTTGGAATCATCAACAACAAACCTTGAGACGCTGTAAATGTAGTCGTCAAGGCACCTGCTGCCAAAGAACCGTGAACCGCACCTGAAGCACCACCCTCAGATTGCAATTCTGCAACTTTTACTGTTTGACCGAAAATGTTTTTTAGACCGTTTGCAGCCCATAGATCAACATATTCTGCCATTGGAGATGATGGAGTGATCGGAAAAATTGCCGCTACATCAGTAAACGCGTACGCTACGTGAGCTGCTGCGGTATTTCCGTCCATCGTTTTAAAAACCTTAGCCATAAACAAAAGACCCCCTCATAAAATCGGTATCCTTTTAGGATACATATATTAACACAGTACCATTATAGTTTCTGGATTTGATCCCGTCAAATAATTACAAAATATTGTTTTCGTTCCATTTTATTTGCAGAGTGATAACGATTTTCACAATTGACAATTTTTTCACATTTTGAAACTATTTGTAATTTGCCAACATAGCTGCTCCAATAATTCCGGCATCATTTGAGAGTTGGGCAATTTCCAGTTTCGTTTGCTTTCCTTCTTTAAACACTAAGCGTTTCCGCATCTCCGGCTCCACTAGCTTCAAAAGAAAATCTCCGGCTTTCGACACACCGCCACCCAAGGCAATCACCTCGGGGTCCAACATATTGACCACATTAGCAAGACCTATCCCTAAATATTTAGCGAGGCGTTTAACCGCAGCATCCGCTGCCGGATCTCCTACCTTGGCCCCGTCAAAAATTTCCTTCGCCGTAACCGACTTGGCACCATCTGAATCTGTGCAAAGTGCAGTTGCTTCTCCAGCTTGGATTCGACGTTGAAAATCCTTCATTAAAGCTGTTGCAGATGCAAAGGTCTCAAGGCAGCCGTTGTTACCGCAATTGCAATCATAGAAGTTTTCTCCGACAATCATATGTCCAATCTCAGAACCCTTATTATGGGTTCCACTTGTCACCTTGCCGTTAATTATAATTCCACCACCAACCCCGGTTCCCAGGGTTAAAAAGACTGAATTTTCCGCACCCCTTGTACAACCCTTGGCGCTTTCCGCAATCCCTGCCACGGTGGCATCGTTATCCATAAAGGTTGGCAATCCGTAGCGTACTTTCACGTGACTACCTAATGGAACATTGTTCCAACCGAGATTTGTACAATAGACAACCTGATTGGATTCCACATCCGCAAGACCTGGCACACCAACACCAATAGACTCGACCAACCAGTTTTTCGCCTTTGCTTCAGCCAATAGCGCATCGATCAGAATAAAAAGTTTTTCTTCCATAGCTGCATATCCCTTCAGATCTGCCGTGGATTCCACATGGGTATAAAGAATTTCCCCCTCTGGGTTAACAATTCCTCCTTTAAAACTCATTCCACCTACGTCTATGCCAATCCTCACAATTATTTTCCTCCTGTCGTTTGCTTCAAAATTCGATTGTTTAATTCCTGCGCTGCATTATATCCCATGGATTTCTGCCGCTGATTTTTAGCTGCAGTCTCAATAATCATCGCCAAGTTTCGACCCGGACGAACCGGCAATGTTAATTCCGGTACCTCTTTGCCCAATATCGAAGTAAAGTGATCGTCCATGCCAATGCGATCATAAGCTTTGTTATCATCCCAAAGTTCTAATTTCATAACAAGCTCAATCGTCTTGGAATTTCGAATTGCCCCAACCCCATAGAGTTCCTTTACATTGATAATGCCAATTCCCCGAACTTCCAAAAAGTATCGGATCAATTCTGGTGCGTTTCCCAAAAGATTTCCATCAATTAACTTAATTTTTACCGCATCATCAGCAACAAGACGATGCCCTCTCTTGATCAATTCCAAGGCAGTCTCACTCTTTCCGACACCACTTTCTCCTTGAATCAAAATTCCCACACCGTCAACATCCACCAAAACACCGTGAAGTGTTAATTGTGGGGCTAAAAGACGATCTAAATAATTAACGGTTTTCGTGATAAATCGTGAGGTTGCTAGTCGACTTCGAAATACATTGCGATCATACTGCTTGGCGTATTTCAAAATATATGGATTAATCTCCTGATCCCGACAAATAATCAATGCAGGGATATCTTCCTTTAACATACGATGTAAACGTTCCTCACGCAAATCATCTGGTAACTCTTCCAAATAAGACCACTCTACAAATCCAATGACCTGTAGACGATGAGAGGAATAAAAATCAAAGTACCCTGCCAATTGAAGTCCTGGACGGTTTATGTCCGCTTCCATTAAAAAAATCGTAGGGTCCGCCGCTTTATGAATCACTTCCAAGCCCAGTTCCTCGATTAATTCTTCTATCTTAATTTCTGCCATGTCTTCACCTCCATGTGTTCACTCCTATTGTATGGGATTTTTCGCTTCTTTGGAAGAGCTTTTCTGCTTAAAATAAGCAGCTACCGCTTCAGCGCTCCGCCTATTCATTTCTGGCACCTCTGCCAAGGCTTCAACATCAGCTTCTGCCATAGCATCAATCGACCCAAACACCCGATATAAGGCATTTCTGCGTTTCTCCCCAATTCCGTTGATTTGATCCAATTCAGATCGCACCATGGTATTTTGCCTTAACTTCCTATGATAGGTGATGGCAAAACGATGTACCTCATCCTGAATCTGCGTAATCAATTGAAAGAGGTGCCGATGGGCTTTCAAATCGATTTCTCTTCCCTCAAAAATCAAAGCACGGGTTCGATGATGGTCATCCTTGACCATCCCGCAAATAGGAAGTTCAAGCCCACATTCATCCAAGACGGTTTGGACGGCAGAAATCTGCCCCTTACCCCCATCTACCAATATTAGATCCGGGAATCGTGCAAATCCCTTTCGGCTGTTGCCATTTTCATTCTGTTCCTTCAAACCCCGCAGGATCCTACGGCGCATCATCTCTCGAAAACTTTCATAGTCATCAGGTCCCTGAATACTTCGTATCTTAAATCTGCGATAATCCTGATTCTTTTTGACCCCATCTTCAAAGACCACCATAGCCCCAACAATCTCTGCATGCTGAAGATTAGAAATATCATATGCCTCCAATCGCTTGGGCTGGATATCCATGCGCAATACTTCCTGAAGATTCGCCATTAGGGCTTTTCCATGGTCGCGGCGATGAAGAACTTCTTTTGCTCGACGATTCACCAAATTCTCGGCATTTTTCTTTGCCAGTCGAACCATTTTTCGTTTTTCTCCCCGTTGCGGTACCATCAGATGCACAGGCCCCTGGCGTACTTGAGAAAGCCAGGTCTCAATCTGCTCAAAGTCAGCAGCAGGCAATTCCATATGAATCTCCCTCGGGATATAAGCTGTACCCGAATAAAACTGTCGGATAAAAGCAGAAAGAATCTCCCCAACGGGCTGACCTTGACCCCCGTCCAAAAGGAAATGGTCGTGTCCTTGGATTTTCCCGTTTCGTAAAAAGAAGACATAAGCAACAGTGTGGGTCTGATTTTGAGCAATCCCCACTACATCTCGATCCTCTCGATTCATTTCCACCATTTTTTGTTTCTCGGTAATCTGCTTAAAGGCTTCTAATAGATCCCGTATCTCTGCAGCCGCTTCATAATTCATCTGCGAAGCCTCGGTCACCATTTTTCCCTTCAGATTTATTTGTAAATCTTTATCCTTACCACTAAGTACCTTGATCGTTCGCTGTACATGCTCATCATAAATTTCTGTTGAAATACCACCTTGGCAAGGACCTAGACAGCGACCCAAATCATAGTTCAAACATGGTCTCTTCAATTTTCTTGTTCCGTCCAAGGCAAGAGAACAGGTACGAAGAGGCACCTGTCTTCTAAGATGTGCCATCACCAAATTGACAGCGTGACCGCTAACAAAGGGGCCAAAGACCTTTCCTTTCATCTTTTCCCGATCCCGAACCTTAACAACCCGCGGATACATTTCATGGGTTGTCACCTGAATATAGGGATACTGCTTGTCATCCCGCAATAATACATTAAACTTGGGTTGATACTTCTTAATTAAGTTGGCTTCAAGTACCAGGGCTTCAATCTCTGAATCCGTTAGTACATAGTCTAAATTGGCAATCTGCTCAGTCAAAGACGCAACCTTAGGAATCTTCCAATTAGAAGGTTGAAAGTATTGTCTTACTCGATTTTTTAAGGAAATCGCCTTGCCGACATAGATCACTGTGCCAGATTTATTTCGCATAATATAAACGCCAGGGCTAGCCGGTAGCCTGTCCAATACTTCTTGTACTTCTTTATTCATCATCTGCCTCTTTTTTTCTTGGATTTTCCTTGATATAATCATCCTATTGAGAGGTGAACAAAATGAAACGAACACAAAGCGCATTCGCGCTGCTCATTGCAATTCTCGCAAGTTTTGGAGCCATTGTTGCTATTTCAAATCCCATCAATGAATGGATCCAATCGCAACCAAATTTGGCGGAATGGATTTCTACGGCTACTTATGCGACCGTACTTCTTGTTTTTTTTACCGTTTACGGGGCTCTCCAAAGCCGCCAAGCCAAAAAACAATTGCAGAAGGAAACGAGCTTACTTCAATTTTCAACACTGCGCTTTCGATTACTCGACAGCCTCGGTGGACTAGGCCTAATTCTTTTGCTTCTGCTTCTACCAGCCTTTCGCTTAGGGAGCCTCCATCTGGCCCGCATTTCTGTCTCTACGATTTGCATCGCAGCATATTTAGTCTTATTGCGAATCAGCAGGAAGAATCTCATCATTTCTTGCACCCGACATCACATCCTAATTTTTGGATTTGATGCACGGATTATGATTCCAGATCCGAATGGACACCTGGCTTATGCGAATCCCACAGGGATTTTACCCTATGATCGCATCCAAGGCTATCGCTTCTCCGACACCCAAGCAACCCTCTACCTACGAAATGAATCTGATCCACCAATTTTAATTCCAGTGGCCGGTGAAACCGCCAAGCAATTAGAGGGAATCTTGGTTATGCACCATATCCCCCGTTGGTATCCCGAAACCGTCTAAGGATCACGCGACTGAAAGATGAAGCCATCAAAATCCCTACTGCGATACCGACTCCAATCATAGCGACATTAGCTGCCTCTGCTGAAGCGGCAGCTGTTTCCCTTTGAATTAAATAGAGTACCGATTGGTAAATTGGATAACCTGGAACAATGGTTACGATGCCGGGGACGACAAATGTCGTTGCCGGCATTTTAAATTGTTTAGCAAAGATTTCTCCTAAGACCCCGATGACCAGTGCGGAAAAAAAAGCAGCAACCGCCAACTCCATGCCACTCTGCTCAAACTGCACATAGATAATCCATCCCACACCACCAATCAAACCGGCAGGAACAATGGCTCGAAATGGCGCTCGAAATATAATTGCAAACCCGACAGTCGCAAAAAATGCATAAATAAATGCCAACATTCTAAAGCCCTCCTCCTACCAAAAGCTGTAGTGCAATCCCAACTCCCAAAGCAATGGCAAAGGCAATCAATATAGCTTCTACCACCCGAGTAATCCCTGAAACTAAATCCCCATTGATCAAATCCCGGAGACCATTGGTAAATGCAACACCAGGTACCAATGGCATCATATTTCCGATAATAACTGGTCCCAAATCACTCATCAGACCCAGTCTTTGCGCGAACACCGCCAGAATAGCCACCAAAAATCCCGAAATTCCATCGGCCATCAAGGTCGTCAATGTTTTTCGTATCATCATTTGACGATTAAATGCAATCAGCATGCCCATTGCAAGTGACACAACAAAACTACGCTCATTTCCACCAGCCAAAAGGGCGAAAAAAGCGGCGCTGACACCCGCTGCCGCAACAACATGCCATTTTTGATAACTGGACTCCTTGGCAATTTCTTTCAAGTTAACCAACATTTCGTCTTCCGTATAATTTCCTCCACAATATTTTCTAACTAAATCATTTAATTCCGTAATCCGCTTTAAGTCGATGCTCCTGGATTTGATTCGCTTTATAAAGCTAAATCCTTCCAGACGATCATCAGACAAAAAGATTCCGGTGGGCACAGCAAAAGGACTGACATGCATCAATCCACGCGCTCGGCACATCCGTTCAATCGTCTCTTCTACACGATAGGTTTCCCCGCCATAACGTAGAGTCAGTTCACCCGCAAAAAGAGCGACTCGCATAATTTTCTTTTTTTCTTGTTCTGTTTTTATAATTGTTGTCATAAATTTATTATACAAAAAAAAACGCTAGGTTTATAATAAAATTATGAAATAATTCCTAGGAGGAAAAAATGAAAGTATTAGCTCATCGCGGCGCATCGGGCGCCTATCCAGAAAACACCCTGCTCGCCTTTGAAAAAGCAATTGAAGAAGGCGCAGACGGGGTCGAATTCGACCTCCATCGCACAAAAGACGGTGTTCTTGTTGTTCATCACGATTTCGATCTTAAACGCACAGCAGGCACCCCCCTTGTTATTAAGGATACCAACTATGCCGAACTGCGTACCCATGATCTAGGCGCCTGGAAGGGCACCTTCCCCAAGCAAGTCCTGCCAAGCTTGGAAGAAGTCCTTGCCGTCTTTCGAGACACCGATCTGATGATAAATATTGAGCTGAAGGCCGGCAGCTGCATGTATCCAGGTATTGAAGCCGAATTGCTCCAGGTCTTAAAACTAGAGGCAAATCCAGCTCGCTTTGTACTTTCTTCCTTTGACCATCCAGCTTTGGTGACTCTACGTGCTTTGGGCTCGCCCTATCCCCTGGGTGTTCTAACAGAAGCCCGTTGGATCGCGCCTTGGGTCTATATTGAAACTCATGATTTTCAAACCTATCACCCAAATTACCTCACCTTAAACAAAGAAACCGTAAAGGAACTTAAAACGCGAAATATCCCCATCTATACCTATACAGTCAATTCCAAACTATCTGCCAAGCATATGATGAAATTAGGTGTAGACGGTATCATTACCAACACCCCGGCCATGCTAAAAAAACAATTGAATATGAAAAGATAAAGGGATGCTTATTGGCACCCCTTTATCTTTTTATCTGTATAATTTTCTCTATCTACCCCGAATTGTTTCTTCAAAAAAAACCGATTCGAATTATTCTTCTACTTTCTCTAAAATTCGAACAGCCCAATCCAAGGAGTAGCTTCCCTGATGCTCCCCTTCCACCTGCAAACGGTACTCACCGCTGGTGACAATGGGAATATTGACCTCCACGAATCCCTCTGGATTACTTTCAGAATAGAGCACCTCACCATTGGGATCAATAAAACTTAGAGTCAAACTTCCAGACTCCGTCTTGATTAAGGCTTTCAAATGGAATTCTGTGCCTTTTACAATCGCAATGGTGCGATATTTAGTCCCTTCAAAGCTATCATAAGACTGTTTCATCTGGCTTCCCATATTGCTGCTGATCGAACCCACAACGGTATACTCTCCACCCTCGTTGCCAATCAAATAATGCATGCCGAAATAGCCTGCTGCCACAACAAGAATAAGAATCATCATTGTTTTGAATCGCATGGGAAAAACCCCCTTTCCTCCACTCTAACAGAGAAGGACGGGGGTTACAAGTTTCCAACGACTTCCTCTATTCCACTTTTTGCAATCTATTTTTTCTCCAAAACCGGTTTCAAATATTGTCCCGTATGAGACTTTTTAGATCGGGCAACTTTTTCTGGGGTACCTGAGGTAAGAATCTTGCCACCGCCTGCGCCACCTTCAGGACCTAGATCAATAATATGGTCTGCCACCTTAATCACATCCAAGTTATGTTCAATAACGACCACGGTATTCCCTGCATCTGCCAATCGATCGAGGACATGAATCAATTTGTCGACATCGGCAATATGCAGACCCGTTGTTGGCTCGTCGAGGATATACAAGGTCTTTCCGGTACTCTTTTTGCTGAGTTCCGAAGCCAATTTAATCCGTTGTGCTTCCCCGCCAGACAACTGTGTGGAAGGCTGACCCAGACGAATATAGCCAAGACCCACATCGTAAAGAGTCTGTAGCTTCCTGCGAATCGTCGGAATCGCGTAGAAAAATTCCAAGGCTTCCTCAACACTCATGGCCAATACATCTGCAATGGTTTTTCCCTTATACAAGACCTCCAAGGTCTCGCGGTTATAGCGCTTGCCCTTGCAGGTTTCGCAGGGCACATAGACATCTGGCAAAAAGTGCATTTCAATCTTGATCACACCATCACCCTTGCAGGCCTCGCAACGTCCACCCTTTACATTAAAACTAAAGCGCCCCTTCTTGTAGCCGCGCTCCCGAGCATCCGGGGTCATGGCAAAAAGGTCACGAATGGAATTAAAGACGCCTGTATAGGTTGCTGGATTCGAGCGAGGCGTTCTCCCGATGGGACTCTGATCGATATCGATGACTTTGTCGATAAAATCCAAGCCCTCAATCTTTTTGTGCTTGCCCGGATGAGCAACGGTGCGATAGAAATGACGAGCTGCACCTTTGTAGAGAATCTCATTGACCAGACTGCTCTTACCAGAACCAGAAACCCCCGTCACACAAGTGAAAGTACCTAAGGGAAATTCAACGTTGATGTTTCTAAGGTTGTTTTCTTGAGCGCCTTCGATACGAATAACTTGACCATTTCCTTTCCGTCTTACTTGGGGAATGGGGATCGACTTGCTACCCAACAAATACTGGCCTGTAATGGACTCATCGCAGGCCATGATATCTTCCATCGTTCCTTGACAGATCACCTCGCCACCATGAATTCCAGCACCGGGACCGATATCGACAATATGATCAGCCTCCCGCATGGTTTCTTCATCATGTTCAACAATAATTAGGGTATTTCCCAGGTTTGTCAAGCCTCGAAGAGCACGCAGAAGTCTGGCGTTATCACGCTGATGGAGACCGATACTTGGCTCATCCAGCACGTAGAGAACCCCAACTAATTGCGAGCCAATCTGGGTCGCCAGCCGAATCCGCTGAGATTCACCCCCAGAAAGAGTAGATGCACTCCGTGACAAGGTCAAATACCCCAGCCCCACATCCTCCAGAAATTGTAACCTCGACTTGATCTCTTTAAAGATCTGACGCGAAATTATCTGCTCTCTTTCACTTAGAGGCAGGCCATCAAAAAAAGCTCTTGACTCTCCAATGGGGAGTTCTGTGGTCTCAATGATATTCATGCCATGAACGGTCACCGCCAAACTAGTGGGATTCAAACGGCGTCCTCCACATGTTTCACAGGGGATCTCCGCCATATATTGATCAATTCGAGTTCTCATATACTCGGAATGGGTTTCCTTGTACCTTCGTTCGAGATTGCTTATCACCCCTTCGAAGGGGGCCGTTCGTTCTCGATCACCGCCAAAATGACTATGGAAGGTAATCGTGATCGCCTTTTTCCCCGTGCCGTAAAGTAGGGCTTTTCGGAAGGCCTTGGGCGCATCCTTAAGAGGGCGATTCATATCGAAGTCATAGGCCTTGGTCAAGGCTCTAAAGATTTCATAATAATAGGTATTCTCTTCCGCACCATTGAACATTTCGACTGCGCCCTCGGCAAGGCTCTTGTTTTCGTCTGGAATTAAAAGTTCCGGATCAATTTTTCGATGGTTGCCCAGACCGTTACAGGTTGGACACATGCCAAAGGGACTATTAAAGGAAAACATCCGCGGCGCCAATTCATCCATAGCGATCCCACAACTATCGCAGGCGTACTTCTCGCTAAAAGTCAGCCTCTCTCCATTGACAACCTCACAGATCGCCATGCCATCCGCCAGATGCAAAGCCGTTTCCAGCGAATCAGTCAATCGCTTGCGGATTCCTTTGCGAATGACCAGACGGTCCACTACCACTTCCAAATTGTGTTTCTTATTCTTGTTGAGGATAATGTCTTCCTCCAACTGCAGTTCTTCCCCGTTGACCATAATTCGTATAAAGCCTTCTTTTTTCAGGGTTTCGAGAGTCTTTTGATGGGTACCTTTTTCACCACGGACGATGGGGGCAAGAATTCTCGCCTTACTGTCCATCGGCTGGGACATCACGGCATCCACCATTTGATCGATATTTTGAGATTCGATGGGTTTACCGCAAATCGGACAATGAGGCTTTCCGATTCGTGCGAACAAAAGCCGCAAATAATCATAGATCTCCGTCACAGTTCCCACCGTGGAGCGAGGGTTTCGATTGGTTGTCTTCTGATCAATAGAGATTGCTGGAGACAAGCCTTCGATCAACTCCACATCTGGCTTTTCCATCTGGCCCAAAAACTGCCGAGCGTAGGAAGACAGGCTTTCCACATAACGACGCTGTCCTTCAGCATAGATTGTATCGAAGGCGAGAGATGACTTGCCTGAACCCGACAAACCCGTCATCACGACCATCTGATTTCTTGGAATCTCCAAATCAATATTCTTTAAATTATTTTCTTTGGCGCCTTTGATGCGTATTCTGTCCTTCATCACTTACTCCTTGATTGCAATTCTTTTTCCAAAATTTTCAGTTCATCGCGAATCTCCGCAGCAACTTCAAATTCCAATCGCTCAGCGGCAGACAACATGGCTTGACGCAAGGCTTCAATTTCACCCAATATTCGCTTGTCGCTGAAGCTGTTGCCACTGGAATTATACGCACCGCCATCTTCCGCTACCTTGGTTGCTTCAATAATGGCACGAACAGATTTTTGAATCGTTTGTGGACTGATCCCATTGGCCTTGTTATGAGATTCCTGAATAACCCGGCGACGCTCCGTCTCATCAATAGCACGCTGCATGGAATTCGTTATGCGATCCGCATACATAATGACACGGCCATTCAAATGGCGGGCGGCACGGCCAATGGTCTGCACCATGGATGTTTCCGACCGCAGAAAACCTTCCTTGTCAGCATCCAATATTACCACCAAAGATACCTCAGGAAGATCCAAGCCCTCCCTCAAAAGATTGATACCCACCAAAACATCGTGAACACCGATCCGCAAATCGCGAATAATCTTCATTCTATCGATGGTCTTTACATCGGAATGCAGGTAGTTGACCTTGATATCCATTTGCTTCAGGTAATCCGTCAGGTCTTCTGACATCCGTTTTGTAAGGGTCGTAATCAATACGCGCTCCTTCAATTTAACTCGCTTCTTAATCTCTGACAGAAGATTGTCGATCTGCCCTTCCGTCGGTCGAACCTCAATAATCGGATCCAAAAGACCGGTTGGACGAATCACTTGTTCAACGATTCGTTCTGAATGACTCAATTCATAGGGACCCGGTGTTGCACTCATATAGACCACTTGATTGATCATGCCCTCAAATTCCGTGAACTGCAAGGGGCGATTGTCCAAAGCGGAAGGCAGACGAAATCCGTAATTGACCAGATTCTCTTTTCTGGAACGGTCTCCCGCATACATCCCCCGCACCTGCGACACGGTCACATGGGACTCATCGATCATCAATAAAAAATCATCTGGAAAATAATCAATCAGGGTGTAGGGGCGCATCCCCGGCTCCAGGCCATTAATATGGCGGGAGTAGTTCTCGATCCCGTTGCAATAGCCCATCTCCCTCATCATTTCAATATCATAGCGGGTACGCTGCTCCAATCGCTGCGCCTCCACTAGTTTTGTCTCACGAGTCAATACTTCCAGTCGCGCTTCCAACTCTGCTTGAATGTTGACGATCGCCTTCTCAATCTTCTCGGGTGTGGTGGCGTAATGGGAAGCCGGGAAAATCGAAATATGATTTCTCACGCCCAAAAGCTCCCCCGTTAATACATCTACTTCCACAATCCGTTCGATCTCATCCCCGAAAAATTCCACGCGAATGGCCCTCTCCGAACTATCTGCCGGAAAGACTTCCAATGAATCGCCACGCACCCGGAAGGTGCCACGCACAAAATTGATGTCGTTACGAGCAAATTGAATATCAATTAACTTTCTAATTACTTCATCTCGGTCACGAACCATGCCTGGACGCAGAGAAACCACCAGATTTTCATAATCGATGGGACTGCCCAATCCATAGATACAGGAAACCGAAGCGACAATAATCACATCACGCCGCTCAAAGAGGGCAGCTGTCGCCGAATGACGCAATTTATCGATCTCTTCATTAATCGATGCGTCTTTTTCTATAAAGGTATCCGAAGATACAACATAAGCCTCCGGTTGATAATAATCGTAGTAGCTAACGAAGTATTCGACTGCATTGTCAGGAAAAAATTCCTTAAACTCCGCCGTCAATTGTGCTGCCAGGGTTTTATTGTGTGCAATAACCAGGGTTGGCCGTTGCACATTTTGAATGATATTCGCCATGGTAAAAGTCTTGCCGGACCCTGTTACGCCCAAAAGGGTCTGATGCTTCTTTCCCTCTAAGAGCCCGTCCGTAAGTCGTTCGATCGCTGCTGGCTGATCTCCCCTTGGAACATAATTCGATTGTAATTTAAACATGGGATCGCCTCCTTGTTTTTAAGAACGTCTGTTCTGATTATATCATAAAACCTACCCTATGCAAGACTTGCTTTGACGCTTACCCTCATACCCAGAGATCTGGTATAATAAACGCAAGGAGGCGAAGAGATGAAATCAAAAATACTCGAATACTTGCAAGATACTGAATCCGATTATCTCTCCGGTCAAGCCATGAGCGAAACGCTTGGCGTTAGTCGAGCTGCCATATGGAAAGTGATTCACCAATTGCGGGAAGAAGGATATGAAATTGAAGCAGTCCCCAGGAAGGGATACCGCCTGATTCATCAGCCGGACCGTCTTTCACCTGATTGTTTGGCACCTTATCTACTGCCAGAGAATTCCATTCAACCCTTGATTCACTTTGACAGTATATCATCCACCAATGACTACGCAAAGTCCATTGCCCTAGAGTCAGAAGAGGGAACCATTGTCATCGCAGACGAGCAAACCAAAGGACGGGGGCGTAGAGGCCGAAACTGGCATTCTCCTGCCAATCAAAATATTTATCTTAGCATGATTCTCAAGCCTGATCTTCCCATCCACCGGGTTCCCATGTTTACGCAATTGGCTGCGGCGGCTGTCTGGGAGGCGCTTTCACCTGAATTGCCGGGACTCTCCATCAAATGGCCCAACGACCTGCTCTATGAAGGCCGAAAGATTTGCGGAATATTAACGGAGATGAGCGGTGAAATGCACGCCCTCCACTATCTGGTAATCGGCATCGGAATCAACGTCAATACCACCCAAGAAAATTTCCCCGATGAATTGCAATCCATCGCAAGTTCTCTACGCATTGAAACAGGTGCAAAGTTATCTCGTCAACAACTGGCCGCTCATGTGATTGAACGTCTCACACATTACTACAAGCATGTCATCAAGACTGGTTCCTTCGAAACAGTTTTGGATATCTGTCGCGATCACTCCAGTCTTTTGGGGGAAAGAATCAACATTCATAACCGAGATTCTGTAGAACCTGCACGCGCCATTCAAATTGATTCCGATGGCCGTTTGGTCGTTGAAACAAGTTCTGGCATGCAAGTCCTATCTTCCGGCGAAGTCAGCATTCGAAAAGTGTAAATCTAGATAAATTTCATGGAGCCATTCCCACTATTTTTGGCTATGGCTTTTTTTGATGCACAAACAAACTTTCAACACCAAGCGTGAACTACAGTAAACAAACAATTGCAATATTAATGACCTCTTGATAGATAAGGAGTTATACATATGTACAATGAAGTCATCATTCATCTAATTACCTATTCTTCGATCATTCTTTTTTCCTTTTCATTATTGCCTTGGGTGATTTATATAGGCACAACAAAAGGAAAAATTTCATTTTTACAATGGCTGAAACGAAATCAAATTTCGCCGATCGAAGGCATTTTTTCAATTGTCTGCTTGCTTACCATCATGTGCTTTAATGCAATTCACATGATCATTCCATTAATTATTACATTTTACACCATCCATACATCCAGACATCTATGGATAAATAAGCCTACCGTGATTAAACATAAAACAGACTTTCTACCCGCGTTCATTGTTATTTTTCTTGCTTACATTGGCATTCATATTAGCTATTTATCCTTTGGTGTTTGGGAAACTGCAAATGTAATTAACGAATATCGATTGCTCCAATTCCCAATTATTCTGACCGTTTCATTCGGGTATTTGTTCAAAATTCGGTTCAGAGATTTCAATTGGTCCTTATCCTATAAAAATCTACTTGCCGTTTTCATCATTTTTGTTCTTGTAAAACTATCCTACGTTGTAGTTTTTGATTTCGATACCTTGCAAGGACTATCCGTCAGTTATTTTTCACGTAACTTTCTTCAACAAATTTACTATCCAAGTTTTGTGGAAGAAGTCATTTTTCGAGGATTCTTATTGGGTGGCTTACTTTCAATTGGTATACGACAAGACAAGGCAAACATCATGCAATCAATTGTGTTTGGGCTTGTTCATATCTTAAGACCGGTTCCTATCACCATAATCATGGTTTGTTCCACAAGCATGCAAATATACTTGGGCTACTTGATCGGCAAGGTCTATCTGTCAACGAAATCGCTTACTCCCTGTATTATCTTGCACGCTCTCATCGATACGATTTAGTGTTACAATCTACGTATAACAATTTTGTCCGCATGTGGCATACATCGGATTCGTTTGGGATGAAGACACCAGCAGGCATATCCACAATTCAATGGAACCACCAGCCTTATTTGGACAAATTTCTATGGGCATCGACTACTAGAAACAGATCTGCCCAACACCATCAAACTTCAAATGTAATCAATATTCAGAAAGTGAAAAGAGAACCTCGAATCCCCAAATAATGGGATTTAAGGTTCTTTTTTCAATACAAACAATAATAAAGTTTTTCCTTATTCGTGAAATTTCTTGCAAGAAAATCTCCTTTCGTTTCATCTTTGTCACAAACTTATTATATATTGTCATATGTTTGTGAAATTTTCTTTACATCTTTTTGTATTTTGATATACTAGCATAGTGTCTTCTATTCAAAGACATAAATATATTAGGAAAGGAACATATTCGATGAAGAAAAGTTTTTTCGGCAGTCTTGGCACCTGGATCATTCTAGCCATGATTGCAGGTATCATTGCTGGAGGTGTCATGCAAGACGATGCAAGCATGCTCGCTCCAATCGGCGTACTATTTGTCAGCCTCATCAAAATGGTTGTCATCCCTCTGGTATTTTTCTCAATTATTAATGGCGCCGCAGCAATTGGAAACTCAAGTTCCGCTGGAAAAGTAGGAGCGACCACCTTCGCCTTTTACTTAGGAACAACGGCCTTCGCAGTCATTTTCGCTTTAATCCTGGGTCAAATTTTCGAACCAGGTGTTGCAGAAGGATTGGATAGTTTTCAAACCATGTTCTCCGATGAATACGCGACTCGCGGTTCCGTCCCCGGATTTTGGGACACCTTGATCGGTATTGTACCAACGAATCCTTTCGATTCACTGGTGCAGGGAAACATTTTACAAATTCTATTCTTTAGTCTATTCTTTGGCTTTGGCATCAACTCGCTAAAGGACTCGCAAAAAGAACCTTTGCTAAACATAATCGGCGGCATTACAGATGCCCTTGTCTACGTGATTCTTAAGGTCATGATTATTGCACCGATTGGTGTATTCGCTTTGATGGCAGATGCAGTCGGCACCTTTGGATGGGGTGTATTGCTCAGTGTCAGCAAATTATTAATCCTTTACACGGTCGCATTATTGATTCACACCTTTGGCTTCTATGGTCTGTTGATTAAACTATTTACAAAGACGCCAGTACGAGAATTCTTTGGTAAATTCGGCAAGGTGCAGGCTTTTGCGCTTTCCACTGCATCATCCATGGCAACGGTTCCCCTGAATGAAGAAACTTGCCAGAAAGATCTTGGGGTATCAAAAACAACAAGTTCTTTCGTCATTCCTTTGGGCGCAACCATCAACATGGATGGAAATGCCATCTACTATGCTTTGGCAGCCACATTCTTTGCCCAATGGTTCGGTATCGAATTGGGAATCCCTGAGTTTATTGCAATTATATTGACCGCGACCATTGGTTCCATCGGACAAGCCGGTGTCCCCGGACCATCCTTATTGGTTGTTGCCGTCTTATTGGCCGCCAATATTCCAGTTGTCGGTTTGCCGATTCTATTTGGTGTTGACCGCCTCTTCGATATGATGCGAACCGCAGTCAACGTCACAGGCGACGCGACTTGCGCCCTAATTGTCGATCAATTAGTGACTGTTGACGATCCCAATAGCGACACAAAACCGGATATGAAACAAACCGTTTAAACCTAAAAAACTGGATTGCCAAAGGCAATCCAGTTTTTTTATTTACTTAATTGACGTATCGCTTCAGTCAACTGTGGATCGCCTTCCCGTTCCTTGGGATCAATGCGTCCAAAGTCTTCCGGCGTCTCAACTTCAACATCTGGTGCAATGCCGATACCATGAATATTTCGATTATTTGGTGTGAAATATTCCGCTATGGTTAAAGTGATGCCAGATCCATCATTCAATGGAACAATCTCTTGCACAATCCCCTTGCCAAAACTCTGCTCACCAATTACCAGTGCCTTGCCCGTATCCTGGCAAGCGCCCATCAGCACCTCGGATGCGCTGGCGCTTCCGCCATTGGAAAGAAAAGCAAAAGGCAAATCAACTTTACGGATATCTGAGTAGAATTCCTCAACTTCACCTGCTTTAGTCTTGGTATAGGTGATCATCTGCTCACCCAAAAGGAAGTCCGCAATCTCAACGGCCGAATCCAACAATCCACCTGGATTGTAGCGAAGGTCAATCAGAATTGATGTGGCACCCGCCACCTTCAACTCCGCATATGCGTCCTTGAAATCAGAGGCAGTTTGATCCATAAATTGAAAAATTCGAATATACCCGACTCCCTCTTCTAATAGTTCGGAAGAAACGGTCTGCTCATTAATCTCCGCCCGAACCAAGGTTAAGTCAAAGATCTCACGTCCACCATCCTCTGCCATACGAAGAATCGTAATGGTCACTTCAGTTCCTAGATCACCACGCATTTCTTTAACCGCGTCATTTAAGGTTTCCCCGGTAAAATCCGTTCCATTAACACGAATGATTTTGTCACCGGGTTGAATGCCCGCTTCGTATCCAGGCGTGCCTTCAATGGGTGAAACTACCGTAATCAAGTTGTCGTCAGCAGGCACTACATAGACACCAATCCCATAAAAACTGCCAATTTGATCCTCAACATACTGCTGGAACTCTTCCGGCGTATAGTAATGAGAATAAGGATCGTCCAGTCCTGCAACCATACCCTTGATCTCATATTCTTTCAGACGTTCGTTATCCGTTTCATATAAAAATTCTTCATGAACAAAATTCTCCATATACTTCAGCTTGGAGAATGCCGCTAATTCTTCCTGAACCAGATTCCATTCAGTCTCATCCACAAGTTTCTTTCCATCTACTGCTAAACCTTGCTGATACACAAAGCCAATGGAAGCCAATCCACTGATCGCCATCAGGAACAGAACCCCTACAATTTTTCCAATTCGTCTCATGTCATCCCCCTGCCGTTATTTTTTCAGATAATCCAATGGGTTCTGGTATTCGCCATTAATCCGATATTCAAAATGCAAATGTGGTCCCGTTGAGTATCCCGTACTGCCAGAATAAGAAATTACCTGACCCCGCTTTACAGTTTGCCCCGCTGAAACCAATAATTTTTTATTATGTGCATAGAGCGTAGAAATTCCGCCCCCATGATCAATCACCACATAATTGCCGTAGGCTACATTATACTTTGCGATTAATACAACACCCGCATTGGCAGCAACAATTTTGCTACCGGAAGGCACACGCAAATCAATTCCAGTATGCAGTTTCCAACGCTTTAAAACTGGATGGAATCTTTGCCCGAATTTAGAAGTGACATAGTAGTATCCTGGTGATGGCCATGCCAACTCGCCACCAACATAGTCTCTCTCCATTTGCAGACGTTTGATCTCGTCGCCAACCGCTTTTTCTTGAGCTTCCATCTCAGCTACCGCTTTTTTCAATTCTGCATATTGGTCCTGAAGCGTATCATAAATACTCTTCTTTTCAGTCGAAGCAACAAGCAATTCACTTTTTGCATCTACCACGGTTTGCATCTTGGTGCGCATTTCCTGTTCCGACAATTCCAATTCGTACTTTTGATGACGGATCAAGATTTTCGTATTATTTAAATCCTCTAAAAGTCTTTGATCATTTTCTGCAATATAGGACACCATGTCCAAACGCACAGCCAATTCACTGATGCTTTGTGCTGTTAGCATCAATTCCATATAATCCATATCGCTGTTCATATACATGGCGCGAAGACGCTTGTTAAAAAGTTCCATATATCTGGCGTATTCATATTCTGATTCAGATAAATCAGTCTTTTTATACTCGATCTGCGTCATCAGTCCGCGAATACGTGTTTCCAATTCATCTATTTCTCCTTGACGCGCTTGAATCTTTCTATCCAAGCTACGAATTTCATTCAAGTTTTGAGAAATATCCTCCTTCACACCCTGTTGCTGATCACGAATATCGTTTAACTCATCATGTAAGTCATCTTTCTTGCCTTCCAAATCATTGATTTGATCATCATAATTATTGCTCGCAAATGCTAATGAGGACACACAAGTTAGAATCAAGAGAAAAGCTATCCATTTTTTCATGGCACACCTACGCTTTCTTGCGACCCAGTTGTTTTTTCACAGCAGACAAGCTTCCTAAGGCACCAATTCCAATGCCCAAGGTACCAAATAAAACAATGATATCCTGTAAGATTCCTTCCAAAGGAATCAAATAGGACACGATAAAAGAAATTCCTGCTTGTTCCATTAGTTCTGCTATATTCATATATCCCAGAAGCAAAACGCCAAAGGCAATTCCCGCACCCACAATACCCAGGATGATTCCTTCCACAACGAAGGGACCCCGGATAAAACCATTGGTTGCCCCAACCGATTTCATAATAAAGATCTCATCCTTCCGTCCTTCAACAGCCAATTTAATGGTGTTGGAAATAATAAAGACAGAAACTAAAATCAGAGCCAAAATCAGCCCTACACTAAAGGTGCGCAGTCCATCTGTCATTTCAATCAATCGATTGATCATGTCCTGATTGTAGTTTCGAATTTTTTCGATTCCACCCAAACCGGACAGACGCACCAAGGCGCTCTTGGCATAATAAATACTGTTCAATTGAATTATATAGGAATTGGGCAAGGGATTGGTATCCAGGTTTTCCAAGAGCTCTGCCTGGTCCCCCCAATTGGCTTTCATCTCTGCCAAAGCATCATCCTTACTGATAAACTGCAAGGACAACACTTCTGGATACGCCTCAATGGTTTCTCCCATGGCGACCACATCCGTATATCCCAAATCATCGCTTAAATAAATTTGAATTTGATCAAAATTTTCCCGCGTTTTTTCTACCACTGCATTGACATTCAACACAATTAACAGGGCGACACCCAAAATCAATAAAGCAACAGAAACCGAACCAACCGACGCAACACTCATGGCTTTATGGCGCCAAGCACTGACAAAACCTTCCTTAATTTGACGAAAACCACTAGATCGCCTCATGGCCTTCCCCCCTTCTGCGAATATCGCTTACCAATTCGCCTTCGGACAACCTAACCACACGGAATCGATAACGATCCACGATGGTATGGTCATGGGTTGACATAATAATGGTCGTTCCCTTGTTGCAGATATGAATAAAGTACTCCATCAATTCAATGGACGTTGTTGGATCAAGGTTTCCCGTTGGCTCATCGGCAATCAACAATTTTGGATTATTGACCAAGGCGCGAGCGATGGAAACGCGTTGCTGTTCACCCCCGGATAATTCATGGGGATAGCGGGTAGACTTTCGACTCAGGTTCACCAAGGATAGAATCGCCGGCACCTGCCGTTGAATTTCCTTGCGACTGGCTCCCACAACCTCCATGCCAAAGGCCACATTTTCATAGACAGTCTTGTGGTTCAACAACTTGAAATCTTGGTAGACAATGCCAATATGACGTTTGTGATAGGGGGTTCTTCGATTGCTCAACTGCGTGATTTCGCACCCGTCAAAGTAGATGCGTCCACTAGTTGGATTCGACTCTTTCAATAAAAGATTAATCATCGTCGATTTTCCAGCACCACTCTCTCCTACCAAAAAGACGAATTCGCCGCGACCCACTTCTAAACTCAAGTTTTTCAATGCGCCCACTTCATTTTTATAGATCTTTGACACATTATCAAATCGTATCATCTCTGTCACTCTTCCCCCTCTGTCTCTGCTGCTCCAGTTCCCAGGTTTCGCGGGCGATTTGGAATCGCAGTGCCTCTTCATAGACACGCAGATCCAGCCCGGTTTTTTTTCGTATGCGTTCCAATCGATACTGCAAGGTATTTCGATGAATAAACAAGGCTTTCGCCGTTTGACTGCCATGCAGATCATGGGCCCAAAAAGAAGCAGCTGTATGCCATTCCTCTTCGTCCAGCTTTTCCAGATGAAAAGCTGCGGAACGGATGCGAAGAATCTCCCTCGCCTCCGGAGTTAGACGATGAATCAGCACGGAAAGTTCCGCGGTTTCATCAGTCATCCAACGACGTTCTCTTGGATCATTTTTCAAGAGTTGCATCAAGTCTATCGCGTCCCGATAAGAGACCAAAATCCGATCTGCCTCAACAGGCAAACCAATGGTCACAATTACGCGCATCATCCACTCTGCTTCTGCTGTTCCCTGACGGTCACGAATCCATTGTGCCCAGTCTTCTCGATTCAACAAAACAATAAATTCCTGTCCTCTTCCAACAGAAACAACGCCTTCATCTTCCAGCAGGTCGTTCAAGGCGTCTCGGTGCCATTGATCCAAGCTGGATTGAAAGTGAAAACAGGCAACCCGATACTCAGCCTCACCCGCAATTCCCCATTCCTCCAGCCATTGCTGCTGTTTTGAAGAACCGGCTTCTCCACGTAGAATCGACCACAGGGGATGATGTGTGCCTGTTCCTTCATTCTTCAATGCGGATTCCAAACCCCAACGCACCAATCGAATTTCGCGTGCCGTCAAATCAGTTACAGCCTTAACAACAATCTCTCTACCACTTTCATAAAAAGAATCAATCCAGATTCCTTCTACATCCGCTCCCAATCGGAGGGGAATTCCACTCTCTTCTTCCCAAGCTTTAATTTTTTCTTTTATTCTAGACAAGCCCGCCCCCGCCTTTCCTTGCACTCCCTCTTATTTTAACAGAAAGACTCCTCCTTTTCTATTACAGACATATGAAAAAGCAGCGAGGATTCATCCTCGCTGCTTTTTCAGAATAAAAGGGGAAGTTTAACGGATTGTTTCTTCCGTTTCACTATCAAATAGGTGAATTCGATTGCGGTCCATGGCTAATTTTATCTTATCGCCAACCTTGACTTGGTTGCGAGAATCAATGGTTGCGATACATCGCGTATTGTTGAATGTTAGATAAAGATGCGTTTCATTACCCATCATCTCTGTAACCTCAACCTCTGCTTCAAAAGCAGTTTCCGGTGAGCTTTCCATAAAGACGCGCTCATTGTATAGATCATCTGGACGAATCCCCATTTGCAAGGTCTTGCCAAAGTATCCTCGTTCTTTCAAGAGCAATGCTTTTCCTTTTGGATAGGCAATGGCCGTTCCATCTGCAAAGATCAATTGACAATCTTCCACATCACCGCTTACCGTTACATCAAAAAGATTCATCTGCGGACTACCAATAAATCCGGCCACAAACATATTGTCTGGTTCATGGAATACATCGTGAGGCGTACCCACTTGCTGAACAATACCGTCTTTCATAATAACGATACGATCGCCCATGGTCATTGCTTCCGTCTGGTCATGGGTAACATAGACAAAAGTAGTTTGTAATCTCTGATGCAATTTCGAAATCTCGGTACGAGTTTGCACACGCAATTTTGCATCCAGATTGGAAAGGGGCTCATCCATCAAAAACACCTTCGGATTCCTTACAATCGCACGACCCAAGGCAACACGCTGTCTCTGGCCTCCAGAAAGGGCTTTCGGTTTACGATCCAAAAGATCCTCTAAACCAAGGATCGCTCCCGCTTGTCTTACTTTATCGTCAATTTCCGACTTGGGCAATTTTCTCAATTTCAAGCCAAAAGCCATATTTTCATATACTGTCATATGTGGATACAAAGCATAGTTTTGAAATACCATGGCAATATCGCGGTCTTTAGGAGCCACATCATTTACAAATTTATCACCAATATACATTTCTCCACCTGAAATTTCTTCCAAGCCAGCAATCATTCGCAAAGTCGTTGTCTTTCCACAACCTGACGGGCCTACAAAAACAATAAATTCCTTGTCCTTAATCTCTAAGTTAAAGTCTTTTACAGCATGAACGCCACCTGGATACACCTTTTGAATATGTTTCAATGATAAATTCGCCATAAAAATAATACCCTCCTGTTTTTTAGCTACTCTTAGTGTAGCGAAACAAGAGGATATTATCTATTGACCATGTGACCAAAAATTCGATCGAGTCTTGTGCATCCTGCTAGTCATCCTGATTTTTCATCAGTTGAGCGAAATAGTCAATACGGTCCTGAACCTTGCCAAAAATACTTTCCTTTGGATATTCGCCATTCTCATCGGCAACTCCAGCTTGGCCATCCATCATAATAGAAATCCCTTCTTCGATCGTTCGGACGGCATATACAGAAAAAATTCCCGCCTCCACAGCCTCGATGATCTCATCAGAAAGCATCAGATTTTTAACATTTTGAATCGGAATCATCACTCCTTCGCCACCCTTGAACCCCTTGATTTTACAGACCTTAAAGAAGCCTTCAATTTTTTCATTGACGCCGCCTATGGGTTGAATTTCTCCCTTTTGATTGACAGAACCCGTTACGGCAATGCTCTGTTTGACAGGCATATCCGATAGACTGGAAATCAATCCATAAAGCTCAGTGCTCGACGCACTGTCCCCATCAATATAGGAATAACTCTGTTCAAAGGTTATGCTGGAGGACAAAGTCAACGGATTGTGGTTGGCAAATTTTGAACCTAAAAATCCTGCAATAATCAAAACACCCTTATCGTGAATCGCGCCAGAGCGTTCAATCTCCCGCTCGATGTTAACAACACCCTCTTCTCCCGCATAGGTGGAAACCGTGATACGAGACGGCATGCCAAAGCGATACTCCCCTGAGTCCATCACTGTCAAGCCGTTAATCTGTCCCACGACTTCCCCATGGGTATCCAAAATTAAATCTCCGGTCTCAAAAGCCTTGAGCAATCGCTCCTCGTACTTGTTATTTCTCTGATTTCGCTGGGTAATGGCAGACTTAATTTCTTTTGCTGTCACCTCTGTCTTCGATTCCTGAACCGCTAAGGCTTCGGCTTGAATCATCAGGTCGGTCATCAAATTGAATTCCGTCGACAGACGATCCTGGTTCTCAACAGAGCGAGAGCTGAACTCGACAATCTCTGCCATGGCAGTGTGATCGAATGGCAAAAGACTATTTTCTTCATATTGGAAGCGAACAAACTTGCCCATCTTCACCATATTCTCATCAGTCCGCATCATATCCCCTTCAAAGTCTGCTCGAATCTTAAAGAGCTTTGCAAAATCCGGATCGTTTTCCAATAGTAGATAATACAACCTTGGGTCACCGATCAAGATGATCTTTACTTGTAAAGGAATCGGTTGAGGTTTCAACACCCGCGTCACCATGGTATTGAGATTGATGGGTTCAATGGAGATCATTTCGTTTTTCAATACCCGCTTCAATCCCTCCCAAGAATGGGGATTCTTCAACAGATCATAGGCTTGAATAATCAAATATCCACCATTGGCCTCATGAATGGATCCCTTGCGAATCTGCATATGGTCCGTATAGATTAAATTATTTTGCAATCGGTAGGTGATGGTGCCAAAAAGATTTTCATAAGTTGGATTCGACTCCTGGATCAATGGCGCAGCGTGATCGTTCGGTTCATGATAAATCAATGGATTGACCAGATAACGCAGGAAGAATGACTCGCTGATATTTAGTTCCTTTCCCTGCTGAGAAGCTTTGACGAATTCTTCCAGATTCTTAACCATATCTTCGGTCATCTCGGCAAAATACGTCATCAATTTCTTATTATCCGAGAAACGATTTCGAATCTTATCAAGATACAAATCAATCACCTTCTTGGCTTCCTTCTCTCGAAGTTCCAAGAGCTTTTCCATCTGATCCTCATCAATCTTTCTCAGCTTTTGAATCTCTTCGATGGTATGATTGTTCATCTCTAGATATTGATCTTGCAGAGTCTCCATCTGTTCTGGAGACAATACTTCCGCTTCTTCATTGGTCATAATATGACCATCTATCACGGGATAATACAACAAACCTTTTTCTGAAATCTGATACTCGAATTGATACTCATGAGCAATCCGATTTAGGATGTCCAAGCCTTCCTTTCGCATTCGCGCATAAATTTTAATAATACTCTTTCGACGGTCATCATAGATTTTCGAAGTAAAATGCTTGGGAAACTCCGCAATCAACCGCTGAATCAACCATTCCATATTGCTCTTCAGCACCATAGATTGGCCCAATGGCAATTCAATCGCCCGAGGATGATCCGGTTGTAAGAAGTTGTACCCATAACACCAATCCGATTCAATGGTGCGGTTTATGGCAACTTCCGAAGTCAACGCATAGGTGTTGGAATTTCGTCCCGTTCCCAATGCCCCCGATACAAAAATATTGTATCCCTTTCGGTCGATAGAAAGCCCGGTCTTAATCGCTTTTATAGCACGAGACTGTCCCAAAATCTCTTTACAAAGTTCACCGCAATTTTCCACATCTTGAAAAAGATCCGGATTACATCGTCTTTTCAATTCCTTGCTACTCACTTGAATCATTAATTCACCTCCCAATAAATTTTCATACCACAACTCCTATTACAATTATACGCAAAAAAAATGTCTCTACCCATAATCTTCGGGTGAGACATCCATTTTTTCCATATTTTAGCTTTTTTCGATTTCTACCATGCCTGGCTTAACTAGTGCCAACCAAAGGAAATGAGGCAAAACCAATTGCCGGCCAATGCGGCTCGGCTGTTTGGCAAGACGATACAACCATTCCAAACCCAGACGTTGATAAATCTCTGGCGCCCGCTGAACCAGCCCGGCCAATCCATCTAGGGTTCCTCCATTTCCAATCAAAATCGTTGGATTTAAACGATTTCGGTAGGTGTCAATCCATCGTTCCTGCTTCTTCATGCCAAATCCCACAAAGAGAATTTCTGCACCGGAAGCATTAATCATCTCAATTACCTGATTTTCTTCTGGACTACCACCCTTTCCAATATGAAGACCGGGGAAATAGCCATGGTGGGTACCCGCGATTCTCAAAGTTGGCAAGCTTTTTTGCATCTCTTCCGCAGCTTGTTCCGCAACGCCAACAGCACCACCCAAGAAGAAAACACTCTTGTCTAGGCGAGCTGCCATCTCCAATAAAGAAACAGAAGTATCAAATCCTGTTACTCGATTTTCAATGGGTTTTTTCTGAATGCGCGCAGCATGGATCAAACCAATTCCATCTGGAATTACCCACTCTGCTCGGTTCAAGATGTCGCGAAATGCTTGATCCTTCCAAGCTGCCATAATCATCTCGGTATTGGGTGTAAAGATCGCCATTTGTCGTTTTTCAACTAAAGCCGACTCCAATACATCCAGCGTTTCTTTTTCACTTGTATTCTGCACGCGCGTTCCTAAAATACGAACGGCTTGATACGATTTATTCATGCAATAACTCCTGTATAATCATTTTTTGATCGGCTTTTGCCTGGGCACATAGTTTTTCACTTTGTTTTTTAAGCTTCAGATGAAAAGCTTGATCGTCCATCCGCTGACGAGCCAATTCAACCACCTCGTCTACCGAAAAACTTTCCACGGCATAGACCGGTCCACCCTTCATAGATTCCATAAAAGCATCTACCTTGGGATCATAAGACAATCCAATCATAGGCGTTGCCATAATTGCTGAAAAGATCAGGGAATGCAGTCGAACACCAATCAATAAATCCGCTGCCCCAATCCGCTCTAAAACAGTCTCCACGCTAGGGGTATGTGCCATCCATTCACATCCAGTCTGTCCTGCGATCTTTTTAGCCAGTGGAGCGTCTTGCGCTTGATGAAAGGACAATAGTTCAACACGAACTTGTAGGTCGCCTTGCAAGCGATTCACAAGCTCGATCCATTTCTTTTCCATCTCCTCAGAATTCCCCCAAGGCCGCAAAGAAAGTACAATACTCCTCTCTCCCCCCTTGGTCAATGGTTGCTCTATTCTTACATGATTGTTCCCTAAGTTTTTAATCACTGGAATGGCATCAAATCCCCACACTGGATCCGTAGTTAAAACAATCCGATTGCGATCAATACCCATCTTTGCTAGCTCCTCCAAAGAGATATGGTCCCGCACACTAATATGTTTCGCCGTTCGAAAGATCCAATGCGTCATTTTACGAAAGACGGACTTTCGGATCGGTCCGATGCCTTGGGCAACCATCATCAATGGCTTACCATGCATTTTCGCCAAAAACATCAATCCTAAATAGTAAAGAATAGATCGGCTGCTGGTAACATCCTGCAGAAGACTACCACCTCCAAAAACAATCACATCTTGGGTTTTCATGGCGTGAACCAAAGCGCGATAATCATTCCGACTAATTGCTTTCACCCCATATTCCTCTTCTGTTTGATGGCGTGTTGCGGACAAAACCGTCAGTTCTGCCTCCGGTGCCTGCCGGCGAATTCCTTCGATCAAAGACCGTAGAATCGCCTCATCTCCTAGATTATCAAATCCATAATATCCACAGATGAATATCTTCTTCATGCGCGTCTCCTATGTCGAATCATTTGGATAGCAGTCAGTATAATCCAGGTGCCAATGCAACCAATCACAAGACCAAAACTCAAGGAATACCCCGTTCTTTCTATGGATAAAATCATGGGTGTTCGCAAATGGCTAAAGGTATTTGTGACAGATATCAATCCGATGGTCGCAAGCATACCTAAAGAAATTCCCAGCCATTTTAGCCCGTTTTTAACCAAGGAAAAAGAAAGGATCACAGCTGGAAAAGCCATCAATATTTCTTTTGTTCTGGGTCGAGCTGGAATCAAGTTCTCCAAGCCATTGCGCATGAGCATCTCAATATTCAAAGGCTGCAAACTGGTCTCGTGACCCGATCGTGCCAAATACACGTAAGCCATGGCAAGAAAAGCACCAGCAACAAGCAAGTGACCAATGCGAAGTGGTTCTTTGCTCAATCGTTCCAGATCCGAAATCAAACCTCGCTCTTTCGTTTCCCGTCGATATCCCCATACCCTAAGGCCATAGAGAGCCACTACAAAGAGTGGCAAGACTAAGCTTGCCTTTACCCCACGGAAGATTGACAATTCCAAGAAATAGGTCGTATCGCTTAAAATAGTTCCCACATAGAGACCGCCCATCATGGCTATGGCCACGGATTGAATCAAGGCCTTAGCACCTTCCCACAAACAAAGGCTTATCCTCGAATCCAAGCTGTTCCCAGCTCGTTCTAAGCGATCCATCATCCAGATCCCCGCCAAGCTTGAATAGGTAAAGGAGGCACCAAAGGCTAGCAAACTTTGCATTAAATCCCTTTTAACCGCCAAGCCAGCCGCCATAATCATCAGAAGTCCCAAAGCAAGCAGCATCAGTTTCTTTTCAGATAAGTAAAAAAGCTTGCGTAAAATCAAGATGGCCACTAAGACTGGACCCATCCCCAAAAGAAACAGGATGCCCATGGATAATTGACGATTTGGGAAGGTGCTAGGTTCATTACCCCATGCCAGATTATGCCATCCCAATCGATTTGTTAAATCCGCAAATATGGGGCGATACTCCTCTAAATCTGTTACATAATTTTCCTTTGCCCACTTGAATGGTTTAAAGTAGAGGATTCGAATATTTCGTTCGGTTGCCGCGCGGTAAAGAGCATTGCCGATTTCCTGGCCGCCTTGGTAATTGTAATACTGATAGCGCTCTTGAATATATGGCCAAACGGAGAAAAGGCGAACCGCTTTGTTTTCGGCTTCATCCAAAAGTGTAAACATCCCCTTTTGAACAATATGCTCCCGTTGCGTTCCAGATTCAATTAAGGCGAGGGTAAAATTCCTCTCCTCCATCACGTTGGAAAATCCAACCACATCTGTGGGATAACCCGGCGTTTCCTGGGTCAAGAGCAGGGGTGAATTTCCAAGTCCATATCGGTCAAACTCACTTTGCAAAGCCGCAACAGCCATCTCTGGGTTCAAGGGATTGTTACGTACTTTAGGCATGGCCTGCAAGCCAGCCAGCTCAATCTTCTCCATCGCCTTGGGATCAAAACCAAATCCAATATCTTCGATTCGTGATCCAATAATCGGTGTTTGTCCAAAGTATTTACGCCCTTGGCCATCAATCAGCAAGTCACTCTGTTCAAAAATTCCCAGTTCTCGGGATCCAGAAATGACTAAATACTCAGTTTGATCCGACCAAAAAGACTGCAGGTCAGATTCGTGAAACCGTGCCAAAACACGTTCAGAAAAATCACCCGCAAACATTGGATCCGTAATGGTTATCACATAATCATAAGGATGAACCTGACCTGCTTCATAGGCAAGAATTAATTCTATCGGTATCTCACCGACTGGTCCATCGTTTCCAAAAAAGCCTTGGGCAATCTGGCCCTGCAAGGCAGGGTTGGCGCCTAAATAGTCTCGCAAGCTTTCTTCTTCGATTCCGACGTAACTCGCATCCATCTCTCGAAATGCAGTCAGAATCGTGATCAAATCATCCTCAGATTGATCGGCCATCTTCTCCATTTCTTCATAATCCAAAGCCAAGCTGATGGTTTTATGTTCTGCTTCCAACTTTATGCGTCCCATACCCGCCACGGCCAAGGCAACGGCGCTAATCATCAATCCTATGAGAAGCAGTGCTATGCCTCGATTCTTCTTAATGTCCATGGTATTCTCCTTCTCCGTAAAAAAGGGCTGCATCGCAGCCCGCTAGACTAAATCCAAACTAATTTTCACTGCTTCATCCACCCGTGCCATTTCTGGCGAGCCTAAAACCCCAATTTTTCGTATCAATCGGCGCTTATCGATGGTGCGGATTTGTTCCAATAAAATAACCGAATCCTTATGTAAGCCAAATGGCTTGCCTGGTATTGCAATATGTGTCGGCAGTTTGGCTTTTTCGATTCGCGACGTAATCGCCGCGACTATGGTTGTGGTGGAAAATTTATTCCCGACATCATTTTGCAATATCAAGACAGGTCGTGAGCCTCCTTGTTCCGATCCAACAACGGGGCTAAGGTCTGCGAAATAAATGTCACCTCTAAGAATCTGTGTCTTCATCATCACACTCCAATTGTGTCTCATAAAGGTCAAACATTTCTTGATCGGAGTTGACCCCTTCTTCTGCTAATTCCATATTAACTTCATTCATGGATTGATATCCCACCATTAGGGACTGACTGATTTGTCTTCGCCTTCGATCCTTCAAATACAAACAGATCGCATCCTCGATCAAATTAGATACGGAGCACGCGTCACAATCGCAAACTTCCTGCAATTGTTCTGCTAGATGTTCCGCGATTCGGATTGCCAATTCTCTTCTTTCTTCCGACATCCATGTCCTCCTATTCACCCAATAATGAATCCTGGATTTCTATTGTCTCTCCCGATTTGATATAAACCCGGGGGATTCGCTTGTGCAAAAGGCACAATACTTCATAATTAATCGTACCCATGGCCTCCGCAAATTGCTCTACGGGGTGCTCTTTTCCATAGATAATCACCTCGTCGCCAACAGCTGCCTCAGCAATCTGGCTAACGTCAACCATACAATAGTCCATGCAGATATTCCCTACCAGGGGTGCAATCTCACCGTGGATCATGAGCCCCAAGGGCTTGTTGCTTAAAATCCTTGAAAAACCATCCGCATAACCAATGGGAACTGTTGCAATGCGAACCGGCGATTCTGCTCGATAGGAAGGACCGTAACTCACACCTTCCCCTGTTTCTACAATTTGTAGATGTGCAATCCGAGACTTTACCGTCATAACGGGTCTCAAATTCAAGCCCGGCAAGCGGCAGACTTCAGAAGGAAAATGTCCAAAGAGCAAGAGCCCTGGCCGTACCATATCGTACTCCGCTTCCTTCATGGTAACAATGGCGCCGCTATTGGCCATATGACGCAAAGGAATAGCTATTTCTTTTTCATCCAATCGCTTTAAAAACTGCTGGAATCGATTTAATTGTTTTTTTGCTCCTCTTAAATCTTCTTGATCCGCACCTGCAAAATGACTGAAGATCCCTTCAATTGAGAGGTTCGACATCTGCGAGATGATATCGATTGCATCAGCTGATTCCTCGTTGTCCGCGAATCCCAAACGATGCATGCCTGTATCCACCTTCAGATGAATACCGATGGTCCGTCCCTTTGCCACAGCAATCTCTTGCAATCGTTTTGCCTGACTGAGAGAATATACCGTTTGCTGCACCCCAGCCATCACAACCTGAAACAAGTTTTCATCTGGGGTATAGCCAAGGATCAAAAGATTTCCTTGAATGCCTGCCTGACGCAACTGAACCGCTTCATTTACACTGGCGACAGCGAAATCTGTAACACCGCAATTGAGCAATTCTTGCACAATTCCAACGGCACCATGGCCGTAAGCATCCGCCTTAATCACGGCAAGCAGCCGTGTCGATTTTCCTATCTGTTTTCGAATTTCTTTCACGTTATGTTGAAGGGCATCCAAATCAATTTCTGCCCAAGTTCTCCATATATTTTCCATCTTTCAGCTCTCCCTCGTTGTCCTCTTCCGTCCATACCACTGCAAAGGCAATGGCCTGAATGCGGTCATGGCTGATTGAAATCGATATTCCGCGTATTCCCTCTTCGGCGACATGTTTCGCTGCCTTTCCATGAGTCAAAGCAATAGGTTTTCCTGCCTCGTCGTGATCAATCTCAATTTCGGTCCACTCAATTCCCCGAAAACCGGTACCCAAAGCTTTTACCACCGCTTCTTTAGCGGCAAAAATTCCCGCATAGGTTTCAATACGGTTTCCCTTTCCCATTATATACGTCAGCTCCAGGTTTGTATAGATTCTGTCGAGATTCTTATGACGGTCTACCATTCGCTTAATCCGTTTCAATTCTATGATATCTACACCGGTTCCAATCATTTTTTTCCATCCCCTTGACGAATTCCCTTACATTATATAATATTTGAGGGATGTTTTCATTAGGAGGCTCTTATGAATTTGCCAATCGAATTTACAAATAAGATACAAAACATACTTGGAGAAGAATCAGATCGCTTCTTTTCCCATCTTCAAGATGAATCCCCCATCGGGATTCGTACCAATCCGATCAAAATTAATCGTCACGACTTTCTCGCTGTCGTTGCTGCCAAAGAAAGCTCAATCCCCTGGTGCCGCGATGGATTTTTTTTGCACGAGGAGAAATCAAGGGTTACCAAACATCCCTACTATCATGCGGGACTTTGCTACGTGCAAGAGCCCTCTGCAATGATTCCAGCCGAAGCACTTCAAGTCGAACCCGGCCAATGGGTGCTGGACCTCTGTGCGGCACCGGGCGGAAAGACTACCCAGATTGCAGGAAAATTGGCAAACAGCGGCTTGTTGATTGCCAACGATGTCAGCCCCAAACGTCTGGCTCCCTTGATTCAAAAGGTACAAGCCTTCGGGATCACCAATACCTTTGTAACCCACGAAGCACCAGAACGATTGGCCACTGTATTTACTGGTCAATTCGATCGTGTTCTGGTGGATGCCCCCTGCTCCGGTGAAGGCATGTTCTCAAGAAATCCTCGATCCATCCAGCAATGGTCACCGGATTATGTGAACGAATGTGCAAGGCTGCAGCGGGAAATTCTTGTCGATGCAATCAAGATGCTGGCACCTGGTGGCATTCTCGTTTATTCAACTTGCACCTTTTCACCAGAAGAAAACGAAGGCACCATCCAATGGATTTTAGATCACTATCCCTACATGGTCGTGGATCCACTGATTGAATTCCCCGAACTTTCCCCCAGCGATCCCACCTGGATTCAGGGAGATAAAAGCCTATCCGGCGCGAGACGTGCTTGGCCTCATCGCATCAAGGGCTACGGTCACTTTATTGCAAGATTAAAGGATCAAAGGCCCGTACAAAAACAGCCTCGACAACTCCAAGGGGAAATTGCACCGCCTGAATTATTTCAAATCTGGCAGGAAGAAAACTTGCAGACCCACCTAACCGGGATTTTTCATCAAAAAAAGGACAAGCTCTATCTCTGCCCGAAAGAATTGCCTTTTGCGGCGAAAACGGGTCTTCGCTCCCCATCTCCCGGTCTTTACCTGGGCGAAATGAAAAAGAATCGATTCCAACCCAGTCAAGCCCTGGCTATGAGTCTTTCCAAGAGTCAGGTAAAACGAACCGTTGACTTTGAAGTCACAAAGCCGGAGTCCCTCAAATATCTTCGAGGAGATACCATCATGCAAGGATCGCCCAACAAGGGATGGACCCTCATCACCATAGATGACCACCCTGTAGGCTGGGCCAAACAAACCGGCGACCATCTGAAAAATCAGATCCCGGCTGGTTGGAAATACGACTAAAATCCACTGAAACGAATATGCTTTAATAAATCGATTTATGTGTAATTCATTTGTTTCAGCTAGCGTTAATTCCATAGCTATACATGAATCTAAAGATTATTTCAATAAAACGAAAGACTCAGTTGAGTCTGACTCCAAGGAGTCGGACCTGGCTGAGTCTTTCGTTTATAAATAGCAAGATTTGGATATCATATAAGTACAAAGGAGGTGGACCTATGAAACTACAATTTTTAGGTGCTTCGCAAGTCGTAACAGGATCCATGTATCTATTGACAACAGAAACAAAAAAGATACTCATAGACTGTGGGATGTTTCAAGGCAGTCCTGAATTGGAACGCTTAAATGAAAGAGCGTTCTCCTTCGATCCGTCTACCATTGATTATCTCGTTTTAACACATGCTCATATCGATCACAGCGGACGAATCCCAAAGCTAATCAAGGACGGATTTGCTGGTCGCATTCTAACGACCAAGGCAACCTACGACTTATCCAAGCTTATGCTCTTAGACAGTGCACATATACAAGAAGCCGACATTCAATGGGAAAACCAAAAACGCGCAAGAGCCGGAAAGCCGAAGCGAGAACCTCTATACACCACAACTGACGCAGAACAGAGTCTTCGCCATTTTGAAGGCTTTCTCTACGAGCAAAAAATTGAAGTTGACGACGAAGTCTCCCTACGCTTTATGGATGCAGGCCATATCCTGGGTTCCTCTGTTGTAGAACTTTGGGTAACGGAAAAAGGACACACCACCAAGTTAGCTTTTTCAGGAGACTTAGGTATGCCCAACCGGCCGCTTTTGCGGCATTATGACAAGATTGAGGAAGCCGATTATATTATCGTCGAATCCACCTACGGCCATACCACCCACCCACCTATCGAGGACGCCTCAAAGCGCTTGATTCAAATAATCAATGACACCGTCAGCAAGGGGGGCACGGTAGTTATTCCGTCCTTTGCGGTTAGCAGGACGCAAGAACTAATCTACACCCTAAATCAATACTATGAAAATGGGAATATGGAAAATTTTATGAAAATCCCGATCTATGTGGATAGCCCTATGGCGGTATCGGCTACGGAAATTTATGCGCAAAATGCCTCATGTTTTAATGAAGAGACCCGTCAGTTAATTTTAAGCGGCGATGATCCATTCCAATTTGAAAACCTCTTCTATGTGAGAGATCAGGCAGAGTCCCAGCGGCTGAACACCCAGGAATTTCCAAAGGTGATTATTTCAGCTTCTGGTATGTGTTCCGCAGGTCGCATACGTCACCATTTAAAGCATACTCTTTGGAAAGCAAAAAACAGCGTAATTTTTGTCGGCTATCAAGCGGAAGGCACCCTGGGTCGGAAATTAAAAGAAGGACAGTCCGTTGTCAGCATCCTTGGAGAGAGCATCAAGGTCCAAGCGCAGATCCATTCTATCGACGGGTTTTCGGGTCACGCAGATCAACCCACTCTATTAAACTGGTTGCGTGGATTCAGAAAAAAACCGCAGCGTGTATTTGTTGTTCATGGAGAAGCCATGCAAGCAAATGCCTTGAAAGAAGCCATCGAAAAAGATCTTAAATGGGAAGTTTGCATTCCCGATCTAGGTTATGAAACAACATTAGCCGAGGGTGCAGAATCCACAGAAGGACGATGGTTAGATCCCGTTCGAAAACGAGAGATCCTGGAAAAAGAATTATACGAGGTACACGCACAATTCGAATCCCTCATCCAGAAAACACGTCAAATGTTGGATGACAAGACTGTAAAAAAAGACTATGAAGCCATTCATTCCCGTCTTCTAGAATTGCAGCAACAACTCTTGGATTTAAATCTAATACTCGGCAAATAAATTGAAAGAGGAGAAGGCCTCAGCCTTCTCCTCTTGTCTATGAAATCCGTTCAATCGAACGGTAAAGATCCATTCCGTCAACCTTCTTCTCAAAATTCCAGAAGCCTAGTTGGCTCGAATAAATCCATGTAAATAGTCGTTTCATTTGTTACTCCTTTCCGTTTCCGGACAAATCGATCCTCTCTCCAAGCTTTTCGCCGGTCTATATGCCGATCTGTCATCATTTGCTTTCCTCCTCATTATTTGGGTTACAGTCGCTCTATTCTTCTGTAGAGCTCCATCCCGTCACCGCGTCGCATAAAATTAAAATGCATCAGCTCAACTGGGAAATGGAAAAATTTAAAACGTCTCATGTCTACTACCTCCTGTTTTTTCGTCTCCGTTTTCGTAACTCGTGGTCGTCCTTCACTCTCAATTCGGTTTTTGTTTTGCTGATAATCATAATCATCATCTTCCTCCTTTTCTATTTTTAGGATCAGTTGATCCGTTTTACCATTTATTTATGCTGTTTGCAAAAGATGCAAACATGTACATACACATTGAAGTTCGTGAACCATTTAAACCAATGGTTCCTCGTGGACCATCTAAATCAATGATCCCTCCTTGGGTTTCGTGAACCATTTAAACCAATGGTTCCTCGTGGACCATCTAAAGCAATGGCCCCTCCTTGGTTTTCCTTTAGGATCATATAAACCATATGATCCTCGCAAGCACCGACGCTTGTTCCAGGGAATGGTTACACTCCCTACTTCTTGATTTCGTGAACCATTTTAGGCAATGGTTCCTCCTTGGGTTTTCTTTAAGGATCTTTCGATCCTTGCCCTAATTGATGCTTGGCTCAGGATATGCAAGCATTTCCTGCCGCCAACATCAATCATGGCTATGCCGCGTCGAATTGACTTCGATACAAGCCATAATAAATTCCTTTTGCCTTCATCAGGCTATTGTGATTACCCGCTTCAGCAATGCGACCATCCTTTAATACCAAGATTTTATCTGCGTGAACGATGGTCGATAATCGATGGGCGATGATAAAACTGGTTCTTCCAGCCAAGATGGCTTGAGTTGCTCTTTGGATCTGAACCTCGGTTTCCAAGTCGATTGACGAGGTTGCCTCATCCAGTATAAAGATCTTTGGATTCTTCAGAATCGCACGGGCAAACGATATGAGTTGCTTTTGTCCCGTAGAGAGCTTAGCGCCCCCTTCTCCAACCTCGGTGTTGTAACCATCCGGTAGGCGTTGGATAAAGTCATGGGCATGTACCTGTTTTGCCGCCTCTACAATTTCCTCTTCCGTAGCATCTTCTCGGCCGTAATGAATATTCTCCCGAATACTCCCGCTAAAGAGCATGGGCTGCTGCAAGACATAACCGAGGGAATCATGTAGCCACAATTGCGACCGCTCTTGAATGTTGACCCCGTCAATCCGAATCTCGCCCTCAGTCGGTTCATAGAAACGACAGGCAAGATTCACAATGGTACTTTTTCCAGATCCCGTTTCGCCTACCAGTGCTATGGTTTCACCTTGCTTAACATCCAAGGTGAAATGATCCAATACAGGTTCTTTGGCATTATAGGCAAAAGACACATCGTCAAAGGAAATAGCACCCGACAAAGACGGCCAGTTCTCACGTTTTGGCGCTAAGGCTGTACCGTATTCGTCAACCACAGCTTCCAAATCTCGTACATCCGGTTTTTCTTCCAAAAGAGACATAACTCTTTCCGCTGAAGCCCGAGTGGCCTGAAACTGGGCCATAACCACAGCAAAGTGGTGTACTGGTTCGAACATCAAGACTGCGTATGAGATAAAGGCAACCAAGGTGCCATAGCTAATGCTGCCGTTAAGAACCCCCGTGCCTCCCCGGATGAGGATAAGAGCCTGCCCCACTACATTGATTAAAAATACAATGGGAATATAGGCGGCAGAGAAGGTGGCTGAACGAACTGCTGCACCCCGCATATTGCCTGCAAGATCTTCAAACTCTTCAATATTTTTCTCTTCTCGAACCAAGCTTTTGGTGGTTCTTGCTCCCATGATTCCTTCGCTGAATGCACCGGTAATCCGAGAATTCATCTTTCGCACTTTCCGCTGTTGCTTGAGGATCCGATTTTGGAAAAAATAACTCACGACCATCAGAATCGGCATTAATACGATCATGATCATAGTTAGCCGCCAATTGGTCACCAGCATAATACCAAGAATGCCAATGATCATGGTGATTCCCCATACCATATCAACCAATGCCCAAGATATACCTTCCGTAATCTTTCCGATATCCGATGTCATCCTTGCCATAATCCATCCCACAGGGGTCTTGTCATAATAAGAGAAAGACAACTCCTGCAGATTTTCGAATCCCCGTTTCCTCACATCGTAGCTAACCTTGGTTCCAATGGAATCGGCCAGATAAATCAACCCATATACACTGATGCTCAAGAAGATAACCTGAGCCAAATAGATACCTGCAAAGATGCCATAGTGATCCAGGCTACCCGTTTCAATATAGGTGTCAATCGCATATTTAGAAAAATAAGGCGAGATGGCATCCATCATACCCACAAAGATCATCAACAAGGTAAGTTGAATCACTTGCTTGCGATGGGGTTTAAAAAATTGTGCTAATTCTTTAATGACAGTCCATTGACTTTTTTGTTTTTTATCCACAGCGATTCTCCTCCTTCCAATCTCCACGTTGTATTTCCCAAAGACGTCGATAATATCCCTTGTCTTTCAACAGTTCTTCATGGCTTCCAATGGCTTCGATTCTGCCATCCCGCAAGACCAGGATGCGATCTGCGTGCATAACACTGTTCAAGCGATGGGCAATAATCAAGGTAGTCGCCTGATGCTTTCTCGCCTTCAATCGATTCCGAATTTCAATATCCGTTCCTGCATCCACAGCACTTAATGAATCATCAAAGACCACAATGGGCACCTCGTCGATAATCGTGCGGGCAATTGCCATCCTCTGTTTCTGTCCGCCTGATAAAGACACGCCGCGCTCTCCAATTTCTGTCTCATAGCCTGCGTCAAAGCCCAGAATCGTCTGATGCAAGGAGGCTGTCTCAGTCGCTCCGATTACATCATGATCACTAACAGTCTCATCCTTGATTGCAATATTTTTTCGAATATTTCTAGCGAAAAGAAATGGTTCCTGCATTACAATCCCAATTTGCCTTCTGAGGGCCTTGGCTGGAAAGCTGCCAATATCTTTGTCATCGATCAAAATCTGATCCTTATTGACTGGAATCAAACCCGCAATCAAGTGTGCAAGGGTACTTTTACCAGACCCGGTAGGACCTACAATTCCAATGGTTTCGCCCTTCTCAATAATCAGGTTCAAGTCTTTCAAAATCGGTTTTTCACCTGGATAAGCAAAGGTGAGATTTCTCAGTTCTACACGACCCGAGATGGTTTCCATCGACTTGCTTTCATCAAAGTCTTCAGTTGGTAACGCTAGCAGCTCTTCGATTCGACCCAGAGAAACCTTGCATTTGCTAAGGTCTGTCAAAATTCGACCCATTTGACGAATCGGCCAGAGAATCATATTGATATAGGTGAAAAAAGCAACTACAGTTCCCAAACTCACCCGACCTTGCACGGCCCAAACTGTACCGACTAAAATCACCAAGGTGCGCTGCATCATGGCCAAAAAATCCGAGCTGCCCCAATAGATCGCAATTGCCTTGACCAAGGACATGGTCTTGTCTCGATACTCCTGACTTTTCTTATCAAACTTAGCTGCTTCTGTTCCTTCTCTGCCAAAAGCACGAACCACCCGAACCCCCGTCAGATTTTCCTGAAGCAATGCCGAAAGTTCGCCTTCCGTCTCATCCATATCCAGAAAGAGCTTTTGAACCTTCCTGAAAAAGAAAAAGGCAAATCCGAATATTGGCGGAATCAAGAAGGTAGATAAAATCGTCATGCGCCAATCAATTTGCAGCATCATCCATAAGGTAAATCCAAATAAAGCGACTGCACGAATGATTTCAGTCAATTGGTTAGCCAAAAATTTTCTAACGGTTTCCACGTCTGACGAACATCGTTGAATCCATTCGCCACTCTTTGCATCCCCCAAATCTTCAAAAAACAAGTGCTGAAGATGGGTATACAGTTTGTCGCGAATGCGTTCCACCGTAGTTTCAGATGCCAAAGCCACGTTGCGCCCCTTAAAGAAATCAAAGATTCCACGACCTGCCATCACAATTGTCAATGCAAGACCCATCAAAAGCAGTCCCTGGTTTGCGGTTCGTCCCGCCATTCCTTGCATCAGTAGTTGACTCAGCCAATGATCTTGTACTAGAGGCTTTCCTGTTAATAATTGATCAATGGCAAATTGAATAATTAATGGACTCAACGTTGCAAGATAACTGGCAATCAAAACCGATCCAATAGCGATCAGGAAGGTACGTTCCGAACCGCGAATGTGTTGACGTAATTGTTTATAAAATTCCATGGTGTTCCCCCCTTTTTTGCATAAAAAAATCCCGCAGGTTTCCCTGCGGGGCATTTCGGTAAAATTTACCAATAATTACCAATCGTAGGCCGCAAAAAAACCATAGAGCAGATCGCCCTATGGTTTCAGCTTACGAACTATTTTATCGTACGCTCTCCTGAAGGACAATCCTATTATTTGACTTTTGAACACAGGTATCCTGTGGTTCATTCCAATCCATTTTTAAGTTACTGCTAATTGTATGTTGCTTGGTTGTTGTCATCATAGCTTTGTCCTCCTTTCGAAAATTTGTTAATCAATTGTTTCGTTTCTGTAACCTGACATCATCCTACAGGACAAATTCGGTTTTATCAAGACTTTTTTTCATTTGTCATGATTTTGTAACATTAGGTTTATAGGGTTTCCGGTTCTTGATACTCATCAAAATCAGTTACAACCGTCATAGATTCAATGACTTGAGGTGTTTTCGGACGATCTTGCATGCCTTTTTTTGTAGCTGCAATTTCATCTACGACTTCAATTCCCTTGGTCACACGACCGAAGGCTGCATAGCTTCCATCCAGATGCGGAGAATTCTGATGCATAATAAAAAACTGAGATCCAGCTGAATCAGGTTGCATTGAGCGTGCCATGGAAAGTACGCCACGATCATGCTTCATTTGATTCGTAACACCATTAGACGAAAACTCGCCTTTGATTCCATATCCAGGACCACCCATTCCTGTTCCGTCCGGGCAACCACCCTGAATCATAAATCCAGAAATTACACGATGAAAAATCAATCCATCATAGAATCCCTTTTTTACAAGAGACAGGAAGTTATTCACTGTATTAGGTGCAACGCGAGGGCTCAGTTCAACTTCGATCAATCCGCCGTTTTGCATTTTAATTTGTACAACTGGTGTATTCATATTCATCCTCCTAAAAAATCTTCTCTCTTATTGTAGCAGAGGGAAGCATTCTCGTACAGTCTTATTCTGCCAAAATAGACGCTTCCACAGACCGACGTTCTCTTGGACCATGACGAAGCTGATCCTTTTCCGACAGGTTGGCAGGATCACCGTAATATCCCAAGGCCACAACCACAACGGGTTTAAACTCATCCGATAGACCAAGAATCCGCGACAAGGCCTCTCCATCAAAACCAGCCATCGCGTGAGTAGCGATTCCATCATGTTCCGCTTGGATCTGCATAAACCCCCAAGCTGAACCCAGATCAAAGTTAGCCCAATGATTTTCTTTATCAATTCTAGTAAAGCTCTGCTTGGCAATCAACACCAAAAAAGTAGAGGTTCCCTCGTTCCAAGTTTGGTTCTTCTCTGTTAGTGTTGAAAAAATTTGATGATGTATCTCCGTTTTCTTCCAACCGATCACAAACCTCCAAGGTTGTTCATTTCCGCTTGAGGGAGCAAAACGGGCAGCTTCTAATATTCCCAACACGCTTTCTCTTGTCGGCTGACGGTTAGTAAAAGCACGGGTGGAATAACGCGTTAAAAATTCTGGCATAATTGAACGATTCGTTTCTCTCATCACATTTCCTCCTTTTAAAACTATACCCCCCAACCGTTCTTTTAACAAAAAAAGAGACGCTTTCACGTCTCCTCGTTAAACAAATTTATTACACCCAGATCTCGTTACTCAAGCATCATGGTTGCTTCGAATACAAATTGCTCTAATTCTCCACTTTCAATAATTTCACCCAATACCTTATTCACAGGTACAACTAAATCGCTTCCTTTTTGTACAGCTGCCGATGCGCCATCACTCTGACCAAAATCGATTGTGGAAAGCGATAATTCAGGATTCTGCGCAATATAACCATTTGCGACAGGTTTTACCAACACCACACCCTCAACCTTACCAGTCTTCAACTCCAATACCAAAGCCCCAATATCCGGCAATGAGGTTAGCATACTATTTGTCAATGTCTCTTGAGCTAGCCCTTCTTGAATCGAAGAGGTTTGAACACCGATTTTGGCGTCATCCAATGATGCAATATCGGTGTAGGTTTCCATCATTTCTTTTTTAATCAGCAATGTTTGTTTCTCATAATAGTACTGTTGACTGAAATCTACTACTTCCGCACGCTCCGGTGTATCGGACATGCCTGCAACAATAATATCCACTTTGCCACCCTGCAAGGCTGCAATCAGTCCGTCAAAGGCCATATCTTTAATAACTAATTCAACTCCCAATTCTTCAGCAATTTTTTGTGCAATCATAATATCAAATCCCACAATTTGATCTTCTCCATTAATCATCTTATGAAATTCATAGGGTGGATAATCTGCCGATGTACCCAATACCAATTGACCTGCTTCCTTGATTTGATCCACCTTGCTTGTTTCTGCCTCTACCCCACATCCTGCGAATGCCATTGCCACCATTAAAATTGCTAAAAATACAGCTACCTTTTTCATTTTGTTTCCTCCTCGAATTCTGGGTACAAAAAAATCTCTCGTCTGAAAGGGACGAAAGATTTCGCGGTACCACCCTAATTAGCATAAATATTTGCTCACTCATCACGCTGATTGCGTGCCGCTTAACGTGCGGTTTCGTCCGATTTTGACCCAGCTGGGTTGAATCGACAGCTCCCGAAAGCTCGTCATCTTGTTTCTGCCACCGGCTTACACTCTACCCGGTTCGCTATGGACACCCACAAGAATTTTCTTTCGATCTTTGCCTTTGAATTTGCTTTTGGTTTTAATGATAGTATAATTATACATAGTTTCGTATATTTAGTCAACGTTTATTTAAATTTAATTTCGCTTCTTTCCCTTTTTCTTGACACTAGGCTCATCACCCGTAAAAAAAAGAGACGCTTCCGCGTCTCTCGATTTATAGCACTTTCGCCAAAAATTCTTGGGTTCTTTTTTCTTGTGGAGCATCGAAGATCGCATTCGGATCTCCTTCTTCCACCACAAGACCTTCATCCATGAAAAGAACACGGTCTGCTACTTCACGAGCAAATCCCATCTCATGGGTGACAACAACCATGGTCATACCTTCTTTGGCCAGGCTCTTCATCAAATCCAAAACCTCGCCAACCATTTCCGGGTCTAATGCAGAGGTGGGTTCATCAAAAAGCATAACCTCCGGTTGCATAGCCAAGGCACGCACAATGGCCACCCTTTGCTTCTGTCCGCCTGACAATTGCTTGGGATATGCATTGGCTTTATCAGAAAGACCAATGCGTTCCAGTAATTTTAAAGCACGAGCATTCGCCACCTTCGGATCTTCCTTCTTCACCTTGATCGGCGACAGCGTAATATTCTCTAAAATCGTCTTATGAGGAAATAAATTGAAATGCTGAAATACCATGCCCATTTTCGTTCGTTGAAAATTAATATCAGTCGTAGGATCATTCAGCTGCACATCCTCAAGATAGACTTGACCAGATGTCGGCTCTTCCAATTGATTTAAACATCGTAAAAAAGTACTCTTCCCGGAACCCGATGGTCCAATGACTGCTACAACTTCACTAAGAGAAACCGTTTCTGTAATTCCTTTCAACACTTCCAAGTCACCAAAGTTTTTTGTTACATTCACCGTTTTAATCACTTTCCTTCAACCTCCTTTCAAATCTCCCCAATAGCTTGGCAAGACTAAAGGTCAAAACAAAATAGATTGCTGCAACCAAGATCAATGGTTCAATCTGTCGGAAGGTAATTCCCCGCACAATATTGGTTTGTCGCATCAATTCACCAACACCGATAATAGAAATAACTGCAGATTCCTTGATTACAACAATGAACTCATTGCCCAAAGCTGGCAAGATATTCTTGATCGCCTGCGGCAAGATTACTTCTTTCATTGCCATACCGGATGTCATGCCCAAAGACCGTGATGCCTCCATCTGGCCCTTGTCGACCGCCTGGATCCCCGCTCGAACAATTTCTGCAGTATAGGCAGAACTATTGAGGGATAAGGCGATAATTCCAGCAACAATAGGACCCATCTCTATGACACCATTGTAATAGATGATAAAAACTTGAACCAAAAGCGGTGTTCCTCGAATAATTTCGATATAACCTTTGGCCAAGGTGTTTAAGATTTTGCTTTTAGACATCTTTCCCAGAGCCATAATCACTCCAAGCGTCAAACCCAAAATTACCGAAAAAAACGATAGAAATAGGGTATATCCAATGCCTTGCAAATAATAATGCTGATATTCTGTCAGTAATTTCCAATAGACCATACGATCTCAATCCTTCCTAGTCAACCATCAATGTTGCATCCATAACGTATTGATCCAAGGTTCCGTCTCCCATAATATCCGCAAGAATTTCATTCACTGGGTCTACTAAGTCGCTGCCTTCTTCAACTGCAATGGAAACGCCTTTCGCTTGATCTAAATCGATACTCATAGCAAGCTCAGGATTCTGTGTGATATAGGCTTTTGCAACCGGTGCAACCAAGATCAATCCCTCGATTTTCCCCGTTTTCAATTCCAAGATCAAAGCTGTGATATCTTGAAGTGATGTTAATGGACTGTTCGGCAACAAATCTTGTGCTAAACCTTCTTGAACAGTTGCAGTTTGTGCACCGATCTTAACGCCTTCAAAGGCTTCAATAGAATTATAAGTGTCTACCTTATCTGCTTTTACTAAAATTGTTTGCGTTTCAAAATAATACTCATTGGTGAAATCAACCACTTCTTCACGTTCTGGTTTTGCGGACATTCCAGCAATAACCATATCAACCTTACCGCCTTGAAGCGCCGCGATCAATCCATCAAATGCCATATCCTTGATTACCAATTCAACGCCCATTTCATCGGCGATTTTTTGTGCGATCATGATATCAAATCCAACGATTTTGTCTTCGCCTTCAACCATTTTGTGGAATTCGTATGGCGGGTAATCTGCTGAAGTTCCCAGTACCAACTGGCCTGCTTCTTTAATTGCTGCCACCTTGCTTGTTTCTGCCTCTGCACCACATCCCGCGAATGCCATTGCCACCATTAAAATTGCTAAAAATAAAGCTACCTTTTTCATTTTGTTTCCTCCTCGAATTTTGGGTACAAAAAAAACCTCTCGTCTTGAAAGGGACGAAAGGTTTCGCGGTACCACCCTAATTAGCATAAAGAATCTGCTCACTTATCACGCTGACTGCGTGCCGCTTAACGTGCGGTGTCGTTCGATTTTGACCCATCTGGGTTGAATCGACAGCTCCTGAAAGCTCGTCATCCTGCTTCTATCACCGGCTTTCACCAATCCCGGTTCGCTACAGATACCCACAAGAATTTTCTTTCGTTCTTCGCCTTTGTCTTGGTATGATTATACAAAAATATGCATAACTAGTCAAGGATTATTTTGAAACATTTTTTTATTCCCTGTAAACCGCCTAGGACCAGCGTTCTAGCTCTTCTTTTTTCCACATGGCTCGTACATAAATTCCTTCTGCTTCATAGCGAGTATCTAGAATTCTTTTTTCTTGATGCAATTGATTAATCAATGCACCTGCACTCATCGGAAGCAACAATTCCTTTTCTTGCAGGGGTTCATAGATCATAGCTTCCAACTTTTCAAGAAGCTTATCGACACCCTCTCCCGATTTAGCAGAGATCGAAACGGTATCGCCCATATGGACCACCTTGCTCCCTTTGATTAAGTCTTTCTTGTTGTAGACCACAATCATGGGCTTGTCCCGAACCTCAAGGGTTTCCAATACCGACATGGTCGTCTTATATTGCATCTCGATGTCATCACTTGACCCATCCAAGACATGAAGAAGCAAATCCGCCTCAACAACCTCCTCAAGGGTGCCTTTAAAAGCCTCTATAAGGGTTGTAGGCAATTTGCTGACAAATCCGACAGTATCACCCAGCAAAAAATTCCGGCCCGAAGGTAGAGCGCATTGACGCAGAGCGGTATCTAGCGTTGCAAAGAGCATATCCTTGGTGAACACGGCCTTGTCCTCATCCTCCACCAAATTATTCATCAAGGTCGATTTTCCCGCATTGGTGTATCCCACCATCAATACGATCGGCATCTCTGACTTCACTCGCTGTTTCCGAGTCACTTCACGAGTTTTCTCCAGTTTCTTCAACTTAGACTCAATCTCTTCGATTCGCCTCAATAGATATCGCTTATCCAATTCCGATCGCTTCTCGCCAGGACCTCTGCCACTGATTCCAACACCAGCTCTCGAAAGATCTGATCGCAATCCGGTCAGTCGAGGCAATCGATATCGAAGCCGTGCCAACTCTACCTGCAATCGACCCTCAGAAGAACTTGCTCGCTTGGCGAAAATTTCTAAAATCAAAGCTGTTCGATCGGTAATCTTTCTTTGAAACTGATCCTCTAGGTTCTTTAATTGTGAACCACTCAACTCATCATTAAAAACCACAGCATCAATTTCATCTGCCTGGCAAAGGGCTGCCAACTCTTCAAGTTTCCCTTTCCCCACATAAGTTCTAGGATGAAATTTTTCCAGAGATTGGGTGGCGACGGCAACCGTTTCTCCACCCGCCGCTTCGACTAGTCGCTCCAATTCTCGCAATTCTGCTTCAATGGTTGGTTCGCCTTTCTTCTGCACCGCGACAATCAATACTCGTTCCGGTACATGGTTCTCTTGGTTTTCATTTTCTTTATTCTGCATATTGTGCTCCCTTCTAGTTCTTGGGTATCTATATATTGAAATTCAAACGGAGGTGTAATATGAAACTTGAAACTACCCTAATGGGGTTATCCCTAAAAAATCCATTTGTTATAGGCGCAAATCCATGGACCGGAAAAATCACCAAACTAAAAGAATTGGAAGCAGCAGGTGCAAGCGCTGTCGTCCTCCCCTCTCTCTTTGAAGAAAAAATTCAATTAGAGAAATTTCAACATCAAGAATCCATGCATGAATTTGATGATTTGCATGCCGAAATGCTCACTCAGCATCCCAATACAGACTATGCCGGTGCCGAGATCTATCTCCATTTTATCAAACAAGCCAAATCTTCGCTATCAATTCCTATTTTTGCCAGTCTCAATGCCCTAACATCCGATACTTGGATCTATTACGCAAAAAAAATCGAAGAGGCCGGTGCCGATGGACTAGAATTGAACCTCTATCATACCGCAAAGAACCCAAACCACAGTTCTCAAAAAATTGAGCAAGAGCAGCTTCAGATCGTACAACAAGTACGTAGCGAAATCAAAATTCCACTTTCGGTAAAGCTGAGTCCCTACTACACCAATACCCTGCATTTCATACAACGTCTCGAAGAAATCGGGGTAAACGGATATGTGCTCTACAACCGATTCTTCGAAGAAGAGATCGATATAGACCGAGAAATTCTCACTTTCCCTTTACGCTTGAGTCAAGGTACCGAGTACACCCATGCCATGAAGGCCATCGGGCTCTTATATGGTACAATAAAGGGCGATCTAATCGCAACTGGCGGACTTCACACCACCGAATCTATTATTCAAGTCATATTGGCAGGTGCCAGCGCTGTCCAAGTGGTCAGTCTGGTGCATATGCAATCCCCTAGCGTCTTGAGAACCCTGATCGAAGAAGTAACGCAATGGATGGATCAAAAGGGATACGGCTCCCTAGAAGCATTCCGCGGCTCATTATCGAAAAAGAATCAACAAGATCCTTTTGCCTTTGAGAGAGACCAGTATATTGATCTCCTCTTAAAGGGAAAGGTTTTATAATTAAATTGTTTAAAAAAGCGCTGCATTCGCAGCGCTTTTTATATCCATTAATTCTTTGAACCTATCAGAAAATAAAGCATTCTGCGACGTCTCAAAAGACAATACGTCTTTTCAACGCATTGCTTTCGCAATACGTCTTTTCAACGCATTGCTTTCGCAATACGTCTTTTCAACGCATTGCTTTCGCAATACGTCTTTTCAACGCATTGCTTTCGCAATACGTCTTTTCAACGCATTGCTTTCGCAATACGTCTTTTCAACGCATTGCTTTCGCAATACGTCTTTTCAACGCATTGCTTTCGCAATACGTTAGTCTAAATGGGATTGATCATTCTCATACTGCAAAACCCAACCATCAGGCGAGCTTTCAAACATCGTCAAGGCAGTATTCCCGGCAACCTCAGTATCCCATAACTGTTCCAAGGGAATATGCTTCAGCTCATTCACCAAGATAAGCTTCGTAATGCCATGACAAACAATCAGCATGGTCTCCGATTTTCCCACCGACTCAATTTCCCGCATGATCGGTGCAACCCGATTCCGAAATCCGCGAAAACTTTCTCCCTCTGGAATCTGAAAATCCGCAGGAGATTCGCAATACTGTCGATACAATTCAGGATACTCTCTTCCCAAAAACTCATAGTCTTTCCCTTGCATAAAACCAAAATCCATTTCTTTTAATTCCTCAAAGAACTCCAGTTTCTCAGGACGATTTTCAAGAATTGTTTCTGCTGTTACACGGGCTCGCTGCATCGGACTTGCTAAAACGCGGTCGAAGGCTTCCCCCGCCAGTCGATCTCTCAACCGAACAGCTTGTTTCAGTCCCCGCTCCGATAGCTTCGTGTCAATGCTACCTTGCATGCGTTTCAGTAAATTATATTCAGTTTCACCATGTCGCGTAATAAAAATTTTCCCCACGTTATTCCCCTTAGTTCAACCACTGATTTTGGTCTTTCATAAATTGTTCGTACAATTTTTCGATGGACTCTACATCATCATCCAACCAGATTTCATTTTTTGCCGACATCATGGTTACAAAAAGGCATGCAAAGTGGAAGATTGCTTCCTCATCCAGCATTTGTTCCTCATCTTTTTCTTTGATTAAGCGCTTGGCTATTTTTTTCGCCAACCCAACTTGCTTCTCACTCAATTCAATTTCGAATCCAAACATCTTCCTTCCCCCCTCCTAATAATCACCCTCAGAATATTCTTCTAAGAGAGTATGTTTAATTTGCCACAAATCTTCCGATAAGTCAACAAAATATCGATGTGGATTTTCCAATCGTCGAACCTCATCCCATAATTTTTCCGTTTCTACCATACAATAAGAACGAATATCTACCAAGCTTGGTGATTCGTATACCCGTTTACCACCCTCAAAAATAGGCACCAAGAGTTCTCTGACCTCGTAATCCTCAACGGTTAACCGTTTCCAGGTATAGTATGGGTTAAAAAGAGTGTATGGCTTACTCGTATCGATGATTTCCTCTTCCAAGGTTAATAAATCTGCGATGGCCTTTCCGCTTTCCTTTCGAAAGAAACGCAGAACTTTCTTGGCACCTGGTGTTGTGATCTTCTCTACATTGGCACTAATTTTAATCTTCGGAATGACAACCCCTTCCGATTCTACTGCAACCAGCTTATATACGCCCCCGAATACGGGATCCGATTTAGAGGTAATTAATCGTTCCCCCACACCATATGCATCAATTTTTGCACCTTGAACAGCCAGATCAGAGATAATATTTTCATCTAATGAATTTGAAACAAAGATCTTACAGTCATCATACCCCGCCTCATCCAGTCTCGCTCTCACCTTTTTCGATAGATAAGCCACATCGCCAGAATCGATTCGAATCCCAACGGGTCGTTTTCCTAACGGTTTTAATACATCATCAAATACCTTAATGGCATTCTCAATGCCTGATTTCAGTACATGATAAGTATCGATTAAAAGCAAGCAATTGTCTGGATAATGTTGCGCATAAACCTTAAAAGCCTCATACTCCGATTGAAACAATTGAACCCAACTGTGCGCCATGGTACCGCTAGATGGAACGCCGTAAAGTTGATCCGCCAATACACAGGCTGTTCCTACAACTCCGCCAATATAGGCCGCACGGGCACCTAAAACAGCTCCGTCTGGACCCTGGGCACGACGAGAACCAAATTCAACTACCGGTTTCCCTTGTGCAGCCCTAACAATTCGATTCGCCTTAGTTGCGATTAGGGATTGATGATTAATTGCCAGTAAAACCATGGTTTCGATCATCTGTGCTTGCAGCAAAGGTCCCTTGACCTTAACAATTGGCTCATTGGGAAAAATCGGTGTTCCCTCAGGTACAGCCCAAACATCACACTCGAACTTGAAATTCGCAAGATAGTCAAGAAAACCATCAGAAAACGTCTTTTTTGTTTGTAAGAATTCAATGTCTTCCTTGGTAAAATTAAGGTTTTCAAGATACTGAATTAACTGCTCAACTCCAGCCATGATAGCAAAGCCACCTTTATCCGGCACCGAACGAAAGAACATATCAAAATAAACGACTTGCTCATGCAAGCCTTCTTCAAAATATCCATTGCCCATTGTTAATTCATAAAAATCTGTCAACATTGTTAAATTTCTGCTTAACATTTCTTCACCTGCTTCTTTCTATTCTGATTAATTTTGCTCTTTATAGTATACCATATTCTATCCAATCTTCTCGCAAAAAATCTATCAAAATCAGATCTCCAATCCAATTAAATAACGGGATCAAATCAACCGCCTTTCATCTTAAATGACAAATCCATCCTTTTAAAAGAGTAACTAATCAAGTATGATGGGAAAAGAATACGAAAGGAGCCACTTATGAATATACATGATTTTCACGCAGTTATTTTCGATTTAGACGGAACCCTAATCGATTCCATGTGGGTATGGAAACAAATCGATATCGATTATTTAGCAAAAAAACAAATTGCATTTCCACTTCAATTTCAAAGCGAATTAGATGGTATGAGTTTTACAGAAACCGCCGTCTACTTTAAGGAACACTTTCAATTAGAAGACAGCGTCGAAGCCATAAAACAAGACTGGATCGACATGTCATACCAAAAGTATACCCAAGACGTCACCTTAAAGGAAGGTGTTTTACCTTTTCTCCGGTTTCTCGCGGATTCGAACATTCCAATGGGTATCGGAACCAGCAGCAACCGTCAACTGGCGGAAGGTGTTCTTTGCCGCCATCAAATCGACGGATATTTTTCAAGCCTGCGCACCTCCTGCGAGGTGGAAGCTGGAAAACCGAATCCGGCTATCTTTTTAAAAGTCGCAGAAGACCTTGGTGTTAATCCCAAAAACTGCCTAGTCTTTGAAGACACCCTGGCCGGAATCCAGGCTGCAAAACGCGCTGGCATGGCTGTCATTGCCATCCATGAACCCGCTCATGCTCATCGTCGTGACGAGATTCAAGCCTTGGCAGATGAGTACCTTGATAATTTCCATCCACTGCTCAAAAATACATGTAAGTAGACTTATCGTAAACGTTTCCACCACGAATTTTCATTCAAAAAACGTCCATGCAAATATTTGCTTGGACGTTTTTACAATATTTTTTTCGGCTTAAAACGTATACTTTGACGTTTTTCTATTCGATCAATCCTTCTTTTCTCAAATGCTCCGCAATCAAACTCGCCGTTTCTTCAACTGACTTCTCAGCTGTATTGATTACCATGCATCCAAGTTTTTCATAGATCTTGTTCGAATACTCAATTTCTGTAACAATCCGTTCATCCTTAGCATAATTTGACGTTTGCGAAAGTCCCAATGCCTTTAAACGCTCGTTTCGTATCTCTTCTAACTTGGTCATATCCGTGGTCAATCCCACTATTTTTCTGGGATCCAGCTCAAAAATAATGTCAGGCGGTTCCACTTCCGGTACCAAGGGTAAGTTGGCTACCTTAATGTTGCGATGGGCCAAACTCATACTAGTCGGCGTTTTCGAGGTTCTCGAAATACCCAGAAGCAGGACATCAGCGTCTATAAATCCCCGCTCATCCTTGCCATCATCACAGCGAATCGCAAATTCAATGGCATCGATCCGATCGAAATAATCCTCATTCAACGCACGATATGCACCCGGAATCTGCTTGGGTGGTTTCCCCGTCAACCGTGTTAAAGCCTTCAAGACAGGACTCATGGCATCAAATACCTCAATCCCATGACGTCGGGCTTCTGAAACCAAATAGGCCGCAACTTCTTCAAATACCAGAGTAAAAATAATCATGCTATTTTCAGGCGGGATCCCGGCAAGTACCTGATCAACCGCTTCTTTCGTAACGATGTTGGTAAATCGATGAATTTTAAATTCATCCAAGTCGAATTGAGCGATAGAAGCCTTCGCCAATTGTTCTGCTGTTATGCCCATTGAACTCGATATAATATAAATCGAAATGGAGTCACTCATTTTTTTCTCCTTATTGCAACACAGATTTATTCGTCTTTATTGTACATGAAATAAGGATAAAAATAAACAAAAAAAAGGAAGCATAAAAGCTTCCTTCTTCTGATTTATCCTAAAATTCAAGTCGTTCTCGCAGGTATGCAACCAGCTCGGATACAGGTATTCGTTCTTGCTCCATCGTATCACGATGACGTACGGTTACCGCACCATCTTCCTGTGAGTCAAAATCGAAGGTGATGCAAAACGGTGTACCAATTTCGTCATTTCGACGATATCGCTTACCGATGCTGCCAGCATCATCATATTGCGTATTGAACGATTTCGCCAATAAGCGATAAACTTCCATCGCGCCTTCGCCCAATTTTTTCGACAATGGCAATACAGTCGCCTTAACCGGCGCTAAAGCTGGATGGAATTTCATCAAGTTTCGTGTTGATCCATCTTCCAAAATTTCTTCCGTATAGGCATCAATTAAGAAAGCTAGGGTTACACGGTCCGCCCCCAAAGACGGCTCGATGCAATATGGTACATATTTTTCATTGGTGATCGGATCCTGATATCTTAGATCAGAACCTGATGTTTCCATATGTTGTTTCAAGTCGTAATCTGTACGATCAGCAATGCCCCACAACTCACCCCAGCCAAATGGGAACAAATATTCAATATCTGTAGTCGCATTGGAATAATGTGAAAGTTCATCTTCTTCGTGGTCACGGAATTTTATTTTTTCTTCCGCTACGCCAAATTCTTTCAACCAATCCATACAAAATTGCTTCCAATATGCAAACCACTCTAAATCCGTTCCCGGCTTGCAGAAAAATTCCAATTCCATCTGCTCGAATTCACGGGTTCTAAAGGTAAAGTTTCCAGGAGTAATCTCATTTCTGAACGATTTTCCGACTTGTCCGATTCCAAATGGTATTTTCAAACGCGATGCACGTTGAACATTCTTAAAGTTAACAAAGATTCCTTGTGCCGTTTCCGGTCGCAGGAAGATCTCACTTGCCGTATCTTCGGTTACACCCTGGAAAGTTTTAAACATCAAATTGAATTGACGGATTTTTGTAAAATCAATTTTTCCACAAGAAGGGCATTTAATACCTTGGTCTGCGATATATGCTTCCATCTGCTCTTTAGACCACGCATCCACAGGACCTTCCAGTTCCAATCCTTTCTTTGCAGCAAATTCTTCAATCAATTGATCGGCTCGAAAACGAGACTTACAAGCACGGCAATCCATCAATGGATCCGCAAAACCACCAACATGACCTGATGCCACCCATGTTTGAGGGTTCATCAAAATTGCGGCATCCAATCCTACATTATAAGGAGACTCTTGGATAAATTTCTTCCACCACATTTTTTTAACATTGTTTTTCAGTTCAACACCCAAAGGACCATAATCCCATGTATTTGCCAAACCACCATAAATATCGGAACCCGGAAATACAAATCCTCGGGATTTCGATAATGAGACAATCTTTTCCATTGTTACATCTGCCATTTTAATTCCTCCGTTTTCTTTCCTATCGCTGGTTTACGACAGGAAGACTATGTTTACTTTAGCAAAACCCCAACGCCTTGTCAATCAGAAGAGGATGCTTGTATTTGACGCAAAAAGGCCAGGGAACGAAAATCCCGGCGATCTGTTTGCAAAAATATAAATTCTAGAATACAGGTTTCAATTTGTTTGAGTTCGGGTTCCGGAATCGGATGTACGATAATCTCTTCAAAACTCGTCATCAACAAAAAACGCATGGCTGGGATTACAGACTCGGAAACTCGCATACTTCCCCTCGTCTTCCGTACGCAATCTGAGCAAATGGCTCCACCGTGCTGGGCATGAAAATATCGAAAATTTGATTCCTGCTTTCCACACACAGCGCAAGCACTTAGTTGTGGTCTTAGTCCTAAAAAGGCAAGATGCTTGAGTTCAAAGGCATGAATTAAGCTTCTTAAAGCACCACCTGACACCTTGGTTAAAACTTCCAAGGTCTTTGCCAAAAGAGCATAATCCCGTTCATTGCTCTCCCCTTCCGGGGTTGTCAAAGCAACCAATTCAAACAGATATTGTCCATAAGCCAGTTGATCTAGATTCTCTGAAATTCCATAATGAGATGATAAGATCTGACCGCTCTGAATACGATTCATCTTGCGGCCAAAATAGATCGAATACTCCCCCCGAACAAATGGTAGCGTCACCCCATGCAAGGGACTCTTCATCCGCCTCGCTCCATTGGCGGAAGCCGTGATTCGCCCATACTCTTTGGTATACAAGGTTAAAATTCGATCAGCATCCCGATACTTCACCTCGCGAATAACAATCCCTTCGACTTCCTCAACCACAATGGCCTCCTATTTATAACCGAAGCGGCGAACCGCACTCTCTTTATCTCGCCAATCTTTAGATACCTTCACCCATAGTTCCAGGTGCACTTGCGTACCCAATAGTTTTTCAATTTCAATTCGTGCTGCTTTTCCGATTCCCTTTAGCTTACGACCGCCCTTGCCAATAATAATACCTTTATGGCTATCTCGCTCACAATGAATCGTTGCAGACACATACATGATTTCGCCTTTTTTTCTTGGCTTCATCTCATTAATTTCGATTGCAATTCCATGAGGTATTTCTTGATCCAAATAATGAAGGGCTTTTTCTCTGATGATCTCAGCGGCAATAAACCGTACCGGCTGATCCGTAATGGTATCCTCAGGGAAATACTGCGGTCCTTCAGGCAACAAAGCTTGAATCGTTTTAATCAATTCATCGACGCCATGATTTTCTTTCGCCGAAAGAGGACAAACTCCTGCAAAAACATCCATCGCCACAAATTTCTCGTAGAGACGAATCCCTTCTTCCGCCGTCAATAAATCCGATTTATTCAAAACCGCAATTTTGGGTATTTTCTTTAGTTTCTTTAATTCTTCCAATAAGAATTGATCCCATTTCCCCATACTCGTGCTCTCGTCAACAAGCCACAGAACCACATCCACATCCTTAACCGTGTCCAGTGTTATTTTTTCCATATAGTCACCAAGCTTGTTTCTTCCCTTTTGCATACCTGGCGTATCTAAAAATATAATCTGCGAATCATCGTCTGTAAATACGCATTGAATGCGGTTTCGCGTTGTTTGGGGCTTGTCTGAAATGATGGCAAGTTTTTCTCCCATCAATGCATTTAGCAAAGTTGATTTTCCCACATTGGGTCGCCCGATAATGGCAACATACCCACTCTTAAATCCCATTCTTATCCTCCTGTTTCTTCACTGTCCAATAACTTACAATTAGGATCCATACAGCCATAAAGGCCAGGATCCCAGCATAGGCAACAATATGCAATCGATCGTAGAACAAAATCGATCCCACACCAGCAGCCGTGATCGCCGACACTAAAACAGCGCCCGCGGCCAAGTCCTTAGCGGCGCCCGCTAAGGGATGCTGTTCCAAGGTAACCAGATCAACCGTCCGTTCAATGGCGGTATTCACAAGCTCCATGGCAATAACAAATCCAATCGTCAAAACAAGGATCGAGATCGCAATTGCGCTCAATCCTTGTAGGCCTGCAGTTATCAGTACAACAGCGCCAGCCACAAAATGAATTCGCAGATTTCGTTCTTCAACGATCCCACGCAGGATTCCCGATAAGGCGTAAACAAAGGCTAAAAGAAACCGCTTCATTTAAACACCCCTAGCTCCTTGAGCACAGTCTTTTCTCTTTCACGCATGACTTCTTTCTCTTCTTCCGCCTCATGATCATAGCCCATCAAATGGAACATGCTGTGTACGGTTAAATAGACGACTTCTCGCGTCAAACCATGACCAAATTCTTTCGCCTGTTCCATGGCAGTCTCCATAGAGATTACAATATCGCCCAAGAGAACATCCATCTCACCAAAGACTTCATCTTCTTCATCCAGTGGAAAAGACAGCACATCCGTCGGACGATCCACGCCGCGGTATTCACGGTTCAGTTTATGGATCTCCTCATTGGTGACAAAGGATACGCTCACTTCGTAATCCAGACTGTTTCTCTCTGTTTGCAAGGCCATTTTCACAGCCCGTTCTACTTCTTTCATTAGGGTTTCATCGACCGGATGAATCAATTGTCGATCGTCTATCCACAATTCCATCGAGTTCCTCCTTCATTTTTTTGTTTCATAGTTTTCATATGCTTCAATGATGCGCCTCACCAATTTATGACGCACAATATCATGCTTGGAAAAAAACACAAAATCAACGCCCTTCACCTGCTCTAATATTGAAATCGCCTGCTTCAATCCCGATTTTTTCTTTTCTGGCAAATCGATCTGTGTAATATCACCGGTAATGATCGCCTTGGATCCAAAACCCAGGCGTGTTAAAAACATCTTCATCTGCTCCGGTGTCGTATTTTGCGCCTCATCCAAAATCACAAATGCATTATCCAAGGTTCTTCCCCGCATATAGGCCAAAGGAGCGATTTCTATCAATCCCTTTTCCTTGTGTTTTAGGATCATATCGGGTCCTAAAATTTCAAAAAGGGCATCGTTCAAAGGTCGTAAATACGGATCCACTTTGTCCTGTAAATCTCCAGGCAAAAATCCCAATCGTTCCCCAGCCTCAACAGCCGGCCGAGTCAGAATAATTTTATGCACCACGCCGTCCCTAAGATCTTGAACCGCGCTGGCTACCGCCAAATATGTTTTACCCGTTCCTGCCGGTCCAATGCCAAAGACCACATCGTGATCCTGAATAGACTGCAGATAGGTTTTTTGTCCAATTGTTTTTGGCTTGATGGTGCGCCCCGCATAGGTCCGCGTAACAACATGATGCAACAAGACCTTAGGATCCACATTTCCCTTTTGCATGGAAAGATGAATCGCATATCGCACTTCCTGCGCATGGATCGGTGCTTTCTGTTCCGTAGTTTTCATCAAATAACGTAAGGCTTTTTCTCCAATGCGAACAGGATCAGCCTCTCCCACGATGCGAACTTCTCCATCTCCAACACGCAAATTAATATCCAAAGTCTTTTCTAGTATTTTTGCATTTTTTTCATAGTTTCCAAAGAGCTTTTCAATAAATCCAGGGTCTTCTACGGGAATCAGCAGATCGGTAACTTCTCCCATCTTTTCCTCCTTCTGAACAACTATCTCCATTATATCGAATCTCAAACTCCGTGTATATGGTATAAAAAAACCTGAATGGAATCCATTCAGGTTTCTACTACTGATTTAACAGTTTTTTTGCACTCTGGCTAATTAGGCTACCATCGGCTTTGCCTTTAACCTTCGGCATAACAACGCCCATAATCCGGCCCATATCACGCATGGATGCGGCTCCGGTTTGAACAATTGCTTCACGCACAATCTCATCAATTTCGTCTTCTGTCAATTGCTCCGGTAGATAAACCATAAGGATTTCAATCTCCTCTTCAGCTTGCTCTACTAAATCAATCCGTGCTGCCTTTTGAAACTCTTTGATCGATTCGCGCTTTTGTTTGACTTGCTTTCCAACAATCGCCAAGACATCCTCGTCCGCTAGTTCAATGCGTTCGTCTACTTCTCTTTGTTTGACGGCTGCGCGCAACATGGTGATCGTGTCTTTACGACGCTTTTCCTTGTTTCGCATTGCAGACTTCAAGTCTTCCATTAACTTCTCTTTTAAGGTCAATCAACTCACCTCGACTATTTGTTCTTCTTCTTCGCTTTTCTACGTGCTGCTTCCGCCTTCTTCTTGCGTTTTACACTCGGCTTTTCGTAATGTTCGCGTTTACGAACTTCAGAAAGCACACCGCTTTTTGCGCAGTCTCGTTTGAAGCGCTTCAGGGCGTTATCGATAGATTCATTTTGACCGACTCGGATTTCCGACATTTTGTTCACTCCCCTCTGGATCCCCCATTCTCATGGGATAGAGATTAGGCACTCAATTATTATACATGATTATTTGAAGAAATTCAACCCCTTTAACCAGGAGGCCACGCTAAATTTCTACCTGCCAAAACATGATAATGCAAATGAGCAACAGTTTGTCCCCCGTCAACTCCGCAATTGGTTACCACCCGGTAGCCTGCGGCATCAAATTTCAATTCTTTTGCCAAGATCTGAACGGCTTTAAAAACCGCCTGTATCACTGGAAAAGTAGAGTCATCCAATGCGTTGACACTTTCGATATGGATCTTAGGGATCACAAGAAAATGAACCGGAGCTTGCGGATTGAGATCACGAAAAGCCAAGACTTGTTCGTCTTCGTATAATACTTCCGTAGGAATTTCATGATTTGCAATCTTGCAAAAAATACAATCATCCATGGTTTCACCTCCCTATTTTCTCATTATACACCGAATTCCAACAAAAAGGAAAGCCTTTCCACTAAGATTCTACACTTCCGTAAAGACGTTGCGCATCTGCCCGTTTTATTCTCACCTTTACCCACAGGTCACCAGGATTGGTGTTTAAAACAGCCACTGGGGTGTAATCAGCCAAGTGGCCTAATCGAGAACCATCCGGCAGCCATTGCTTCTCGAGCAAGACTTCCTTCGATGTATTTAGATAGGTTTGAAAGATTTCTTCCCGAAGGGAGTTGACCTTCGCCGACAAGATTTTTGCGCGTTCCGCCTTGATCGTTCCATCAATTTGATCCGCAAATCCCGCAGCTGGCGTTCCTTCTCTCGGTGAATATGGGAAAACATGGATATCTGCAAATCGAATATTTTCTACATATGCCATGGTTTCTACAAACTCAGACTCCGTTTCTCCCGGAAAGCCAACAATTAAATCTGTTGTGAATCTCGGTGCCTCAATACTCTCGCGAAGGAGGCGCACAGCTTTGGAAAACTCAGTCGTGGTATATCGGCGATTCATACGCGCCAGCACCGAGTCAGATCCACTCTGCAAAGAAAGATGAAAATGCGGTGTCATGGTTTTTAATTTCCCCAATCGTCGTGCCACGTCCTCCGTCACCCATTTAGGTTCTAGAGAGCCTATTCTCAAACGGCGAAGTCCCGGCAATTGATCCGCTTCCTCAATCAAATTAATCAACGCACCCTTCTCCTGTAAATCCAAACCATAAGAAGCGAGGTGAATGCCTGTAAGGACAATTTCCTCATATCCCGCAGCAATCAATCGCTTTAGTTCTTCAATTACATCGCTAGACTTGCGGCTTCGAATAGCACCTCGGGCATATGGAATGATGCAGTAGGTGCAAAATTGATTGCAGCCGTCTTGAATCTTCACAAAAGCTCGTGTTTTCTCGTCTAGCGTTTCAATCGTCATTCCTTCATAAGCATGGGGTTTCATCACATCTGTAACCACAGATCGAAGACCCTTGCCAGTCAGTTTTTCTACCTCTTGAACAATTTCTTGCTTGTGGCCAGTTCCCAAAAGAAGATCAATTTCCTCAATAGCTGCCACTTCATCTTCAGCCACTTGCACATAACAACCCACAGCAACAACCTTTGCATCGGGATTTTTCCGCTTGGCGCGGCGAATGAACTGTCGACTCTTTCGGTCGCTCAGCTTGGTTACCGTACAGGTATTGATCACATAAATGTCTGCCATTTCTTGATCGCTAACCACTTGATAGTCGGCGCATTCAAATAATTCTTTCATACTTTCTGTTTCATACTGGTTTACCTTGCATCCCAGCGTATGAAACGCTACTCGTTTTTGCACGTACATTCCTCCTAGATCCAGCTCTGTATAAGCGTAAGAACCGCTTTTTTTGATTATACCAACTCACTTTTTCTATTTTGTCTTACAATTAAGTCTATCTATGTCGCCTTGCATCAACAACAAGTCAATATGAATTCACAAAATAGAGTCAAGTTTTTATACAAAGTCTCCGCATTCGTATTGCAAGATCGCGATAAAAGCAAGACTCGCCGTTTCGGTTCTCAAGATCCGAGGACCCAAACCAACAATAGCAGCACCCCGATCCCGCAGCAGCTGAATTTCATCGACTTCAAAGCCTCCCTCAGGGCCGATAACAATGGCAATGGGCTTTGTTCGATCCAAGACTTGCAACTGGGTATGCAATCCCTGTTTCTTCTCGTCTTCATAAGCGACCAAGACTTGTACATCCTCAGGAATCACTTTTAGCATTTCAGAAAATCCCATGGGCATTTTCACATCAGGAATCGTTACCCGCTTCGATTGTTTGGCCGCTTGATCGGCAATTCGTTGCCAACGCTTCTGCTTTTTCTCGGCCTTGTCCGCTTTGTCAATACGAGATACCGATCGCTTCATCTGAACCGGGCAGATTTCCATGACACCCAATTCAGTCGCCTTTTGTACAATCCAATCCATCTTATCCGATTTCGGTAGGCCTTGATAAAGAATAAGGCGGATCGTCCGAATTGCAGATCGGTCCTGTTGAGCGATCAACCGGACTTCAACCCGTCCTTCCTGTATTAAATCAATCTCCCCAAGCCACTGGCTTTCTCGATTGATTACGATCAAAACTTCTTCTCCAATACGCATGCGAAGAACCCGCTCAATATGATGGGCATCTTCACCCTCAATCCAAACCTTGCTGGGTTTCGCTATGGTCGATTCAATAAAAAACTGATGCATAGCTACTCCTTTCTCAAAATCAAAGAGCACCATTCCCCCATGATACTACCGCCCATCAGGGTCATTCCCTTGGCTTTCCAAAGATTCAACATTTTGTCTCTCTTACTTGCCAAAATCCCCGAAGCAACGATCCAACCACCGGGTCGAAGCGCTTGATCCAACTCATCCAATACCGTTTCAATGATCTCAGCAACAATATTTACAACAATACCATCTACAGGTTCTTGAATCACCTGTGATACAGAACGACTCGTAATCATGACCTGTTCCATCACACCATTGGCTTGGCAATTTTCCTTGGCAATTCGTATGGCCTGTTCATCTATATCAATACCCACAACCTGGCTTGCACCCAATAGACATGCCGCAATTGTTAAAATTCCAGTTCCAGTTCCCATATCCAAAACGCGTTCTCCTGTTTCTAGGATTGTTTCCAACCCTTCTATACACAAGGTCGTTGTTTCGTGAGTGCCAGTTCCAAATGCCATGCCTGGATCAATGGTAATGACCAAATCCGATGTGTTTTCTTCAGTTTCATCCCAAGTGGGGCGAATCCAAAATTTCTCACCAATCCGAAAGGCTTCAATGGATGATTTGAATGCTTGATTCCAATCTTGGTCTTCAATCAAAGAAACCGCAAAGCTTACATCTGCAAACCCAGACTCCCTTTGAACCATTTCCTCTTGACGTCGAATCAAATCCTGCCGCTTTTCGTCCCTGCAATCGCCCTCAAAAAAGGCCTGAATCACAACGATGCCCTGAAGTGTTTCTTGCGGTTGAAGGTCCGTCAATCCATCAAAATTGGCATCCTCACTCCTCAAAGACTCCACATCTCTTGCGTCCTGAATCACCAAACTCTCTGATCCCATTTCCCGCAACCATTCACTGGCGATTTCCTCGCTGCCCACAGCACATCGCAGGGTTATTTCCGTCCAATTCATTGTGTTCCCTCCATTCATTACCTGCTATCCTATTCTATCATCCCTGTCAAAACCCATAAGCCAATGAATTCTTTTTGAAGAACGATTCCCCATACCCAAAAAGACCGCAATCCTCCGATTTGAGAATCACGGTCCTTTGGTCTATTCAAATGCTTCTTTTAGTTTTTCAAAAAATCCTTTTTTCTTGTCGTAAACCGAGTCATCCGTCAAGTCTCCAAAATTTCTCAAGGCTTCCTTCTGCTGTTTGGACAATCGTTTTGGCACTTCGATATGTACATGAACATACAGATTGCCTTTGCCGCGTCCATTGACATTTTGAATCCCCTTGCCACGCAAACGAAAGATCGTGCCCGTCTGCGTTCCTTCAGGTATCGTGTACTTCACTTTTCCTTCAAGGGTTGGCACATTGACTTCATCACCTAAGGCTGCCTGTACAAAGTTGATTGGGTATTCCAAATGAAGGTCATCACCATCACGCTCAAAGATCTTATGAGGTTGCACCTGCAATTGCACATACAAATCGCCTTTTGGTCCACCGTGCGTGCCTGGTTCTCCTTGTCCTCGAAGAGGAATCACAGAACCATTATCGACTCCAGCCGGGATCTTAATCTTCAGCTTTTGTGTCTTTCGTTCAATCCCTCCACCATGACAATTGTCGCAAGGATCATCAATAATACTGCCGGTTCCCCGACAAGTGGTACACGTCGCCTGGGTCGCAAACTGACCAAATGGCGTATTTTGAACCTGTTGCATGGTTCCAGTACCATGACAAGTCGGACAGGTACGCTTTTTTGTTCCTTTTTTTGCACCGGTACCACCACATACATGGCAGGAATCATTTTTTGTTATTTTGATTTCTTTTTCCACACCAAATGCCGCTTCTTCGAATTCGATGGTTATACGATAACGAAGATCCGCACCTTTTCTAGGTCCAGTTCGTTGCTGACGTCTACCGCCAGAAAATCCCCCGCCGAACATATCGCCAAAAATATCTCCAAAGATATCTTCAAATCCGCCTTGGCCACCACCTGCACCAGGGCCGCCTTGACCATTTACGCCAGCATGTCCAAATCGATCATAACGTGCACGTTTATCCGTGTCGCTTAATACCTCGTATGCTTCATTGATCTCTTTAAAATTGGCCTCAGCCTCTTTATCGTCGGGATTTAAATCCGGGTGGTATTTCTTTGCGAGTTTGCGATATGAACTTTTTAACTGTTTCTCGTCCGCAGAACGATCTACACCGAGGATTTCGTAATAATCCCGTTGTGCCATAGTATTACCCCTTTCCAATGCAGATCAAATTCCGCCCCCCCTGGGGACGGATTCAATCTGTTTTTCTATTCGTCGTCTACAACTTCGTAGTCCGCGTCAACAACATCATCATTTCCTTCAGCTGCATCAGCACCTGCATCTCCTTGCTGTGCTTGTTGTTCTTGCGCAGCTTGTTGATACATTTTCTCAGACACCTTGTAGAACGCTTGAGAAAGGGCTTCTGATTTCGCTTTGATATCCTCAACATTATCAGATTCCAAAGCTTTCTTCAAATCTTCTTTCTTGGCATCAATCTCTGTCTTCTCTTCTTCAGTCACTTTGTCACCCAAATCAGTAACTGCTTTTTCAGTTTGATAGATCAAAGCATCGGCATTATTTCGAACCTCAACCTTTTCTTTTTTCAGCTCATCTTCTTTTGAAAATTTCTCAGCTTCCTCTACTTTTTTCTTAATGTCGTCATCAGAAAGATTCGTAGAAGCCGTAATGGTAATATGCTGCTCTTTTCCTGTTCCCAGGTCCTTCGCTGTTACACTTACAATACCGTTGGCATCAATATCAAAACCAACTTCAATTTGAGGAATACCACGTTGCGCCGGTGCAATTCCATCTAATTGGAAGCGACCCAAAGTCACATTATCATTGGCAAATTTACGTTCGCCCTGAACAACATGAATATCTACAGCCGTTTGGCTGTCTGCCGCTGTAGAGAAGACTTGGCTTTTCTTTGTTGGAATTGTTGTGTTTCTCTCAATCAAGATTGTGCTTACACCGCCCAAAGTCTCGATACCCAATGACAATGGTGTAACATCCAATAACAAGACGTCTTTAACATCGCCGCTCAATACGCCACCTTGAATAGCAGCGCCCAAAGCAACAACCTCATCCGGATTAACACCCTTGGTCGGTTCTTTGCCTGTAATGTTTTTCACCGCTTCTTGAACAGCAGGTGTTCTTGTCGACCCACCAACCAAGATCACGCGATCAATTTCACTCGCTGAAACGCCAGCATCTTTCAAAGCATTTTTAGTCGGTCCTACCGTACGTTCAACCAAATGTGCTGTCAATTCATTGAATTTCGCACGAGACAAGTCAATATTCATATGCAAAGGTCCTGATGCATTGGCTGTAATAAAGGGAAGATTAATATTGGTTTGAATTTTAGAAGACAATTCCTTCTTCGCTTTTTCTGCCGCATCTTTCAAACGTTGAAGACTCATTTTGTCAACACGAAGATCAATACCATTATCTTTTTTAAATTGATCAGCCAAATAATTAATTACCGCTTCATCAAAGTCGTCACCACCCAAATGGTTATCGCCTTTTGTAGCCAATACTTCGAATACGCCATCTCCTAATTCCAAAACAGATACGTCGAATGTACCGCCGCCCAAGTCAAATACCATTATGGTTTGATGCTCGTCTTCTTTATCCATTCCATATGCTAATGAAGCCGCAGTCGGCTCGTTAATAATTCTCTTTACTTCCAAACCGGCAATTCGTCCCGCGTCTTTTGTCGCTTGACGCTGGCTGTCAGTAAAGTATGCAGGTACGGTAATCACTGCTTCCGTAACTGTTTCACCCAAATATGCCTCAGCATCTTTTTTCATTTTCATTAAAACCATCGCCGAGATTTCTTGTGGAGAATAGTTCTTGTCATCAATCTTTACATGAAAATCAGATCCCATTTCACGCTTGATTGAAGCAATCGTGCGGTCTGGATTTGTAATTGCTTGGTTCTTTGCAGTTTCTCCAACCAGTCTTTCCCCATCTTTTGCGAATGCAACGATTGATGGTGTTGTTCTATTTCCTTCTGCGTTTGGAATGACAACAGGTGAGCCACCCTCCATAACTGATACGCACGAGTTTGTTGTTCCTAAATCAATACCAATAATTTTTCCCATGATTATTCTTCCTCCTTCTGTTTTGAAACGACCACCATACTAGGTCGCAATACTTTTTCTCCATATTGATAGCCTTTTTGTAAGACTTGGATTACGTGATTGGGTTCTGCTTCTTCATCTGCCATTTGCATCACAGCTTGATGCCGATTTGGATCAAATGGACTTCCCATGGCTTCAATCTCTTTCAGACCATTATCCCCTAAGATTTCACCAAATTGATTGGCAACCATTTCAACGCCTTGATAAAAACTCAATTCCTTTTCTTCATCGGTTACCGATGAAAGAGCACGTTCAAAATTGTCTTTTACTTCCAAGAGATTCTTCACAATAGACTCGCCAGCTCGCTGATGAATGTCTGACTTCTCACGCTCTGTTCGATTTCGATAATTGGCATATTCTGCCTGAACGCGCAAGTACCGTTCATTCATCTCTTCCAATTTCTTTTTCGTCGTCTTCAATTCATCCTCTTTCTCGTCCTCAACACCCGCTTCTTCTTCTAACGGTTCTTCCAGGGTTTCGTCCTCCGGCTCTACCGCGTCTTCCTCTCGTTCTACTTCTTCTTTCTTCAACTCTTCTGTCAAGCCATCCACCTCTTTCTTATGTTTCATAATACTCAGCCAAAATTTCATTGACCTCTCTTGCTACAGATCGCATCAAGGGAATAATTTTCCCATAATCCATATTCGTTGGGCCGACAAGGGCCAATTTTCCAACGGTTTGTCCTTTCAATGTATAAGTTGCTGTAATCATGGTACACGCCTTCAAAACATCGTAAAGATTTTCTCTCCCAATGGTAATTCGCACATCTCCCGCTCCGCCAGAATTCAATAACATATCTTTAACATTTCCCTTGGTCTGCATAAACTTCACAAGTGATTGCGCACGATCAAAATCCTGATAATCAGGGAAATTAAAAATATTCAAAACCCCATTGGCAAAAATCTTTGTATCATTAATTTCTGAAAGGGTATTATTGATCATGGGCAAAAGGGATCTTGCAGAAAACCGCATACTCTCCAACTCATCCATTAATACATTATCGATAATATAGCCCAATTGATAGATCGGTGTATTCTCCAGCTTTTCTGTCAAAAATTCAGAAATCAAGTTTAATTGATTTTCCTCGATATTCGACTCGTTGCGGATAATAAAATCTTTAACAATACCTCCAACGGTGATCAAAACCACCAAAGTTTTTGTCCCATCGACCGGGATCAATCGGATTCGCTTCAGAGTATCCTGCTCAATCTTCGGCGAAATGGCAAAGGTCGTATACTCGGTCAATTGACTCAATAGTTTGGCACTATTCTCAACAATTTTTTCTACTTCTGACAAATCGTTCAGAAGAGAATTATGAATGCTTCGCTGTTGTGCAAAAGCAATCTGCTGTAAATCCATCAACCGATCTACATAAAGGCGAAAAGCTTTATCCGAAGGAATTCGTCCGGCTGAAGTATGAGGTTGAATCAACAATCCCAATTCCTCCAAGTCAGACATTTCATTTCGAATCGTCGCAGGACTGACACCAAGGTCATACTTTTTTTGAATGGTTCTTGACCCGACAGGTTCTGGATTCGAAATATAATTCAGAATAATCGCTTGAAGGATCATCAACTTTCGTTCATCGTTCTTCATCTCAGCCCTCCTTTTCTATTGTTAGCACTCATTCGAGAGGAGTGCTAACACCTTCTGTACTTAAATTACCACTATTCAAAACCCTTGTCAATACACTTTACAAAAAATTTATCATTACTTGATTGGCCAAATCCATCCCCGCTTCCGTCAAAGCAATCCGCTCTTCACCAGGAATGAGCAAGCCCAGGCGCTGCTGCTCGATAATCAATGGTCGAATCGAGTCCACTTCTGATCCAAATTTTCCAATTAATTCAGCCATGGAAATTCCATGGGTCAAACGAAGACCTAAGATCATCGCCTCCGATAAGGCTTCTTGAACCCCCATGCTTTCTTCCAATTCTCTCACCATCGCACCTTGGCTGATCCGACTGTGATAGATTTGAAAGTCACGAGGGTTGATGTAGCGAGAATTTTCTTCCATAGAAGCCGCACCCAATCCAAACCCAAGATACGGGCGACGCCGCCAATAAGCAAGGTTCTGCCTGCACGCCTTTCCTCTCTTTGCAAAGTTCGAAATTTCATACTGATGATAACCAGCCGCTTCCATCAATCGCCGTCCGTGATGATAGAGGGCTCGGTTCCCTTCCTCCGTCGCCATCGGCAAACGACCTTCTTCCCATTCTTCATAGAAGGGCGTTCCAGATTCAACAATCAGGCTATAATAGGAAAGATGTGTTGGAGAAAGGGCAATAGCGCGCCTAATACTCTCTTCTACGTCTTCAATCCCCTGGCCTGGCAGATCAAACATCAAGTCGAGATTCCAATTTGAAAACCCTGCCTCAACCACATCTCTCGCTGTCTTTTCAATGGTCTTGTCATCATGTATTCGGCCCAACTTTTTTAAGATTTCCGGTTGGAAACACTGTGCCCCCAAGCTGATCCGGTTGATCCCAAATTTCCGCAAGGCTTTTAACTGTTTAAGATCCACCGTTCCCGGGTTCGCCTCCATAGAAATCTCACAATCCCTCGATAGGGGTGCTTTCGCGAAAATCGTTTCCAGAATTTCTCCAATTACAGAAGCTGCCAGCAAACTTGGCGTTCCTCCGCCGATAAATATGCTTTCAATATATTCTACACGAGACCAATCTGCCTGACCGATTTCCTTCAAAAGATCCGCCACATACACTTCAGCCTTAACGGAATCCCACGGAAAAGAAAGAAAATCACAATATCGGCATTTTCGAACACAAAATGGAATATGCACATAAATAGCCATTCTTTGTTTTTTCATGTTTCTTCCCTTCTTTCACGGAAAAAAGGTCCAAATCGGACCTTTCTTCTATTTTTTCGAGCTATCAAATTTCAATACTGCTAAGAATGCTTCCTGTGGAACCGATACGGATCCAACTTGGCGCATTCGTTTCTTGCCTTCCTTTTGTTTCGACAACAACTTCTTCTTTCGTGAAATATCGCCACCGTAACACTTGGCCAAGACATCTTTGCGCAAGGCACGAATCGTCTCCCGAGCAATTACCTTGCTACCAATGGTCGCCTGAATCGGCACGGTAAATTGATGACGAGGAATCACTTCCCTCAAACGTTCCGCAATCTGACGCGCGCGTTGATAGGCTGTCTCTTCATGAACAATAATGGAAAAAGCATCCACCAATTCTCCATTGATCAACATATCCAACCGTACCAATTTTGACACCTGATACCCCTTCATCTCATAATCCATAGACGCATAGCCCTTGGTACGAGATTTTAAGGCATCGAAGAAATCGTAGATCACTTCATTCAAAGGCATATCATAATGAATCATCACACGAGTCTCTTCCAGATACTCCATATCCTTAAAGACAGCCCGTCGTGTCTGACATAAATCCATAATCGGTCCGACAAAATCCGTCGGCGACATGATATTAACTTCGACAATGGGTTCTTCCATCGTTTCAATCAAGGTTGTCTCGGGGAAGTTTGTTGGATTTTGAATCTCAACCACCTCGCCCGAAGTCAAAGTAAGACGGTAAATAACACTCGGTGCGGTCGTTACCAAATTTAGGTCAAACTCACGCTCCAAACGTTCCTGAATAATTTCTAGATGTAAAAGACCCAAAAATCCACATCGAAATCCAAATCCCAAGGCAACTGATGTTTCTGGTTCAAAGGATAGTGCCGCATCATTAACCTGTAATTTTTCTAGGGCATCGCGTACATTGTTATAATCCTCACCCTCAGCCGGATAGATTCCACAGAATACCATGGACGTTGCTTTTTTATAGCCTGGCAAAGCCTCCGCAGTCGGACGTTCCGCTTCCGTAATGGTATCGCCCACTTGTGCCAAGCGAACCTCTTTGATGCTGGCTGCTAAATACCCAACGTCACCGGCCTTCAATTCATCAATCGGTGTCATGCTTGGCGTAAATACACCCACTTCCGTCACTTCTAATTCAGTATCAGTTGCCATCATCAAAATCTTGTCGCCCCGTTTCACCGCACCATCCATCACGCGGATATCCACAACAACACCTTTGTAGCTGTCGTAATAAGAGTCAAAGATCAAAGCCTTAAGAGGTGCGCCTTCATCTCCAGTTGGTGCTGGCACATTTTTAACCAAAGATTCTAACACGTCTCTGATATTCAATCCCGCTTTAGCAGAAACCAAGGGTGCCTCTTCACAATCCAAGCCAATTACATCCTCAATTTCTTGCTTGATCTCTTCTGGTCTTGCGCTTGGTAGATCAATCTTGTTTATCACAGGGACAATCTCTAGGTCCTGTTCCAAAGCCAAATAGACATTCGCCAAAGTCTGTGCTTCAATTCCCTGAGCGGCATCCACCACCAAAAGTGCCCCTTCACAGGCAGCTAAGGATCGAGATACTTCATAATGGAAGTCGACGTGACCTGGGGTATCAATTAAGTTCAATACATATTCATCCCCGTCATCCGCCTTATACACTAGACGGGTTGCATTTAGCTTAATGGTGATCCCACGCTCCCGCTCTAAATCCATACTATCTAAAATTTGATTTTGCATTTCACGTTGAGTTAACATACCTGTTTCTTCTATCAAGCGATCCGCCAGGGTAGACTTCCCATGGTCGATATGCGCAATAATCGAAAAGTTTCTTATATGTTGCTGTCGATTCATTTACTCCTCCATCGAACTCCTATTTCTTTCTAAAATGGCACCTTTAAATTATACCACTGACCGCTTGCTTTTTCTACTACTTCATAGTATAATTACGAGTGTTGTTTTAATCAGGGAGGTGAAAATCCATGGCAAATATCAAATCTGCGAAAAAACGTGTTTTAGTTACTCAAACAAAAACGGCGATAAACCGTAGTCGAAAAACCGAAGTCAAAGGACTAATTAAAAAGTTCGAACTGGCTCTTGAGGCTGGAAATACTGAAGAAGCAAAAGCGTTGTTACATGATGTTGAATCAACAATTGACAAAGCTACTTCTAAAGGTGTATTCAAAAAAGAAACTTCTTCTCGTAAAGTTGGTCGACTTCACCGAAGACTAAACACATTGGCATAGATGATAATGCATAAAGAAGCTTCCACTTGGAAGCTTCTTTTTTTATACGCTATTTGCTCACCAATTGCGCCAAAAGCATCTCTAACGTCAGGTTGCGGTCCTGTCCCGTTTTAATAGCCTGATCCGCATCAATACATTGTTCAAGATGAGTATCCAAGGCTTTTTGCGTCACCGGAGTTGCTTGAGCCACAAGCCGCTTGGCCACAAAAGGCTGCACCTTCATACGCTTGGCCAATTCCGAAGGACCATAGCCCTTGGCAAGATGGAGTTTCGCCAAGGCCAATAAACGAAACTGTCGGGCAATCATATAAAGAATCTTTTCAACCGCCTCTCCGCTCTCCAAGAGATCGTGAACCAGAAGGAAGACCAACTTTGGCTGATTTCTTGTAATGGCGTCCACCATACGAAATACATCATTCTCCAAACCACGAATCCCAACTGCTTCCACCTCTTCTAAGGTAATCCATCTCTTTCGATCTCCATAATCCAAAAGCTTATTCACTTCGTTTTCCATATCATAGAGGGTCCACTCACTGTTGCGATCCAGATAACCCGTCATGGAAATCAGCGCTTCCATAGCATCCGGTGTAATACGGCATTTCCCCGCCTGAACCCGTTTTGTGATCCATCCCATCAGAGCTTTGCGATCGATTCTTGCAAACTCAAGAATACCACCATTTTTTTTAATCGTTTTTACACAGGCTTTACGGCCATCAGGTTTCCCCTCCCGATACAGAAAGATCAGAATGGTTTCAGAAGCCGGTGCCGCAGCATAAGCCTCAAGCCGGGCAAGTTTACCCTTTCCCTTAGTTGTCAAGGCTTCATAATCATCAACAATTACCATCTTTTTTTGCGCAAAGAAAGAAAAGGTTTCACATTGATCCACAATCTCCGCTTCCGTACAGGTCTTTCCGTCCAATCGGATTCGATTAAAAGCCAAATTCTCTTTGCCAATGACAGCAATTTCCAATTGTTCCAAAGACCAATCCATTAAAAAGCGTTCCTCTCCATAAAAGACCATAACCGGTAATGGATTCCCCGCTTTGATTTGTTTCATCACCACTTGATAACTCATAGTTTCTCCTCTGTCTTCCATACTCTTATGCCAATGCTCATCAAAATTGCAAGCCCCCACCAACACCACAGGCGCCAACGTGACAACCACCACTGCATGAACGAGATCCGCCCCTGGCGAAACGGAATCACACAATATCCGTCTCGAGTAAACTGCACTTCCAATGCGCCCTCTTGATCCGTTCTATACATTTCAATATCTCGATTTTCTAATCGTTTCACCACAGCCGGTGACGGATGTCCATATGTATTCTTCCCTACGGAAATCAAGGCAATCTCCGGATTCACTTGATCTAAAAATGCATCCGTTGTTGACGTGTTTGATCCATGATGAGCGACCTTGAGAAGCTCTGCCCTTACATCCAATTTTTTCAGCCATTCTCTCTCCTTATCCGCTTCCATGTCCCCCGTCAACAATACCCTCGTTCCATTCATTCGAATTCGACTTAAAATCGAATTGTCATTTTCCTTTTGATGAAGGCGTGGTGCATGCAAGCGAATATCCACAGCACGTCCCCGTCCCAACGTTAATTCTTTCTTCAAAGAAAGTACAGGAACATTAGCAGTCACATGCCGCAAAGGTTCCACCCATGCATTATCCGTCTGATGAGGACCAATTACAAGCCGTTTGACCCGGTGATCCTCAACCAATTCTACCATACCTTCCACATGATCCGCATCAAAATGTGTCACAATTCCCCAATCCAGCTGACGAATTCCAAGAGCGTCTAAGGCAGGCTCCACCCGATTACGCCCCACTTCCCAATCAGAAAACGGCGTTCCTCCCGCATCCCATAAGACCGATTGATTCTTAGCTGTTAAAAGAATCGCATCTCCTTGTCCAACATCCAAGACCCATAGGCGTATGGGAATCGGATAGAAAAATCCTAAGACAAGAGCAAAGATCAGGGCAGCAAATATCCGCCGTCCCTGATCCAAAGAAAAGGCGATTTTTCCCACAGAAACCTGATAAAAGAAAACCAACAAAAAATAATAGCCCGCTATCGACCACCAGGAAGGTTGAAGTACAGGTAACAAGGTCAAAAAAGATGCTGAACAGAATTCAACAATTGCAAGCCAGCTAGAAATCACCCAAACTGTCAAGGGTGCAATCCATACTCCAGAAAATACCACCACCGAACCCGCCCAAAAAAACAAAATGCCCAGCACACCAACAAAAAGGGGTGCCAATACTAAATTCCCAAAGAAAACAAAGAGAGACACCTCCCCAAACCCCCTCATCAACAAGGGCAACACCCCCACCTGCACCGCTAAAATCGGTGAGAGCCAACGTCCTAAAATCGGGGTGCGTGGAAAGCAAATGGCTTGAATCCACCTTGGTAAAACCAGTAAAGAAAGAGTCGCCACAACCGAAAGCTGAAAACCCAAAGAATAGATCGAAAAAGGTTCCACCAAAAGAAGAACAAAGACCGCTGCAAAAAGAAGATTAATCCGGTCTACCCGCAAATGTGTCAACTCCCCGCCAAATATGAAACTCATCAGAACCAGAGCGCGTAAAGCAGAAATAGGAAATCCAATAATGGTTCCATACATCCAAAGCAAAATCAAACCAATCCCATTGGAAAGCCAAGGACTCGCGCCCAAGCGTTTAATCATTCCCCGTAAGAAAAACATCAGCAGAGCAAAATGAAATCCAGAGATCGCAAATAGATGGCTCAATCCAAGAGCGCGCATCGATTCTCGTTGCTCCACATCCAAATCTGCCCGATCCCCTAAGAGCAAGGCTGTTGCCAATCCCTGAATTTCTTGAGGAAAATCACGTGTGATCGCGCTTCTTAGTTTGCTTTCCAGGGAAGGCGGCGGACAAGACACCTTCACCACCTTTAATCGATTTCCTTCATATAATAAGTCTTGAGACGCCGCCCAAAGAAATTCATCACGACCACCAGGATTCGCCGCCCGCTGATAGGGTTCAACACGACCAGAAACCCGCAAGATTGTCCCTCTAGGTTGAGGAACATCCGTCCAAATTCGTACCTGAATCTTCTTCCACTCTTCAGGGGTTTCAAGACGCAAATCCATACCGCTTGCATCTCTAGAAACCACACGCCCCGCTGCCCCATTCAGTTCCTGGGGAATCAGCAGCGTACGTTGATCCATCTCCTGAGATACACGAAGGAAAAAAAAGAGCAGCACTCCACACAGAATTAGGATCTGCCAACGGTTAATCACCCGTTTCATACATGTAAACCGATTACTCTTGCTAGGAAGGATGGTCCAACTAGCAATCGCCAGCGCACAAATCACCCACAGAATCCAAGGCTCTGCTTGGAATGCAACTCCCATTAATATCCCCAAAATCGCTGACAAAGAAACCCAGACGCATGGCCGCTTCACGTCCTCGCCACCTTTCACATTTTATGGTACACTAAACCTAATTCTATTGTAACAAATCAGGAGGCATTCATGACAAAAAAAATACAAGGTATTGCGCTTCTCTTGCTTCTTCTTGTGGTAATCGGATTCGGACTTGCCACCCCAGCTTTTAATCCTGTCGACAAAGATCAGCCAATTCGACCGCTTCTTCGTCAAGATCAGGCTTTGAAACAAACCTATTCGGCGATGATGAAAGACGAGCTTTCACCACAGGAGCGAAGTGAATTTCTCATTCACCTTTCTGCGTCTTATCTAGACTTGTTTGAACAAACGAACGCAATCAAAGAAAATGGCGTTGAACATCCTTTGCTAGATCCCTTGGCAACTTACTTTGTTGATCTATCAAAAACCTTTACTTTTATGGCCACAGCCTTTGCCGAGACGGATTCTGTTAAACTTGCTCAAGCAAATGAATCTTTTTACAAGTTGGATCAAGTTTTTCTTGATCTGCAAAAACAAGAATAAAAAAGCCTTAGAGGATCTGCTTCTTTTCCTCTAAGGCTTTGTCATTTCTCTCTTCAATTGCATTTCATAAACATATCGACTTCCTACATAAAAGCTTTCTTCAAATTGTGCCGGACGACCATCGGTTAAAAAACAATATAGTGAAAGTTTCAAAAATGGTTGATCTTGATCCATGGAAAATAGCTTGGCGTCTTGATCGATCAAATAATCAACTTGAATCCTTTGTTGACCATCCCCAAGTTTCAATGCGTATTTATGCTCCAAGCAATCATAAAGCGATTCCACCTCCATGTCCTCCACTAAGACCCAATAAAAAACGTCGGGCATCAAATAGGAAACACTCAGGCAGAAGGGTTTCCCATTAACAATTCGCATCCTCTTGAGCCGAATAACCATAAGATCAGGATTCAACCCAAAATATGTAGCCATTTTCTCCGGGATAAGCACCCAATCTCTTTTAATCAATTGCGTCTGCAAATCAAGATTTTGCTGTCGCATCCGTTCCGTAAATCCCGACAACTTTAAAACACCTTCCGTAATGACTTCATCTTTGACAAAGGTGCCTTTCCCGCGAATCCGATACAACAAGCCTTCCGCAACCAAATCATGAATCGCTCTGGTGACCGTAATCCGGCTCACCTGATAGGTTTGGCAAAATTGCGCATCCGAAGGAAGACGGTCTCCTTCCCGCAATTCTCCTCTTTCAATCTGTTTTTTTATCGCTTCTTTAATAGTTTGGTATTTCGCGATTGTTTGATTTGACATCGTACTCACCTCTCTCTTGTGGCCTATCCTATCATGTTGACATATCAACTTCAAGATGATATGTTGTATATACCAATATCAGTTTATAGAAAGGAGAAATACAAATGATTGCCAAAGAAATTATCATCAACGGAATCGAAGATGTTTCCCTTGTTGAACGAGAAATTTATCCGGAATCCTTACAGGGAACTGAATGTCTAATCGAAACCGCCATATCCCTAATTAGTCCCGGCACGGAATTATCTCGCGTATTCGGACTCAAGGCTGGCGCTACTTATCCGGTATATCCTGGATACTGTTCCGTTGGCACCATTCAAGCGAAAGGCAATGATTTGTCCCATGTTCAAGTTGGCGACCGAGTTCTTTTCAGTGGTCCCCATGCCAGTTTTAAACTTTATGACTATACCAAAAGTGATGGCGGCATTCTGTTTCCATTAGACCCTGCACTTAGCGATGAGGAGGGTGCCTTTCTCATGATGTGCTGGATCGCTATGAACGGCATCTTGCCGGCAGAAGTAAAACTAGGCGACCAAGTCGTCGTTTTTGGTCTTGGAACCTTAGGCCTCATCCTCTCTCTCCTCTATCAGGAAATGGGCGTTGATGTACTCGCTGTTGATCCCGTCAAAGAGCGATGCGATTTGGCAAAGACCATGGGCGTTACAGCTACCCTCGATTGCCCGCCTGCAGAGCAGATTGACTCAATCATGGCCCATACCAACCAGCAGGGTGCCGACATCGTGGTTGATGCAACCGGTTTGTCCGCCTGCATCCTTTCAAGTTTTCAAGTGGCGGCCAAAAATGGGCAGGTTTTGCTTTTAGGATCACCGCGGACCCCCTTTACAACCGATGTTACACCTTACTTAAATATGATTCACCGAAAAATGCTAACGGTGCGCGGTTCTTTTAATCGACGCTATCCTTATCAAGAACAAGAAGGGTCCCGACTTAGCATCACCAGAAGTCTCACCTATCTATCAGGACTACTAATCAAGAAAAAAATCAATGTCTCGCATTTCATCAGCCATGTATTGCCGCCAGAAGAGGCCATGACAGGCTATTGGGGACTGATGCATCAAAAAAACACATATACGGGTGTCATCATCCAATGGAAAAACCAAGGAGGAGAAGAAGCATGAAATTTGGCGTAATTGGAACCAATTTTGTATCAGACTTTTTTATGAATGGAGCAGCGGAGGTGGACGCTTGCCAAGTGGTTGCCGTTTGCAGTCGAAAAATGGAAAATGCAAAAGCCTTTGCTGAGAAATATGAAATCCCCAACGCCTTTGATTCTTACGTAGAGATGGCAGAATCAAACCTAATTGACGCCGTTTACATTGCCGTCCCCAATGGTCTGCATCTAGAAGTTAGCCAATACTTTTTGTCACGAAAAATTCCAACCTTCTGTGAAAAACCTTTAGCTGGCAATCTTACGGAAGTTCAATCCATGATCGCCTGCGCCAAAAAGAATCAAACCTATTTGCAGGAAGGCTTAATTCCTCTCTACAACCCAAATTTTCAAATACTTAAGGAAAACCTGCCGAAACTTGGCAGAATCCATCAGGCTACCTTTAACTTTTCCAAGTACTCCTCTCGCTACGATGCCTATCTACGGGGTGAGAATCCTACCACCTTCCGCCGAGAATTAGCCAATGGTGCCATTATGGATCTAGGCGTTTATGTTTTCGCCGACTGTGTCGGACTTTGGGGCAAACCCAATACTGTGCTGAGTGCCTGCTCTCTCTTGGATACCGGTGCCGATGTATCGGGAACTAGCATTCTCGTTTATGATGACTTCCCCGTTACCTTGTCCTATTCCAAGGCCAGTGATACAGAAAACCAATGTGAGATCTGCGGAGAGAATGGAATACTGACCTTCGATATTCCTAGCATGCCAACAATAGTAACCTTTATTGATCGAAAAACAAAGGAACGCACAGTACTAAGTGTTCCAAAAAAAGAAAATTTCTACTATGAAATCTCAGAAATGATCAACCGCGTCGAGGCGGGAGAGATCGAATCAAGCAAGGTACCTTTCGAAACCAGTCTAGCGGTCCACGAAGTGATCACCCAATGCCGAAAACAAGCAGGAATCGTCTTTCCTTGTGACGAAGTATAAATAAAGAAGCCGGGCTATTGAAGAATTTCTTCAACAGCCCGGCTTCTTTGTACAATTGTGCAAGCAACAAAAACTTGCATGCTCGCATTGTTTTTTAACTCATGGAATTATGATTCATGCGTGCTTCAATCTCATCCGCTTCCCTGATAATGGAAGCTGACAAGACCTCGTAACCCGTTTCCGTGACCAAGACGTCATCTTCAATGCGAACTCCAACGCCCCATTCCTTGATATAAAGCCCCGGCTCTACAGTAATCACCATACCCGGTTTAAGTTCAAGGCCTCGATGAAAGGCATCGTGGGTATCCAACCCCAAGTGATGGCCAATCCCATGATAATAATATTTTATAATTTCGTCTTCCCTTTCAATCAAACCCAATGCCTTCAAATGCCCGCCCAATATTTCCTTGGAAAGATTCTGTAGATTCATCAGGGTTTTTCCAGGTTTCACGGCTGCCGTAACGGTCTTCAAGGTATCCAACACCGCCTCGTAAACTGCTCTTTGTCGCTCAGAAAAACGTCCATTTACGGGATAGGTTCTTGAAATATCCGCAGAGTATTTACTCCAGTCCGCCCCCAAATCCAAAAGAATACACTCGCCATCATTTAATTTCTTATTATTGTCTTCATAGTGCAAGACCACCGCATTCTCGCCTCCAACAGCGATCGTCGAAAATGCCGGACAGCTTCCATTTTCCATCACGGTTGATTCAAAAGCAGCCTGTACCTCATATTCCATAAGACCGGGTTTCAAACGATCCAGTACGCGATCCAAGCCTTTCTCTGTGATGGCAATCGCCTTTCTAAGTGCTTGAATTTCCATCTCATCTTTGATCATTCGCCTTTCAGCAAAATACGGCGACAGATCATATAAAGGGATTTGTGGGTATTTTGGTTGTACATTTTCTAAAAAGCGATGGGCCTCATAGCCAGCAAACTCCCAGGATGGGCGCTCTAAATCCAAAGCCAAAGATGTCACTTGAAATCCAGCCATCAAGCGAAATACCTGATTTTGAAGATCAGAAACGAATCCAGTTTTCTCAATTCCACTAATTGCACTCGCTTCCTCAGGCTTCATACGAAACCCTGTCCACTTCTCCATCTCTGGATTCAATTCTTCTAGAAATATTTGCTCGCAGATTTCTCCCTTTGGCGACTTATAAAGATACAAAACAAAATTCTCTCGATCAACCCCTGTCAGATAATAAAAATTCCGATTCACGTGAAATGGGTATTTCGCATCAGCCGAACGATAAGGTGCTCGTCCCGAAAATAGCAACGCCAAGGTACCCGGTTTCAGATGCTTCAATAATTTTTCTCTTCTCTTGATAATCGCTTGCTTTGTTTTCACCATTCGTCCTCCCTAATCCATTACAATTAAATTCACTTCTGGCAGTCTGTCTTGTAAGCGTATCGCAAAACTCTTCTCTTGTGTTTGCTGAGAGGGAGAGGCACCCAAAATCATATGAGTGACTTGTTCCTCTTTTGCATATTTCACCATATCATCTAAGACATGCTTTGAACGTTTCACAGTTAACTCAGCTCCAACCTCTTTTGATACTTCAAATAAATACTCCAAGGCCTGAGCATCGGAGGAGTACTCCAAAAAGTGAGCACCTTGTTTGACTACATGTAAAACTGTTAGGTGATCGGATTCCTGATCGATCAATTCATATCCCTTTAAAATCAAGCGTTCACACGTTTTTTGCTGCGTCACGCATACTAAAATTTTCTTTTCCATATTGTTCTCCCTTCATAAGGTCCATTCTTATTCTACCATGTAGGAAAGGCTGAAAGAGGAAAGAAAAAAAATGTTATAAAAAGTTAAAAATTCATGTAAAAAAAACAAGAAAGCACCCCCCCACTGCCGGCAAAGCCGTACAGTGAGGAGGGTGCTTATCGATGACGATAAAGTCAGTTTATCAGTTTATCTTTGTTCCAATAGATTGATATCGCGATTTCGATGATCAACGCTAGTCTTGGTCGTTTCACCCATGGTGAAATGAAGCATTGCAGGTTGTCCCAATTGGAAATGAACAACACTATAGCTAGATCCATCAAATTCGAACAATGCGATGATATAATTCTCACCCTCTACCAATGATGGAAAATTGCGACCTTTTAAATTGTACTTGTAGTATCCTCCATCACCATTTTCGGCAGTTGATCGAGAATGTTTACCATTACCACCGCTCATCTTCAACTCACTGGTAGAAATAGTTTTAACCAAATTTCCTGGATTGAACAAGGTATCTTCACCCGCCTCATCCACATAAATTCGAAGCTGTGGTGATAATAATTGTTCAGAGACCCAGAAACGAATCTGTGTACTAGTTCGACCCAAAACAAAATCATCACCCGTTGGCGGTAGCCACAATCCTAAGATCTCTTGTGGAAGTATGGCACCAAGCTCAATAAATTCACCTTCTTCCAAACCTTCTACTTCCATATTCAAAGTGTAAAGTGTTGTAGAATCATCCGTCTCATTTACCTTGATTTTGTACTTGCCAGGCAATCGAGTAGGCTTAATATGCTGCACTGTTGCCTCTGGATTTGATGCAACCGCTGTAACACTTGGCAACGAGCGAGTACCTTCGTCCAGAAGTACAGATAATTCTATTTCTCCCTCTTCCACTTCTCCAGCTACAAACCCTTCGACTAAAACATTATCAACAGCCAGCACATCCAGCCCTTTTCCAGTTTTTGGCTGTGGCATCTCACCGCCGTCGCCACCGCCTTCTCCGCTGCCATTATTTTCCTCTTCCTCTTCAGGAATATAGCCCAATGGCGCTATTAAGATCGTATAGGTTGATTTATGAGTTTGATCCTCTGCAGTGACTATGATCGTTTCCTTGCGTGGATATGCACTATCCCCGTAGGTCGTCGTTTTATACTCAACCAATTCAACGTCAGGAATCAGACTAGCAAAGAATTTTTCGCCAAGAATTGAAGGTGGATCTCCAAGCGTCCCAATATTCTCTGGGGCTAAAACACCATCGTCTTTTGGAATTACACTATAGTCAACATTATTCTGAACGTCGTCATCACCATCCTCACTTATAAAGATATGGTAGAAATACACCGACGGGTCAAATGGCACATTGACAATACCTTCCGTGATCACGCCACTTTCTAGTTCAAAGGAATCAATCGCATGGCCGACAACCATACCCCCATTGATTGTCAAGCTATCCAATCTTGCATCGGTATTGCCATCGAACTCAAAAGGAATCTCATAGTCCACTTCCCTTCCGTCCTCAGCAGTCACCGTAATTGTTGCAACTAGGTTGTCCCGAGTTGCTTGCTCTACAATATGGGTCGCTGTTGTAGGATCAAACTCAACCGCCGAGACCACAGGGAGTCCGGAGCCTATCGGCAATAGATACGGCAAATTTTCTTCATCAAATAAGCTTTTTAAGTCAGCATCACCTTGATGATTTTGCGTAACTTCCGATGAGTCTTGATCCCAAAATTCTTCGTCATAAGTAATCGTTACAGATGCTAAACTGGCAACTGACGACTGCACATAGCCAGTACTTGGAAATTCTGCAGTAGCAATTTCCGGATACCCTTCCACGTCCCGCTCCACTTTATACTCATCACTACTTTCCAAATATGGGTAGGCAGAAAAGGTAACCTTATCAAATTGCAACTCTTCTGGAATATTGGTTTCCACTAGGGCTTGAATCAAGAACTCATCCCCTTCTCCCAAGGGAAGATTAAAAGGATTGATCAGCCACTCGTCAGCCCCAACTCTACATATAGAATCAGTAGCATCTGAATCAAACTTCGCATTATCAAGCACACCTAATAAATCAGATTCAATTGATGCGAAGGCAAATGCTTCATGCTCTTCTAGAGCAAATTCTCGTTGATCCGTTTCCATGCCGACATTACCACGACTCTTGACATATTCCACACCCAGTCTGAAACGATTAATCCCTTCAACAATATTATTGTCAACTTCATCATCTGGATATTCATCATAAGTTTCAGGATCATCGAACAAGGAACGGTCAATATCTTCCCATAGGAAGTTCAACTTGATAGCTTCCCCACCTTCAGCAATCCGCTGATAACTTACGTTTCTTTGCGAATAAAGAGCAATAAAGGTCCGCTGTTGATCGCCTACAGCTTCGTAATTTTCGTCGGTAAAAGGAATACCATCTTCTTCATACATTGGATTTCCTTCTTCATCAACCCAGCCAATATAACCGAGCTCTACAACCAAGGAATCAGCGGCGAATGTGCTCAAATTTGCTTCGATATAGACGCCTAAGTTGTCAACATCTAGCACGCGTTTAAATGTGAAATCCAGCATGCTCTCATGCAAGTCCGTATCATCATTTTTAGTCCACTCACCAAAGCTTGGCTCCAAAATCCAACTGTATTCAGTAGACTCCTTCGGCCGAATCTTCGTGATACTCAACTCAGGCTTCGGATCTTTGACACTGTCACCCCCTCCGCCGTTATCACCGCCTTGCGCGAATGTACCGCTCGTTAGTGTCGTCAATGCTAGAATCACAATCATTAAATAAACAAATACTTTAGTATGCTTTTTCATTGTTCCCTCCTTTCAAAACCATTATTGACGCTCTGCAAGCAAAAACTGAGAAATCATCTTCGCCAGTTCTCCACGAGTAATTGAACCATCTGGACGGATGCTTCCGTCTTCATATCCATTCAGGATACCATGTTGGCTCATTACTTGTGCCGCTTGATGCAGTTCACGTGGTAAGGTTTCCAAATCAGAAAAAGCGACTGGTTTTACATTCAAAACCTTCAGACCAAAGACCGCTTTTGCTGCTGCGATCAATTCTTGTCGCGTTGCGTATCGCTGCGGATTTACATTTCCGTTTCCATCCGCTTTCAAAGCACCTGTTGCCACCGCAATGCGCATAAATTCTTTTGCCCAATCAGAAATCGCATCTTCATCTGCCGCAACCATTTGACCGTCGGATGCCAAATCAATGGTATTCACTAAAATCTTCGCCAATTCTTCACGGGTAATTAATTCTTCTGGTTTGTAATTGCCTTGATCATCACCACACACAATGCCTAGGCTGGCCAATCGGTAGATATGATTTGCTGCCCAATGATTGCCGCAATCCGCCAAATCTGGGAACGCCTTCACAGCACGCACCCCAAAGGTAGACAGATGACTGATCTTGGCAGTAATTAAATTGTTAACCCGATCACTTGTTCCAGGAATTACAATCCATTCTCCAAGTTGGTCATTTCTGTAGCAAATTCGAAGTTCAGATTCCAAATTTCCTACCGGCAAGTCTTCATCATTGTAGGCAAAGGTCAGAGTCATCGGTATATCAAATGAATCGATCCTTTGGCCATCTTTATCGAAGAACTCGATATTGTATGTCAAATCTCCAACCTTCAAACTTCTGCCGCTGGATGTTTCACCTGTGGCCGGTGCAATGATGTAGGAAACATCCTCATCAAATTCACCAACAGGTACTTGCAAGGTTGCAAAGTCATTCTTAAATAAAATGGTTGCTCCCTTGCCTACATGAATGACTCCCTCAACCGTTTCAGGAGCAATTGCTTGGAGTCGATAGTGCGTACCAATCACTTCTACATTGAAGGTTACAGACGCTTCTGCCCGATTGTCAGCTTTATCAATTGCGATAATTTCAAGGGTATATTCTCCGCCTTCTGAAATCTTTGTAGAATTCAGGTACTCATTACCATTCATCAACATGGTCAGTTCGTTCAGATAATCGCTTAAACTATCCGTGACTGTAACATGAGGATCTGCACTGTTAACATAGGTTTCACCATCTTCAACACCTTCAATTCGAATAGTCGGTGCCGTTTTGTCAATAACAAAACCGATATGTTTTTCAGATGTTTTGCCATCAAGCTCAGCTCTAACAGTTAAGTCATATTCGCCTTCCGCATCCAAATCATACACACTTTTAGCTGGCATTATGAAACCGTTCCACAATAACTCAATCGTTGGAACCGCATCAAAAGTATGAATCTCTAGATGTACATCATCATTGCTATGCTCACCGTTCACAACACCAGTTATATCAATCTGAGGCACATTGCCATCTATGGTAAAGGCAATATGTCTAAAACTTGTATTGTCACTCAAATCAGTGGCAACAACGTCCAGTACGTATGCTTTCGGAGTTGTTGATGCCGCAATTTCTATCGGGCTCGTCGTATATACATCTTCGTTAGTTCCTTCGGAAACTGTCGCTTCCCAAGAACCCAATTCGTTTAAGGAGATCCCAATAGATACGTCTTCACTTCTAACATCGCCATCTTCAATTCCTGAAATCGTAATAAACGGTGCTGTGACGTCAACCATATCAATATCTGATTCGATCATTTTGCCGTCCATCATAATCCGTCTGAATTTCACATCTCCACCGCTATTTCCATTTTCATTCCATACGGAATACATAACAGTACCATCCGGTGACATACGGATTTGACACTCAGCCTGTGCACTTTCTAGTTTGCCTGTATCTTTGGCAAGCCATGGCCAAACATCTCGTTCCTGACCCGCATAATGACCTTGGCTGGTCTCATTAACAATTTTTGCTTCATGATAGAATGAATCACCAAAATCATCAGTATAGCTGTAATACAAATCTAAAGGTACTTTCGCTTCCATGGAATCATCTCCAGGATTGCTGCTTGTACCGTAGGTAACCCAGAACAAATTGATATTACGTTGGTCTTCACCATATACCACCTTGCCATTGACTTTCGTGGATGATGGTCCACCGACCAATCGCGGCTCAATTACCGTTTCTTTATTGTTCTGAAGTTTGGATAAATTTTGAGCCGGCTCATATTCACCTTTTGCCCAATAGGTCTCGACGACAACTTTCGGAATTTCATCATCGTCAATTCGTTCGTTTCCTGTCCCTAGAGCCGTTCGATACAAATCTTGATGCAAGACACCAATTCCCTGGAAAACACCATCAATATACACGTCGTTGTTTCCATTCGGATTGGTTGTAAATGTCTCGCCACCGTCGAAAGAGCGTCGCAGATACAGATTATACACGTCATTGCCATTTCTTGAGGCTGCCCAATTTGGCGTATGGTCGTAGGCAATCGCTAATTTTTTTCCTCGAAGAATGCCTCGATGCGCTCTAGCATCTTCATACGGATTTGCATAAGTCGCATCCATAAGGGCTTCTTCAGGTTGTTCCCAACGCATTACCTTGATGCCATCGCCACTTTTATCTTCTGAACTATTGATATTTATCGCTTCTTCAGTTGGTCTAGTAGCGCTGATATTATAAATTTCGTCCGATAAGAATTCGGTTGAGTAAGGATTCCGACTTCCTTTTATGGTGCTAGGGATTTCCCATCTCCTCATCAAAATATCGCTCGGACGACCCATACCGTTTTCGCCCATTTTATAGACCATAACCAAAGACGTTCCGGTGTCCCATTTTGCAGGGGAACTTGTAGACGATTTGCCCAAGGCACCATTTGCACCTTGGATTAAAAGTCTCGGTCTACGTGCATTTTCATAAGCTGGAATTGGGTCTTTGTTGAAATCAAGAAGGAGTTCGCCGGCTTCGTCAACTAAATACAATAATCCCCTATGAACGTCACCTTTTTTTGCATCTACATTCCCTTTGCTAGGAATGAGGCCTGGCAGACTACCGTCTTCCCACACATAGTGATCAAAGTCAGCCTGAGAGTCAATTTCCACTTGCGGATTCATTATCTCTCCCGCACTAACAAGATCCGGCTTGGCCATATCAAAGGTATGGTAGATCACTAATTTGCCATTATCAGGAACATAGGCTTCCTTGCCTTTTTGTTCACCAACACCTGAGCCTTCCGCAATTACTGGGTCAACGCCCACTTCAGTCAATTCATCAACTGGGGCCGTCTCATCATCAACTGGAACACCCTCGTCAGTCGTTCCACTCTCAATATCGGTGGGGGTGTGTTCATCGTAAGAAGCACTTGTTACTTCATCCGGTCCTGCACCAGCACCCTTGGTTTCTTCATAGCAAACGACAACCCAGGCGCTTTTGTAGGACTTGCCATTTGCATCTTTAGTCATATATGGTTGCATCATGATATTAGGGCGAGACGCTCCTGTATTACCATCAAGAATTCGTCCATCTTCTGTTACCGCCACATATTTATCGGCTTCTTGATGATTGACTTTAAAATACAATTGGTCACAGATCGCAGGACCATTGTAATAACTAGGCAAATTGGCGTACCCATACTTATGGGTGCCTTGATCATCGCCTGCTTCCAGAAGCGGAACAAAATTACTTGAATTGACCGAAAGCAAATCACCTTCGCTCAAAGTATCTAGCCCTGGAATCATCAATTCATCGATTTTCATGCTTTCTGTATTGATTGTGTCATTGTCGGAAATCCGCACAGGCATAGAGAAAGGAATTTCAGCCTTAGGCCTTCCTTTTTGATCCTCATTGATATCCTCTTTTTGCACACCGCTGGATTCGAAATTAACATCGATATCTTTAAAATCGTCCCATGCAATATAAGAATACCAAATATCCGTTTTATGGTTGGTTGTCGCTCCACTCCAACCTTCCCCAGGTCCTGCCATTTCGCCAGGACGTAAACCTTCAGGATCTTCTTGCCAAACAACACCAAAACCGGCACCTTCAGTACCGCTTTGCATCAGTTGGAATGCATCACGTCGACCAGAAGTCAAGCGCTCTGGTTTATACCAAGTCAATTGTCCAGTTGCTGGATCAATAACGCCGCGACAGGTCCAGACAACACTAAATGGCAATTCACCAACTTCATAATACCCATCACTGGAATAATCACGTGAACGTTGTGGTCCACCCACGCCAAATAGATCATCTTCATAGTACGGCTCATCAGGTTCCAATGCATAGCGCGGATTACCCGTTCTACCAAACTTGGATGTCCATGCGGCTAGAATATAATTTCCACGTACACGGATCTGTGGTTTATGACAAGTTCCCGAAAATTCTATCCCATCTACCGTCATGAATGAAGATTTGTCTGCAGACTTTGATAAATTCTGTACCTGCCAAGTTTCTCCGGCATCCTTGGAAACAGCCCCATAGATATCAAATCCATTGGTTCCCATAACCTTTTCCGCATAGCATGCAATCAACGGCTTCGCTAAATTCCGCTGTTCACTAAGCTCATACTCATTTTCTTGGGCTTCTTCATCAAAAACCAAATCATAATAATTTAATGTAACTGGGTCGCCATTCGCTTTCATGGCTGGCACATACATCGGCATTAATTCGAGTTTCGCCTTTGCGTCTTCAAAAGCAGAATTCTTTGATACATTTTTTCGGACCATATTACTGCTTGTGCCTTTTTGTAAATTATCCAAGGCGTCAACAGAATCAACAGGGTTTAACTTCCCGCCCATCTTCTTATTGGTCCCTTCAATCACATTCTCGATCTGATCGGAATCACTGAAGTCAAAGGCGTCGATCTCCATCTCATTCGTGGTCCGTGTCAGCGCCATACTAGTAGCCATATCGATAACGATTCCGCCGGTGGGTTCTCCATCCTCATCCAAACTTTGTAAAAGTTTGGCCATGTTGACAACCCTTGGATCATCCGTATCGCTGGTTCCTACCACATCCATTGGTGTGATTCGCTGGTCTGCTTTTACCTTGCCAAGGGATACACCACCAATAAACAACTCAACGGATTCACCTGCAAAATAATCAAATGAACCACCATCATCCGTTATTCCTATATGTGTCGGAGTTTGATAGCCCACGCCTTTTACTGGCGCATCAATAAAGTGTCCGGTACTCGGATGAACAATTGCATAGTTCATCCACCAACCCGTATGGTTCAGAAATTCCACATTGCCTTGGCCCCACGCATATCCCATGCCTTGCGTGCTGGTTTCAGACGTCGGTTCCACATGAAGACAAACCGATATTTTTGGAATTCTTCGGGCCTCGTCACGCTTGCCCCAAGTCAGATCCAAGTCATCCATCAAATCCAACGAAAATTCATATGTATGTGTCGACTCCGTCAGCTGAGCTTTGTACGGAAATTCTTGAATCGCAGGCGCACCTCCAAGGGTAATCGGCACTTCATCAGCGCCTACATAGATCATTACTTCTCGGATCGCCCACTCTTGGTCTGTATCCAGAGTCATCCACAATCGATCTCGTGTATTCCATAGAGACATCTGACCAATGACAACATCCGTATCTTTCGAAATACCGCCGTCGATCATTAAAATGTCTGCAACATATTTGCCTGGTCCGATAAAACCAACCTCCGCTAAGTTGGTCGAATCAGTGTCAGCAAATGCTGGAAGTGAAATCAATTGGATGACCATGGAAATTACAACTAAAACAACCATCCTTTTTTTTACTTTCATCGATAACCTCCTTTTCTTGTACATTATGTTATTCCTTGCCTTTAGAGCCATAAATAGATATATCAGCCAGTTTATGACAATTAAAAACTGCCACAGAATTCTGTGGCAGTCGACCGTTCTTTCCTTGAAGTAACTTTTTTCTGTCATAAGATGTCTGGCTTTGCGTCCCACTCTCACGAGCAGTTTGCCTTTTTCGTTGATTTCCTATAATAACCAATTTAATAGCATATGCCATTAATTGAGTATGGATATATTACCCCGTTTTTCAAACTTTATAACATTTTGTAAGAATTCGTAAGTAAGAACAGTATTTTTACATTAATTGGCCAAAATGTAAAATATTATTTATCGTTTGAATATATATACGTCTCTTATCCACTCGCTTAAATCAAATTTTCCGGATTCAATGAAAATCAACGACAAAAGCGAGTGCCAATCGACAATTGGCACTCGCTACCTTTTACTCCTTCTCGTTTACCTATTTTCAATTCATATTACTATATAACGCCTATTCGTAAAATATTACCATTTTTTCAATAACTTCACCCGTTTTTTTCAGGTGAACCTCTTTCAGCATGGTTTCATTATCTGCAAACGTAGATTGCAAATTCGTTTTATACGGTTTGTAATCAATCAGCAGGAAGTAACCACCAATCTTCAATGGTACTTCTCGCGCTCGATCCCATGCAACATAGAGTTCTGTTTCACCAGTTGTCGATGAAGTTCTCTCCTCAATTCTACCAAAGAGTTTAACTTCATCCACATACAAATTTGTATAGATGTCGTCAATCTCCGTATAATCATCCAAGAAATTCGGTTGATTCGTTTTAACATCTTCCTTATAGAAATCGTAAATGGAAACAGATGTCAGATCGGTTCCTTCTGGGAACTCCTCACGCGTTAATACCACATGTCTTCCCACTAGATACTCTAATGGAATCTCATCCGGATTCAAAATATCGACTTCAATCGATCCCGTGGGAACTGCAGATCCAATTTTAAAGTTGGTATGATAGGTTTTCGGACGTTCCCCTTCATCACCACTTGGATAATCATCAAAGGTGCTGACTTCCACAAAAACTTCTTTCGATGAATTTGTATTCGGACTAAGATCAGTTAAAACATCAATCAAACGAAATCCAGCAATGGTTTTTCCCAAACCATCCATCACGACTTCACCTAGCTCATTAACCTGAACAAATCCACCAGTAAACTCGCCCGATTGAAATTCTACGAAACTGATTGGATCTGAGCCATAGTAGGCCCATTCTCCATTATTTTTTGTCACATTCTCACCGAAGGTAAATATGCCTTCACCCAAAAGACCCTCCGAACCCTTTTCCGTAACGCGAATATAGTAGGTTTCATTGTTGAATGCAACGAGCTGATCGGCATCAAAGAAATTTTTACAAGTAATAAAAACCTCATCAGCTGTGTCAAAATGCTCTTCGGTGACCTCGCCCATAAAGTCAGAAGACGCCATGGCATAGGCATTGTCCACCAAATCAATCTCTGCTTTTATAACCGAAATACCCCAGCTTGCCAACTCGACACCTTGACTGTTACGCAGTTTGACAATCGCATACCCTGTTTCGTTCGCCGTAGCCTTAGTTACAATTTGAATCTGATTGATAAGCAAACCCGTATCATCCCGCAAGTCATCCAAGCCACGCATATCATTCGTAACCGCAACGATATTCGGATCTGTGCTTGTAAAATAAAATCCCGTCAAATCCGTTCGGTCCCAAGGTACCTCCCCACGGATCCCTTCTAATTGATAAGTGAGATCAAAAGCACTTTCACTTAGATTAACAACCTTCTCAACCAGTTCCAACTTATCCGGCTCTAAAACATGAAGAGTTGGACCCGTCGCGGTCACGTCATGAGAAATGATCCCATACAGGTCGACATCAGCATCTACAGGCAAAGTTTCATTCCCATGGGTTGGAGCGATAAAGTATAGATAATCGCCATCATCCAGGGTTTGTACATAAGTCTTGTTCTGCCATGCGATATCTAAAGATCGTCCCATCGCCTCCATAATCAACGGCAAAGGATACCTTTGACCAACCTCAAATTCAGTTTTTTCTAAAATTGTACCCATAGCAGGAAAAACTTGTACGATCACTTCAACCTCGGCTGATGCCAGTAGAGTTTCACCTAATTTCAATTCCGCTGTAATCATTGATTCTCCAGCTCCTACAGCCGTAACAAGACCCGCTTCTACAATAGCTGCTAATTCGTTTGATGATGACCATTGGATCATGTCATAATCGACATTAGCTGGACTGATTTTCGGATTTACCGAGATCTCTTCATCAATAAACATTGCAACTTCCGTCATTGGCGGATCAAACACTTTATTGAAGCTCAAAGCGAAAGCTTCAAGTTCATAATGATGTTCTATGAACTTCACGATCACTTTTTCCGTGAAATCACCTTCAAATGTACCTAAGGAAATAGTTTGTTTCTCTGGTGTCGCAAATCCTGGCACCATGGCACTCTCAATAAAACACTCATGCCCTACAGGAACCTTAACAGCATATGGCCCAGTTGTATCACCCTGTAAGGTGATGATATTCTTATACGTAAATACCCCATCGTCCAGTTTGTAGACACAGATGACCGCCTCATCACCATCTGCCAAACCTTCTTGGAAGATATTCAATGTAACAAATTTCCCCTCGTCAACAAACTCTGTTTCTGAAATCGACTCATCAAAAGGATTCAGCTCCGCTTCATCCTCCCCTTCGTCCTCTCCCGGTTCATGGTCATCAGGCTTGCCGTGGGTGTCACTTCCACCGTTATGACCCGATGAGCCACCGGATGAATGACCTTTATCACTTTTGTCACCACTTGAACTCATTACATCTGCGTCGCCAGACGCTTCTTCTGAATCATCACTATGACCATCTTCAGCGTGACCATCCTCTCCATTACCCGTTTTTCCTTCCTGACCCTCTTTGTAGGTGCTTCCTCCTTTATGCATTTGGAATCCACCGAATTTTCCTCGTCCAGCGTCGGACCCGCTGGCAAAAACCCCTACACTAACAATCGTCGCAAAACACACACATAAAATCAATACCGATACAAATACTTTTTTCTTCCACTGTTTTTTCATCGATAGTCCTCCTCACAGCGTGTACATATAATGGGTTATGACCCTTTTTTTTACACTAAAAAACCACCTCCTTTTCTTGAGGCAGTCAGTCGATCTTTTGCAAGACGCTTAACTTTGCGTCCTATCCTCACGAATAGTTTGCTTTTCTCCAGACCATGCTAATTTCGGTTCAGTTTTAACGATTTTCCTTATGTATTCTTACCCTCTTAATTTTGGATTTATCTCCAAATAAAAGAAAACCCGATAAAAATTTATCAGGCTTAAATGGCGGGAATAGATGGGAATCGAACCCACCCAGGACGTTCTTCACGCCCCGAACTGGTTTTGAAGACCAGAGAGCACACCAGCACTCATCTACTCCCATGGGGTATGCTAATTGATTATGTCATACATTTAAAAAAAGTGCAAGAATTGAAAAAAGGTGCAACTTTCGCTACACCTCTGGAATCCAAATTTTAAACTTGCTTCCTTGACCCAACTCACTTTCCACCTCAACTCGTCCCTGATGAAGCTCAATAATTTGATTGGTGATAGAAAGTCCCAAACCGGTTCCCCCTGTTTTCCGAGACCTCGCCTTATCCGTTCGATAAAATCGCTCAAAGATATGATCAATTCCTTCGGGTTGAATCCCAATGCCATTATCAGTCACCTCGATCACGGCAAACTTACCCTCTCGGCGAAGCACGATATCCACTTTCCCATCTGGTGCCGAATACTTAATAGCATTTTGAATGACATTATATACCGCTTGCTCGATTTTTTTGCCATCACAATTCAATTGAATACGATCCACAGGTGTAAAAATTACTTGGGATTCCGTTTCCTTGATGACCGGCTGCAGCCGATATAAGATCTGTTCAATCAGATAATTCAAAAGCGCCGGTTTGTAATTCAAGCTCAGCTTCTCTCGATCTAAATCTACCAGCAACAAAAGATCCACAATAATTTCATTCAGACGATCCACTTCATGATCGATATCCGTTAAAAACTCACGATACAAAGCTTCATCATTTTCTTCCTGGCCCAAGAGAGAACTGGATAAAAGTTTAATGGAAGCAAGGGGTGTTTTCAATTCATGAGAAACATTTCCCACGAATTCTCGTCGCTGATAATCCACCTGATCCAATTTGGTACTCATAATATTAAATGCCGTTGCCAGCTTTTCCAACTCGTCTCGCGTATGAATCTCCACGCGTTGATGAAGATTGCCCTGGCTCATCTTGGTAAAAGTCTCCGTTAATTCACTGATGGGCTTCGTCATCAAGTCAGAGAACATCATGCTGATGACCAAAACGATCAGAATACCAAAGATCGAGATTATATCCAAGGCGGAGGTTACTTCATCCACCCGCAAGTGAAGCTGTGTCAATGGCTTGACCACGATGGCAACGCCTATGGTTTCGCCAAAGTAAACAATAGGTTCAGCGACAATCAATCGATCGCTTTCCTCCTCCACCCGCATAACCGTGGCACCAGCAAGGCTGTCCCTTGCATCCCTCGAAGCATATACCGTATTGGTCAAGCGGTCATCCGAGTCTTCTAAGACCATCAACTTTGGATCCAAAAGTAAAATCCTCGCCTGAATCTTATTGCTATATTCCTTCAACTGATTGCTAAAATCTTCTCGAACAGGTTGGTAGTCCGACTGTGACAAATAGTATTGATTCTGTGAAGCTAAGATCTTTGCTTCCGCCACGATATCAGTCTGCACTTCGTCCAAATAAACGTTGTACATGGTCTGGGCGACAAAAATCCGAATAATCATCACAAAAATAATAATCAAAAATAAATAGGTGAAAACAAGTTTCCACCTAATACTGATAATTGAATTACTGAGTTTTTCCTTTAAAATAGTAACCAACTCCCCATTTTGTCAGGACATATTCTGCTTGACTTGAATTCTCTTCAATCTTTTCTCGTAACCGCCGAATATGCACATCCACCGTACGAAGATCACCAAAGTACTCGTATCCCCAAATGATTTCCAATAATTCTTCCCGAGTAAATACCTTGCCTGGATTCGTTGCCAATAATAACAGCAGGTCAAATTCCTTTGCTGTCAGATTGATTTCTTTATTGCGAGCAGAAACCTTGCGGCCCAGAGTGTTAATCGTGAAATCCTCTACCTTGATTACTTGCTCCGCTGGTTTATCCTTAATGGCGGTTCTTCTAAGGATCGCTTTAATCCGCGCCTTCAACTCGAGGATATTGAACGGCTTCGTTAAATAATCATCCGCTCCATATTCAAGACCCAAGATCTTATTCATGTCTTCGCCCTTGGCTGTCAACATAATGATGGGTACTTGCGATGACTCGCGAATCTTTTGACAAACCTCAAGACCATCCATCTCTGGCAACATCAAGTCCAAAATAATTAAATCATAATCATTCTTTGTAAATTTTTCGACCCCTTCTTTTCCATCATAGGCCGCGTCTATCACATGATCATCCTGTTCCAAGCTATACTTGAGTCCTTTGACCAGTAGCGCTTCGTCATCGACGATTAATATTTTACTCATATAAACCCTCCTGTACCTTCACTTCATCCTTATTTTATCACAGTTGACACACTTCGCCTATGAATTTTGGCAATTTCAGGGCAATTCTTTGGTCCCCTTGCCGCATGGTCCATTTCCTTTCATCGTAGCTTTCCAGAAGCAGAATTGCCTGCTTGCGTGAAATTCCATATGCATCCCGAAATTTTCCCACGGTAAACGGGTTTTCTCCAAATTGTTCAACGATCAAACGAAGCCCTTCTTCAACGAATTTTCTTGAAGCATAAAGATCTCCCCCAAGGCGTATGATCTCTCCTTCTTCCAAGAGAATTGGCCAGATAACCTTGGCTTGATCACGCTCCGCCAGCCACTGACTTTCCTTGGCAGCTTCGTGCTTGGCTTCCGCCTTTTCCTTCAGTTCTTTATAGAGTGCCTCCTGCTTAGGGGACAATTTCCGTTCAAACCCACTAAGCCAAATATTGCTTTCGTCACTGACACCAAATCCTGCCACTTCCCAGGCCTTCAATACCTCCATCTGTTGCTTTTGATTCGCTCTTGGAAACAGAAGATCCAGTCCCTGTTTTTTCGGCATTCCTCGACGAAGGAGGTTCTTTTGATGAAACTCCTTTACGATCTGTGTAAAACGAACAAACAACTCAGCCTCCCTTTTGCGAGACAAAAGAAAATTAGAATAACGCACAATTTCCCCATTCTCCGCCAGAACGCTGATCCACTTATCCGTCTCTTCTCTCGACCACCCAAAGGCATGAGCCAGGTCACTGCGATCCTGAACCAAATCCATCGAACGCTCCAGTCGCACCAAAGCTGCTGCCGCGGGACCTCCCTTTTGAATCGACTCCAACCAGGTCCCCATTTCCTTGCGTGCTCGTTTTCCCCGCGGAGGATCAGGCTCCAATACCTGTCCGCCACAAAGGGTTTCTACAGGTGAAAGATTACGCAATACAAAACGATCAAATAAAACCAAAGGAATTGATTCCTCAACCCGCAACATGATCCAAGCCGACTGACCGGCCTTAACGACCTCTGGTTCCACATGTTCCACTTTGCAAGGCACCTTTCTTGAACCCAAATGCAAACGCAGCTCCATTCCCTTATGAAGGGGGCGAGGACTATCCTTGGTCATTTGAATTCGCCCTGCAAAGCGATCACTTAAGGCAACGCGTTCCGGCAGACTAACAAGATCTCCACGTTTCACCTGATCCTTTGAAAAGGCTGGTAAGTTCATTGCAACCCGTTGTCCAGCAACCGCCGTCTCCACAGATTCATCATGAATCTGAATCCGCCGAATCTTACTCGTCAATCGCTGCGGATAGAGCATCACCTCTTGACCCAAGATTAAACTTCCACCCAGAAGGGTGCCTGTTACAACGCTTCCGAAACCCTTGATGGAAAAAGAGCGATCCACCCAAAGACGAGCCACCCCATCTTCTTCCTGTTTTGGAGCTGAAGCCGCCAACGCCTCAATCGCAAGGCGCAATCGATCCAGACCCCCTCCCGTTTTAGAAGAGACAAAAATCCTTGGCGCCTTGGCTAAAAAACTGTCGCTCAATTCCTCATCCAAGGAGTCTGCAACAAGTTCGCGCCACTCTTCATCCACCAAATCCGTCTTCGTAATCACCACGATTCCCGCTTGTACTTGAAGGAGTTTAAGAATCTCCAAGTGTTCTCGACTCTGAGGCATCATTCCCTCATCTGCCGCAATAATAAATAAAACAAAATCCATACCAAAGGCACCGGTTAACATATTGGAGACAAAACGCTCGTGTCCAGGCACATCAATAAAACCAACCCGTTCGCCACTGGCTAGATCATAATAGGTGAATCCCAAATCAATGGAAATCCCCCTCTGCTTTTCTTCCTTCAATCGGTCCGTTTCTCGTCCAGTCAGTGCGCGAATCAAAGCCGTCTTTCCGTGATCGATATGGCCTGCAGTCCCAATAATAATCTGTCGCTTCACGCCATGTCCTCCAATTCCCGCAATCGTTTTACCAGCAGTTTCCATTGATCTGGATAGATGGTTCGCAAATCAATCCAAACCTCGTCCTGTTGAATGCGAGCGACTACAGGGTTCGTCCCCTGTCGAAGTATCGCTTCCTGCATAGCTGAATTCCCCTTGCTAACAACCAAGGCTAAGCTCAAAAAACTCACCCCTGGCAGACTCCCGCCACCAATGGTTCCCTCGGTTTCACGAATTTCCAATCCAAGTTTTTGAATGGCCGTCTCCGATAATTCCGATTGAATCTTCTCCGCCGCCTCCTGCAATTCCGCCTGGCTTCTTCCCAACATCCAGTAAAACGGAATCTCATTCATGCGATCTCCATGAAGATACAGCCTTAATGTTTCTTCCGCAAGAGCTAGGGTCACTTTATCTACCCGAAGGGCGCGATTCAATTGATGACTTTTACAGCGCTCGATCAACTTTTTCTTGCCCACCAAGAATCCCGCCTGGGGTCCCCCTAACAGCTTGTCACCGCTAAAGGTCACCAGATCCACACCCGCAGCGATAGAAGCCTGTACGGTTGCCTCTTGTGGCAATCCATAGGTGGTTAAGTCCGTCAATACGCCACTTCCCTGATCCTCCAATACCGGCACCCCCGTCTTGTGACTCAGAGCTACCAATTCCTTTAGGGACGTCGACTCCGTAAATCCAAGGATTTGATAATTGCTCGTATGCACCTTTAAATAAGCACCCGTATCGAATCCGGTGGCTTCATAGTAATCGGACAATCGAGTGCGATTGGTTGTTCCCACTTCCAAAAGTTTGGCGCCACTGAGACGCATCACATCAGGGATTCGAAAAGAACCACCGATTTCCACCAACTCTCCCCGAGAAACCACCACTTCCTGATCCTGGCAGAGGGCCGCAAGCATCAGCATCACTGCTGCTGCATTGTTATTGACAGCCATAGCCGCCTCAGCCCCCGTCAGAGCACAGAGCAAGCCTTCAATATGATCATATCGAGAACCACGCCTGCCAAGGTCCAATTGATACTCAAGGTTCGAATACCGGCTTGCCTTATCCACGGCGCGTTTGACCAAGTCTTTCGAAAAATTAGCCCGTCCCAGATTGGTATGAAGCAAAGTTCCGGTTCCATTAATCACAGGACGCAAGCCAATAAAACCCACTCTCAATCGATTCTCCACCGTGTCAAAAAGAGAAGCGATCTCCGATTCAATCACGGTATCATCAATAAGCGCATCACCAGAAGCTGTATGAATCAACTCTCGGATTGCACCCAAAGTGGAGGCAAAAGCCTCCTTCACTTGTTCATATCCAAATTCCTGTATCCACGCCTCAACCCGTTGATCTGCCAAACACGTGTCCATTTTGGGCAATCGACGATACCATTTTTCCATTTTTTCCTCCTATCGAATCAGAAGAGAAACCTCGCGTTTTTCAACCGCCCGACCAATCCGGACGCAAAATCGTCCCGCTTTCGCAAAGGACGCTTCCAATTCATCAGCCTCGTCCTCAGCCACAGCAAGCAACAAACCACCCGAAGTCTGGGGATCAAAGATCAGGTCCTGCTGCGCTTCTGACAAATCTGCTTCCATTGCAATTTTTTTGCCAACATGGCCACGATTGCTGTACATCCCGGCTGGCAAGATTCCCATTTCAGCCCATTCAATGGCCTCTGCTACAAAGGGCAATGTTTCTCCCTCTAACAACAAAGTCAGGCCACTGCCTTCTGCCATTTCCAATCCATGACCAGCCAAACCAAATCCAGTTACATCCGTGCAAGCATGAATCGTAAAATTCTCTGCAATTTGCTTAGCGTAAAGATTCAATTCCGACATAATGGAAACAGCGGTTTCCATCCCCTCCAACGAGATTAAATCCGCCTTGATGGCTGTCGATAGAACCCCCATGCCCAAGGGCTTGGTCAAAAACAAAACGTCACCAGCCTGCGCACCACTATTGGTCCATATCCGATTGGGGTGAACAAATCCCGTTACGGAAAGACCAAATTTAGGTTCCTGATCCTCGATGGTATGGCCGCCGACTACAAATGCACCCGCTTCTTCCACCTTATCCCGCATACCCTTCAAAATATCACTCACCATATCAGCATGAAGCCCTGTCGGCACACAGGCAATATTCATGGCAAGCTTGGCTTCCCCGCCCATGGCAAAAACATCACTTAAAGCATTGGCTGCAGCGATCTGCCCATATTGATAGGGGTCGTCTACCACAGGTGTAAAGAAATCCATCGTTACAACAAGGGCTTCTTTTTCATTGATCTTATATACAGCGGCATCATCGGATGTTTCCGTTCCCACCAGTAAATTCTCGTCTCTTTTCAATGATAAATCTCGCAGTACCTGCGAGAGGACCTCTGGTCCTAATTTCGCGCCTCAACCAGAGCTCGCAGTCATTTGTGTCAATCGTACTCTTTCAATCATTGCTATCACCTCAATTAATTGTTATTTGATCGCAGATTTTTTCATAGGTTTTTTGGCCAATCCCGCTTACGGATTGAATTTCCTCAATCGATTGAAAGGGATGCTGGGTTCGGTAATCGATAATCGCTTGGGCTTTTGTGGGTCCAATCCCCGTTAAGCCCTCCAATTCCATTTCTTTCGCCCGATTAATATTCACCTTGCCATCTGCCTGCGGTTGGTTTTCTGCCACTTGCACATCCGTCTCTAGGGTGCTCGGTACAATAATTTGCTCTCCATCCACCAAAATGCGAGCCAGGTTCAACTTTTCCAGGTTGGCAAAATTGGTCTCGCCTCCCGCCGCTTGTATGGCTTCAATCACCCGTGCACCTGACCGTAGGGCATACACCCCTGGTTCAAACACCTCACCTGCGATATGTACAACCAATTCAGCTTCATGTTCAACGTCCCCATTTTTTTCCATCGGTTCCGCTTCCATTGTCTCGATCTCACTCAAGTCCACGTCTTGCATTTGGCGTCCAAAAAACAAAAGTCCCGCTAAAGCAATTAGGGCTATCAACAAGATCATTTCACGTTTCGTAAATCGATCCATGCCATTTCCTCCTAATTTCTCATCCACTATATTGTACCGCAATTGAACCACTTTGTCTGTATTCCCATTGCGCTTTTGGCGCCCATCTCATATAATAAAAACAGAATTTCAATCGGAAGGAAGAAATTAATGAAACGAATACTTACAACCCTGCTGATCCTGACACTAACCTGTCCGATTTTCTCCACCGGATTTGCTTTGACAGAACCGGAAATCGATAGCCCTGCAGCCATACTGGTCGATCTGGAATCTGGATCTACCTTGTATGAAAAAAACGCCGATAAGGTCATGTACCCGGCTAGCATCACCAAGATCCTATCTGCAATTGTCGTCCTCGAGTATTTTCAATTGGATGAATTGGTCACTGTAGATAAGAACTCGCCCTACGAGGTTGGTGACAGCACCCATATCGCTCTAGAACCCGGCGAGGTGCTCACGGTCGACCAATTGCTTCATGCTGGATTAATTCGATCCGCCAACGACGCCATGAAAGTACTGGCACGTGCCGTTGCCGGTAGCGAACCTGCATTTGCGGAATTAATGAACGAAAAAGCTTTGGAACTGGGAGCAAGCCAAACCCATTTTGTTAATGCGACAGGCCTGCCCGATGAAAATCACGTCACCACGGCAGCGGATATGGCAAAGATTGCCGCCTATGCCATGACGATTCCTGAATTTGCAGCGATCGTACAGACCCCATACTATAAGATTCCACCAACAAATATTAAAGAGAATGAACGATATTTTGAAACTACCAACAAATTACTATTCAGTCCTGGAAAACGCATTTCTTATCATGGGTCCTCGATACCCATTAAGTATCCCGGCACAATAGGAATGAAGACCGGCTATACCTCCCAGGCAAAAAACACCCTGGTCGCAGCAGCTGAAAATGGCGATGCCAAATTGCTGTTGGTTATTTTAAATACCTCGGGTTCCAATCTCTATATCGATGCCCACACCTTATTGGACTTTGGATTTGAAAACTTTAAGAAACGAAACGTATGCGTGGCCAACGAATATATTACGCAGATCCCCATTCTTTCCGGGGACCGGCCCGATCTTGCGGCCATTGTAAAATCTACTGTCGCCCTTCCCTTCTCAACCGATCGAGACCCGATTTTCGGCAAAATCGTAATCCCTGCCGAGAATCTGGAAGCCCCTGTCCATAAAGGCGACGAGGTGGGCAAGGTGGAATACTATTTTGAAGATCAATTGATTGCCAGGGTTTCCCTGATTGCAGCTACGGATGTGCGCTTTATCGGCAAGGTAACGACCCTTATGGATCAAAAGCCGATCCCAACAGCGGTTCTAATCAGCGCTGGTGTCATCGGACTCTTTGCCATCGTGCTTCTCTTTGGACAAGCCATGCGATTAAGAAATCAGCGGATGCGCAAGAAAAGACGTCTCGCATTGAATGAGCAACGAAAAAAAGAAAATATGCAATAAAAAAAATGGATCTAAGGATTATTCCTCGGATCCATTTTTATTCCCTTTTACTTCTTCAATATAATTGTATACGGTGTACCGAGAAACACAGAGCAGGTCTGCAACATGTTCCACAGCACCCTTGATTAAAAAGGCGCCACGGTCCTCCAATTGCTGAACGATCATCAATTTGTCCGCTTTGCTCAAATAAGCAACGGGCTTGTTGATCGATTGAAACACCTCTTCCACAACTTTTTTCAAAATTTCAGAAACATGAAAACGGTTTCGTTCCGCCTCCACCGTCTGTCCCAAATCTTCTGTCATCACAAGGTTGTTGATCGCCTTGTTTGCCAAAAGAAGATCGGTTACATCGATATTGATACACATGGCACCAACAACGGATTCTGTTTCATCCTTGATAAAAATCGTTGAAGATTTCAAGGTTCGTCCCGCCCCGACAATATTCTTGTACTTGATCATCGACTCTTCATACTCTCGATTCAAATAGGCTTCTAGTCCCTTGGTCAGCATACCGCTTCCCAGGGTTCGTCCTGTCACATGTCCATTGGCGATCGCAACAACCGAATTCTCCAGGTCGCTAAAATCGTGTAAGACAATTTCGCAATTATCGCCTACTGTCCTTGATATGGCTTCCACCAACGGCAACATTTGCCGTAGGATCGGATGTATTTCTCGTTGTTTCAAATCAATCACCTCCGGTATTTTAAACCCAGTCGCTTATATCCAGGCGCTCGCCTTCTGCCCATACTTTTTCCAGTCCGTAAATCTCACGCTCTTCCTGATGGAAAATATGCACAATTATATCTCCGTAATCCAAAGCGATCCAACGACCACCCCGAACCCCTTCCTTGTGCTTGGGTTCCACGCCGGCTTCCGTTAATTTATCTTCAATTTCCATGGTAATGGCCGCGACTTGACGATCATTGCTTCCACTGACAACCAAAAAGTAATCAGCAATCGAAGAAAGTCCAATTAAGTTGATGACCTCGATATCCAAGGCTTTTTTTGTGTCCGCCGCTTTAACGGCTATTTCTAATATGGTTTGATTATCCTTCAATCCGTTCCGTCCTCTCTGTGATGTTTCTCCATAAATCATTGCGCGCTTCAATGGTTCGCGGATGAATATAGGAATGGTTCTTCAATAAGTATTCCAGGGTTTGATTCATAGCAATATACACTGCTCGATCCAGATCTTGAAAAGCCATGCTCCGCAAGCGATCACTTCCAGGATGAACGCGTCCCGGTTCCACACGATCTGCCAAATAGATGACCTTTTCCAAAAGGCTCATCCCACTTCGTCCCGTGGTGTGAGTTGCAATCGCATAGTAGATCTCTTTATCTTCAATTCCAAGGGCAGACTGCATAAAATCTGCTGCCATCCATCCATGGCTCAATTCCTGAGAAGCCGCAGTTTCCTCATCCAATGCCAGTCCAGAAGCTTCTAACGCTGCGTCATAAGCTTCCTTGTCCTGCCACTTGTAAAAATCATGCAAGAGCGCTGCCCATTCCGCACGTTCTGGATCAACTCCATACCGCTCGGCCAAAAGCTGAGCAGTATCGACCACACGCAGTATATGCTCAATCCGCGAAGGGCTTAGGTTTTTCTTCATTCTTGCCAGTATCTCTTCTTTTGTCACGACTCGGAACTTCCTTCCTTTTCTTTTCCCATTAAGCAGTAAACCACTTCTGGTACCTGAAAGCGAATAGACCTCCCCCGATTCCAATCCTCGCGGATGGAACGGGATGATATTCCAATCTGTGGCATTTCTACCCAAGAAAATTTTACCGGATATAAAGATTCCAATCGAGAAATTTCCTGCTGACATCCTTCCCGCTCAAAAGGCGGACGTGCCACAACACCAAAATCTGTCAATCGAAAGATCTCTTGAATTTCCACCCAAGACTCCAATTGAAATAAAGAATCCGCGCCGATCAGAAAAAACAAGTGGGCCGTCGGCCAATTTGCGTGCACCTCTCGCAGGGTGTCCACCGTATAGGATGGTTTGTCCCGCTTGAGTTCAATGTTACTCACCTGAAAACCAGGCTGACCTGCAACCGCAGCGGTAACCTGCTCAAGCCTTTGTTCCGGCGAGTATCCAGGCTCAATCTTGTGGGGCGGTATGCGATTAGGAATAAAGATGACCTCATCCAATGCAAGCTGATCCCGAGCGCATTCCGCCAACACAAGATGTCCCATATGAATGGGATTAAAGGTGCCTCCAAACAAACCGATTCTTTTCATTTAGACCCGTGGCAAGACAATCTTTTTGTTGTCTTTTGATTCTCGATACAAAGTAAATTTGTTGCCAATTGCCTGCACAAATTCCGCATTTGTTACTCGGGCTAATTCGTTTGCGGTTTCCTTTGCATCCAAAAGACTATTGTTCAACACCTTACATTTTATCAATTCTCTTGCATCCAAAGCCTGATTAATCTGCTCGATAAAATTTTCAGTAATCCCATTTTTCCCAATTTGGAAAAGGGGTTGCATATCATGCGCCAATTTTTTTAAATACGTTCTTTGTTTTCCGTTCATCTTCTCTCCTATTCAAAGAATTCAAATTCCACACCACAGATGACAATCATATCTTCCTCTTCCGTTCCCATCTTTTTCAGGGTTTCAACCACGCCCAAATCACGTAATTTTCGTTGGAAGTAAACGACAGAATGATCATCCTCAAAATTCGTGGACATCAAAATCTTTTCTAAATAAACACCATCTACATGAACCACTTCTTCAATGACTTCATAGGTGATTTCACGATCTCTTTCACGATCGTTGCCGTACGTATCTTCCACAACCTCAACGATCTCTTCTTCAAACTCGGTAGTCTGCAATTTATGGTAAATCTTATTCTTCAAGGCTTGCACCCCATCCCCTGTCGCTGCCGACATGGCATAGAAGTCATAGCCTAAAGCACGAACCTTCGCTTCAAATTCCACAATTTTCTCTGCAGCATCCGGCAAGTCAGTTTTATTTGCTACAACAATTTGCGGTCGGCTTGCCAAACGCTCATTATAGCTAACCAACTCATGATTGATGGTCATAAAGTCTTCATAGGGATCTCGGCCTTCACTGCCTGATACGTCTACAATATGGACCAAAAGTCGAGTTCGCTCGACATGGCGTAAAAATTCATGGCCGAGTCCGGTGCCTTCGTGGGCGCCCTCAATCAAGCCTGGAATATCAGCCATGACAAAACTCTCGCCTTGCCCGACTCGAACAACGCCAAGATTGGGATGAATCGTTGTAAAATGATAATTCGCAATCCGTGGTTTCGCCTCCGACACCATAGATAGGAATGTCGATTTTCCAACATTAGGAAATCCACAAAGTCCAACATCGGCCAAAAGCTTCAGTTCAAGGATAATCATACGTTCTACACCTTTTTGTCCTGCTTCCGCAAAATTCGGTGCTTGGCGAGTCGAAGTAGTAAATCGTGCATTGCCTTTTCCACCGCGACCACCCTTGGCCACAATAAAGGTTTCTCCAGGGTTCACCATGTCTGCAATGATATTACCAGTCTCTTCATCTTTTACGATGGTTCCCTGAGGCACCTTTACATATAGATGCTCACCTTTTTTCCCGTACTGCGTTTTTGCACGTCCATGCTCCCCAAGGGGGGCACGAAAATGACGGCGGTACTTAAAGTCCACCAGGGTGTTGATTTTTGGATCAACAATTAAGATTACGCTTCCGCCGTAACCCCCATCGCCGCCGGCTGGTCCGCCTGCCGGTTCGTATTTCTCTCTACGCCATGCAACCGCACCATTTCCACCGGCACCGCCTCTGACTTCAATTCTCGCTATATCTACAAACATGGTTCACCTCTGTTTTTCTCGATTACTTTTATTATAACTAAATCTTTATAAAAAGAAAACCTACCCAACCGGGCAGGTTTCAATTACACTCTTGGATATACGCTCACTTGCTTCTTGTCTCTTCCTTTTCTTTCGAATCGGACGACACCGTCAATCGTTGCAAATAAGGTATCATCGCCTCCACGCATTACGTTCAATCCTGGATGGATTTTCGTTCCACGTTGACGAAACAGGATATTTCCTGCCAAAACAAATTGTCCATCCGCACGTTTCGCGCCGAGTCTTTTGGATTCGGAATCGCGACCGTTTTTGGAGCTACCTACACCTTTTTTATGGGCGAATAGTTGTAGATTTAACTTCATCATCTCTACACCTCCCTGTATTTTAGTTTTACATATCTAGGATAGGCTTCCACAACATCTTGCAATCCGATTAGGATTGTTTCGAAAATTATTTTCGCCTGTTCTCGTTCTGATTCTTGTAGATTATTTGGAAGTATTACCTGTAAGTAACCATCTTTCAAATGAATCTCAGGTTTCACACCCGCGATTTTTTCTAGCGCGTTTGCCCCTGTTTGCGTCAATACTGATACCGCCGCGCAAACAATATCTTGTCCCGCTTCTGCGAATCCGCTGTGACCCTTGATTTCGTATCCAATCACTTGATGATTCGATCGAAATATCATCACCCGTACCACTATGCGTTGATCTTTCCGATCGTCACTTGTGTATATGGTTGACGATGACCTTGCTTTTTGCGATAGCCTTTTTTTGCCTTGTATTTGTAGACGATAACTTTTTTAGCTTTGCCGTTTTTCTCGACCTTCGCTTCAACCGTTGCGCCTTCAACATATGGCATGCCAACTTTAACATCGCCTTCAGCATTAACAAACATTACTTTATCAAACGTTACCGCGTCGCCAGCTTCAACGTCCAACTTTTCAATAAAAAGCAAGTCGCCTTCCTGAACTCGGTATTGTTTACCACCAGTTTCAATAATTGCGTACATAGTTTACACCTCCTTAAACTAGACTCGCCAAAAATCAGGTACGGTTTCCCGTTTCTAACCCATTTTGTGCGGCTTTCACAGAAATAAATTGTACCACGGTTTATCTAGAATGTCAAACTCTTGTTTTCGTTAATATCGGTAAAATTCGAAGGAACTCCTCTTCTTGATCCAAAGGCTCCCAAACTACCTGTTTCCAACACGAAGGCTTGACCCAAGTTTTCCATGCATTCTCTCTTCTAAGCTGATTGATCAGACCGGGATTCCCCTGAATTCTCACACCACTTGAGCAACCAACCTGTCGCAAAGCAAGACCAAAACGCCACAAGGCATAAACAACCGTAGGTGCATCATAAGAACCCAAGAGCTGTTTCATACTCGCACCCCGTTTCGTCCGAATCAATTCAATCAGCCCCATGCCTGAAGGGCCATAGACCTTAATGGGATGAGAATCGGTAATACGAGCAGCTGTCACCTCACGGGTAGTCCGTTTCGCTTTCCGCTTGTCAATCACATCCATAACGACCATGCCTCCAATATTTCGAAGACGCAATTGCCGCATGGCTTCCCGAACAGCGAGGGTGTCGATTGTAGCAATAGATGCTTTGGCCGAGCCCCTTCGATTGACGTCAATGGCTGTCAGCGTTTCTAGTTCCTCAAGCAAGATTTCTCCTTGATGGTCCGAGATAGAAACAGCTATTTTACGAAGGCCTAACCAATCCTGCCAGCAGGGGTCCAATGGATTCTCAGACTGTGCAAAATCTATATTCCATGCTTTTGCCCAGATCTGGTCTTCTGGGTCATTGCTGATCAATTGATCTGCTTGTTTCAACCAGCGACTAAAAAAGGACGGTTCCGAATCAACTTCTACCAAAATGGAACGCAAGGATTTTGTTTTCTTAGCTTCTTCGACAACACTTTCATAAGCACGGATCAGACCAGCCAGTTCATTTTCCACCTGTTCTCTGCATGCGTCAGCAGCCAATGTTCGTAAAATGACTCCCGAGCCCTCGGGACAGACAAGGCTTGATTCTAGAGCAGCCCGCATCTCTGGATTGCGAATTTTAGTCGATATCGAAATCCCAGCTTCATTTGGCAAATAAACCATAAATGCTCCGGGTAAGGCAATTCGAAGGGTCGCTTTATCTGCTTTTTCCCCGGACTCAGCACGTCGAATCTGTACCAAAAGTCGTTCTTCCACATCCACACACGCCGCAATGGTCTTCCCTCGTTCTTTTCTTGCCGGATCCAGATCCGCCCAACTTAAATAGGCCTCCCTGTCTCCCAGATCCAAGATTGATCCATTAACCGCCGGCAAGACCTTCTTTACCCGCGCGACATGCAGTTGGTAACGGGGATCTTCCTCACCCGTTTCCCAAACCTGCAAGTCTGTCAATTTTCCATCTTGCTCCACCGCATAGATCGTCAAAGCTTGGCTTCGGTCAATTCTCAGTTTCATCGCTTTCTCCTATAAAAGTGGTTTTCGACCCTGTTTCGTATCGCAATAGATCTCAAGGCGACGAATATTCGGCATGGTCATCTCAGGATATAAGACCGGCAATACCTCTTCTGGTTTCAGGTTGCCATTGCTGCCGGTTTTCAACATCATCACAAGTTCTTGACTATCTTCTACCCACTCGATCGTATCGACCCATTGACGGATCTCTACCTGCTTGCTAACCATTTGCTTTTTCTTCTTTCGTCGACGAGTTGTCCAAATCTCTTTCTCTGCCAAAAAGGCCTCAATTCTCGTCTCAGCATCAGCTGGTTTTCCCTCATCGGGGAAGGCAACTGCGTATCGCGACCAAGCAACGATACTCATTAAAGATTTTGGCGCATCTTCGATTTTTTCCGCATGAAGGATTTGAATTCCCGCTGGCAGAGCCTCGTTCAATTGCTTCATAAACGATGTTCGGCTGACCTCTTCCGCCATTTCGACTTCCATATATTCAGCTTCGCTCTCCATCCCCAAGGCAAGGGCCATGGCAAAATTCATCTTTTGCTGTGGGTTGTACCCTTGAGAGTAAGCGATGGGCAAGTTCGCTCGTCGAATAGCGCGCTGCATAGTCCGCATTAAATCCAGGTGGCCGATATAACGCATGTCCGCTTTCTTTTCAAATTTGGCTCGAATAATCATTGGCACACCCCTTTCCCATAGGTCTCGATCACGCCACAAGCCTCACAGTTATTTCGGCAGTCCGGAGTAATGGTCTCATTTAGAGCACGCTGATACTCTCGCCATAAAAATTCTTTTGTTACACCGACTCGCAAAAAGTCCCAAGGTAGAATCTCATCAAAATCTCTTGTGCGATTGGCATAGAACACAGGGTCTAGTCCCACTTCTTCAAAAGCAGTCAACCAGTTGTTCAATTTAAAGAACTGTCCCCAGCCATCGAATACGCAGCCGTTTCTCCAAGCCGTTTCAATAGCTTTGCCCATGCGACGGTCGCCCTTGGCAATTACAGCCTCAATATAGCTAGTAGCCGCGTCATGGGTGCTGAAGGACACCTTAGGATCACGTATGCTCTTTTTCAACATCACTTGTTTCTCTTTGAATTCATCCATGGTTGGCTGTCCAAACCACTGGAATGGCGTGAATGGCTTTGGTACAAAACAGGCAGCACTCACATTGATGCGAAGATTTCCCTTTCGCTCTTCACGCGGAATCTGGAAAAATTTCTCCTTGACCTGATAGGACAAGTCTTTGATTCCCATGACATCCTCTTCAGTTTCCGTTGGCAAGCCAATCATAAAGTATAGCTTCACCGTCGACCATCCCATTTGGAACAATTCTTCAGTGGTTTTTATGACATCATCTTCCGTGATTCCCTTGTTGATCACATCGCGCAAACGCTGAGAACCAGCTTCTGGTGCAAAGGTAAGGCCTGATTTTCTCACTTCTTGCATCTTCTTCAAGAGTTCCTTGGGGAAGGTGTCCAGTCGCATAGACGGCAATGACAAAGAGACCCGCTTTTCAGCGAATTTTTCTGTCAACTCATTGATCAAGGGTTCGATTTCCGTATAGTCACTAGAACTTAAAGAGGAAAGACTGAGTTCCTCATATCCTGTACTTGCTTCCAGTTTTTCGGCCAATTGGACCAAGGTGTCTTTTTTCCTTTCCCGCACAGGACGATAGATCATCCCTGCTTGGCAGAACCGACATCCCCGGGTACATCCGCGGAACAATTCCAACATCACCCGATCATGAACCGTATCAATAAATGGCACAATCATTTTTTCTGGGAAATATACCTCATCCAAGTTCTTCAGGATGGTGCGTTGCACCACCAATGGTGCCTCCGCTACCAAGGCGCGGCGAGACTGAATGGTTCCGTCTTCCTTATAATCCACCTCGTAAAACTCCGGCACGTAAATGCCCTCTAAGGAAAGCAGGGATTGTAAAAATTCTTTCTTGGAAGAAAAGTTCCCTTTTTCGTAGCGGCGCATAATTTCGAGGGTAATATCCTCACCGTCGCCGACAACAAAAAGATCGATAAAATCGGCCAGGGGCTCCGGGTTATAAACGCAAGGTCCTCCAGCAATCACCAGTGGATCTGATTCTAAGCGGTCTTCCCTTCGCACTTCAAGTCCGCCAAGATCCAACATATTCAGGATATTGGTGAAGCTCATTTCATACTGCAAAGTAAATCCGACAAAATCAAATTCCTTTAGAGTCCGTTTGGTCTCCAAACTAAAAAGGGGCATGCCCTCTTTTCGCATGATGGCTTCCATGTCCGTCCATGGAGAAAAAACGCGTTCACAGGCCAATCCTTCTTCTTCATTGATGAGTTGATACAAAATATGTCCGCCCATATGAGACATTGCGATCTCATAAAGATCTGGAAATGCAAAGGCTAAACGAACCTTGGCTTCTTGTTTGACTACACTATTGATTTCCCCACCTGTATATCGCGCGGGTTTTTCGACCTTTGGCAAGATCCTTTCCAATTGCTTTTGATTAATCATTAATTTCCACCTTTCTAAAAATGCATTCTTATTATATACAAAATAATTCTGAAAAGAAAGAAAAAAGGGAACAGCGTCCGCTATTCCCTTCCAAATTATTTCTTGTTTCGCCATTCCATCAGATTCAATTTCAATGCTTTAACAACGATTTCGGCACCGCCCAGGTTTGTTACCAAGGGAATTCGATGTACGTCACAAAGTCTCATCAAGGCCATTACATCCTGCTCATGGGGTTGGGCTGTCAATGGATCCCGAAGGAAAATCACCAAATCCATTTCGTTCGATGCAATCTTGGCACCGATCTGTTGATCGCCACCCAAAGGTCCCGACATAAATCGATGAACCTGCAGGTTGGTTTCTTCCATAATTCGTTGCCCCGTGGTTCCCGTACCAAACAGAGTATGCTCCTGAAAAACTGCTTCATAGGCAACAACCAATTGCATCATTTCTGGCTTTTTCTTATCATGAGCGATTAATGCGATATTCATCTTGTCGCCTCCCCTTTTTTCCGAAGCGGAACATCCGCGACGATAGAACGTGAATTGCGGCTCTGACCTGGATGTGCCTCAATAGAAACCGAGACATTGCCTGGCTCAATATCAATATGTTTTGAAATCGCAAGGATAATATCCTTACGAATGGCCTCAATCACATTGGGTGGAATGCTGGCACGGTCATGGATCAAAACCAATTGCAAGCGTTCCTTGGCCACATGTTTGCTTTTCGGATCTGTTTTCTTTGTTTTCTTGAAAAAGTTAAACATCGGCTACCCTCCTATTTTGACCATCGACTAAAAAGTCGAGTCCATACGCTGACCTGTTCATTCAAATCCATCAAAGGCACTTCCTTGCCTTCGATTCGATCAGTAATATTTTGATAGGCCTTTCCGGCAAAGGACTTTTTATTGTAAATTACCGGTTCGCCCTTGTTGCTGGCGACCACGATCTCACTATCGTCGGGAATAATTCCCAAAAGATCCACAGCAAGGATTTCCACCACATCGTCAATCCCCATCATCTCACCTTTTAAAACCATCTCTGGCTTAATCCGATTAATCACCAATCGAGTAGACGGCACCTCAGCGGCTTCAAGCATCCCGATAATGCGGTCTGCATCCCGCACTGCGGAAACCTCTGGTGTTGTCACTACAAGGGCTTCATCTGCACCAGCAATGGCGTTTTTAAAACCCTGTTCAATACCTGCTGGACAATCAATCAATACGTAATCATAGTCTTCTTTCAGTTTAGCTGTCAGAATTTTCATCTGGTCTGGCGTAACTGACGATTTATCCCGGGTCTGTGCCGCGGGAATTAAAAACAAACCTTCTAATTTTTTATCCTTGATCATCGCCTGTTTGGGTCTACAAGTCTCTTCTACAATATCCACAAGATTATAGACAATTCGATTTTCTAGGCCTAGAATCACGTCTAGATTGCGCAGCCCGATATCGGCGTCGATTACAACCACTCGCTTTCCTGCCAATGCTAAACCGGTTCCCAAATTGGCTGTTGTCGTGGTCTTTCCAACCCCGCCTTTTCCTGATGTTACAACAATCACTTTGCCCATGGTTTTCCCTCCTGTCAAATGGTTGAAATACTTATTTCGTGTTGCTCGTTCAAACGAGCAATTTCTCGTTTTCCATCTTGCTCTGCGCGATCCGGTGAGCGAGCGATTACGTCAGCAATCCTCAGCTGCAAGGGTTCCAAGCGATAGGCCGATACACTCACACCATCATCGCCATTGATCCCTGCATGAGCGGTTCCCCTAAGGGCACCAACGACAACGATATTTCCTGTTGCAGTCAATATGCTACCCGGATTGGCATCACCCATCAAGACCAAATCACCCTCTACATCAATCCTTTGTCCCGATCGAAGGGTCCTTGCAATCACATGCAGTGGCACTCGTTCCGGTCCACTCTCAGCGGAAGTTTCTTCAATTTCTTTCTTCGGTTGATCCTTGCAAGCTTCCTCCTGCATGGCCTTTAGATCAAAATCTGATTCCACGATCTCTAAAAGCCTTGCTTCTTCGTCTTCTCGAAGATTCCGCCCCTGAAAACCAGCAAACTTCGCCCCCTTGAAAAAGCCCTTGGATTCTCGCATCATTTCAGTGACTTCGTCGCATATTTCTTCAAATCCAGGTTCGAAAATCTGGATTGCAAATCCCTTCGAATTTCCTTTTACTTGCACAAACTTGCCCATCTCGACTCCTATTCCATCAATCTCGGCTTGGCCGCGATCGGACTCTTCTCACTATTCAATCCCAAATACTCCGCAATCACATCACGCGCAGCAGCACCCATGGCACCACCGGACCCCGTTTGAAATCCAATAACCGCAACAGCAATCTCTGGCTCGTCATAGGGTGCAAAAGCAACAAACCAACCAAATTCGTCATAAGGCTCTCCCGTCACTGGATTCAAACCATCTTTCTCGGCAGATCCCGTCTTTGCTCCCACCTGAATCGGGAAATTCGCAAAGATAGATCGAGCGGTTCCTTCCTCCGTAGTCTGCAACATGGCTTCCTTGATCACCTGCAGAGCACCCGGAGATTCGAATTCCAATTGTTCATACGGCTTGCTTCCATACACAATTTCATGACCTTCCTGGTCGACCACACGGTCCATCAAGGTCAATTCATATCGCTTGCCACCATTGGCTAGGGTTGCTACGTAATTCGCCATCTGAAGCGAGGTATAAGCATTATCGCCCTGACCGATACTCATGATGAGTTCATCCCCCATTTTCCAAGATGCAAAGTTCAGATATGAGTATTTAATCACATCCTTGAGGGATTGTCCATCCTCCATAGGCATATCCGGCAAGAGACCCATATCCAATAAACGCCTTCTTACCTCAGAACCCGACAAAATTGGCTCAATTTCTACCCAAGAGCTAATTTCCTCGACCCAATCCTCCATCTGATCTGCATCGGGATTTGTTTCTTCCGGCACAAACTCCGACAGATGCTTGTTTAGCCAACGCTGCAAAGAGGACTTCATGGCGCTTTGCTTTTTCGCCTCACTCGGCACGCCGGCCGATTTCTCACTGGGAATGGAAATCTCAATTCCAGTTTTATCATTTAATCCAAGTTTTGTTGCCATAGCCAAGATATCCTCAGCAGAGGTACGAGCCGACAATCGTTCACCCGTCTGCTGATTTTCTCCCAAAACCAAACTATAAAAATAATAGTTACAGGAATCAGCGATGGCATCCCGCATATCTTCAGGTCCATGGCTATAATGATAGCGGTTCCATATCCAACATCCATAAGTTTGGGTGCCAATCTCTACAAATCCCTTGGTATTAATTTTTTGTTTCGGATTGACCCCGTTTTCCAAAGCTGCCAAGGCGGTCACCATCTTAAAGGTAGAACCCGGCTGAATCATAGATTGCGATGCAATATTCAATAGAGGACGCGGTGCAATCAAATCCTTTTCGTTTTCTGGCAAAAGTGCATCCCAATCACTCTGGGAAATTCCCACCGCAAAGAGATTTGGATCATAATCCGGTACATTGGCAATGGCAATGATCTTCCCCGTCTTCACATCGATAGCCACCATGGCCGCCGATTTTGCATTGGGTTTAGCTTCTTTATAGTTGTAATTTCCCCAGGGACTTTCATAAACCCCTGCCACCTGCATAGCATCCAGACTCTTAGCCAAAGCCTCCTCAGCCATTTGTTGCACATGAAGATCAATACTTAAATAGACATTGCCCCCTTGAACGGGCTTTTCTTCCTTCACCACATTCAAGGTTTTACCGCGAACATCCACTTCTACATCCTGACTACCCGGCGTTCCCCGAAGCACGGACTCGAATCGATTTTCTATTCCTGTTTTTCCAATAAATTCATTGGGTGAATACCCCAATGAATCGATATACTTTTCAATCTCGTTTTGTTGAGATATTTTTCCCAAATACCCCAGCGTATGAGCAGCGGCCGATCCATTTGGATAGGTTCGAACCGATTTGAAATTCACCTGAACCCCTGGCATGCGATACTCATTTTCCATCAACTTGACAATGCTTGTCGCATTCAACTGGTAAGCGACATCAATGGCCTCATAAGCCCGATAGCCCTGTTTATTCATCAGAGCAATTAGATTCAAGGTTAACATTTTCTCTCGGTCTGTCCAGGCCGAATTCAGACCATAGCGCTCAGCCAAAACACCCAAAGCTTCTTTCGCTTGAGTTTCTGCCGGCACCTTGTTGGCTTGCTTCCAATTATCCAAAAGTAAAATCGCTGTATACTTCCATTTAGAAACCGATATGCCCGGATTTAACCCATGAGAGAGAATCAACTTCTGTGCCTGATATTTAAAGGAATCAGATAGAATCACTTCTTTTAATTTCCCTTGTGCATGGGCTTCTTCCACCACAACCTGCATAAGGGAAGCTGTTTCGGGTAGTGCTAATCGAGCCCGCGCCTCCGCGGTCCACATGGCAGCATCCTCTTGATAAGCGACGGTTCCGCGTTCCGATACACTAACCGTTATCGGCAGCTGCAAAAGATCAACCACGGCACGGCCCAGGTTCTTTCCATCGGACGTTACCGACAAAGCCATCTCTTCAGCAACCAATTGATAGGCGATCTGATAAAAGTCTTCTGCCGCTTGACTTTCCGCTGTGATTCCTGAAAAATGCTGCGACAGGCTCCGCTTCTTGTCCAGACGATCCTCTTCAAAGGTATATTCATAGGCCACCAATTGAAGATTGGGATCTTCCTTCCCATAAATCTCAAAAATATTTTTCCTCACAACAGGATGGGCCATCCATTCCCGCAGATCATTTTCCTGCTCCAAGAGTGCTTGGGCCAATCGAGCCATATCGTTTTCGTTCTTGACTCCTTGACTTTCCTCATCCCAAAGTCGCATCCAAGATTCATCATCCCGCGAGAGTATCCAAAGAGCGCGCTTTGCGCTGAATTGTCCCCCATATGGCGATTCAATTATAACCTGACTCAAAACAGACTGAATCAAGTCTGGTCGTTCCTTCAGGTAGGCAAAAAGATCGACAGGTAAAATGTCTCCATTCACCTCTCGCACCAATCCATTCATGGTAATAGGCAATTCATTCACAACGCGTTCTGCGTTTTGATCCAAGATTGTCCCCAAACGCCAAAGGGTTTCATTGCGCTCTGCCTTCTTAATTTCATCCTTGGACAATTGCACAACAAAGCTGGGTTGATTCCCAGCCAAGAGTTGTCCGCTGCTATCGAAAATCATCCCACGACTTGCGGGAATCTCCACCTGCTGAAGACGACGACTATCAGAAATCTCTCGATAGTCTTCCCCTTGGCTGATTGTTAAATCTGCCAGACGTATTGTCAAAAGAATCAGAAGGATCCAGATTGCAAAAATAAAAAAATAAAATCGATTCTGAAATAATTGTTTGATATTCAAATCCTTCACCCTTTTTCCTTACAGTAAGGTGCTCTTATAATCCTTGCCAGCTTCCCGAATTAAACGCGGGAAAAGCCACATCACACCAATCCATATGACCATATTGACGATTGCTTCCATGCCTGCATAAGGCAAAATTTCGATGCCCCATTGATAATGATAGCCAAAGAAAAACAGAAAAAAACCCATCATTCCATAGGTCACTGCTGTAACCAGCCCCATCATCAGCATCAAATAGATCTTCTCCGCTTCCCATTCCGATTCCTTGACTAAGGAAAATACCCAGCCCACGGTTAGGTAAATCAGTGTCCAAAGCCCAAGAGCAGGAGAGAATAAGGAATCCATTAAAATACCTAAAATAATAGCCGAAACTGCTGCAGGCAAAAAGCCAACAAAAAGCCCAACAGAAGCTACAAATAATAGTATTAAATTGGGTTTGCCCATGGCAAAGGGAAACAGAGGTAAAAATGCAGTCTCCAATAAGAATACCAATAAGCCTAAAAGCAGTAGACGCAAATAATCCTTATATCGTTCATTCATATTCGGCCTCCCGAATAATAAAGACCGACTTGATTTTTTGAAAATCCACCAGGGTTTCCACTTGCAGATGCTTAACCAGTTGATCGCCCTCTTTTTGAATGGAGGTCACCTCGCCAATCAATATTCCCGGCAGGTAATAATCACTGATCCCTGTCGTAACCAGGTCATCACCCGTCGCCACATTGGCTTCGGTATTAAAAAGAAAGCCCTCGTGAACGGTGTTTAAATCGCCTTCCAGAATCCCCTGGTCACCCGTTCGAAGAATCTCGAAGGCGATATTGGTTTCCTTGTTAGCCAAGGTTTGTACAACAGCATATCCCTTGCCCACCTCGGACACCTGACCAATCAATCCGTATGCGCCAAATTGGCCCTCATCAATGATCCCTGTCACCACAGTATCATTAGGCTGAATCCCCGCATCACTTCCCTGATCAATCACAAAGGTTTGAAACCAGATCCCCTTTGATTTAGAAATCACCCGCGCTTCAATCACAGTTCGGTTATTTTCCTTCCTTGCCTCCCATGCAGCAGCCAAATAGGCTTGCGATTCCATCACCGCTTCCGCAGCCTGTAGCTCCGCATCTTTTCGAGCAAGCTCCAGTTGCAAGGCTTCATTTTGCTCTTTTAGCGTCGACCACTCCCCAAGGGAATTTGTCCATCCGCTGATCGCCGTTCCCATTCGATTAATCACACGCTGCATAGGTACAACTGATTCAAGCGCAGGATTATTAACAGTTTGAGAAACACCAATGGCGCTAATCACCAATAAGACCATCACAATCATAATCAAACCGGCTACAATCCATTTTCTATTTGTCTTCATGAGCCGCCATCGTTCCTTTCATCATGTTCAACTTAAAATGATTTTTCAGCAGAGGATACAATCGTTCCACCGGCAATCCCACTACATTGGAATAGGAACCGCGTATCCCTTGAATAAAGGGTTCGGCATATCCCTGAATTCCGTAAGCCCCAGCCTTATCGCCATAGTCTCCGGCATCCAAATAAGCCTCGATCTCAGCTTCGCTCATAGCCGAAAAGCTTACCCAGGTACATTGATGGTCCACCAGCTTAATCTCACCCTGAAGCAAAGCAATTCCAGTAAGCACCATGTGGGTCTTCCCCACCAGCGCTTGAATCATATTCTTTGCATCTGTTCGATCCTTTGGCTTTCCTAAGATCTGTTTTCCCTGACACTTTTCACCAACGGTACTAGGCGTAACGACAATTGTATCTGCGGCAATCACCAAGTCGTCTTCTTCCACTTGCTGTTGCACATCAGCCGCCTTTTGATAAGCCAAACTCATGGCTAGGGCAGCAGGATCAAGCGAGTCATCCATGACCTCTTCAACGCTACTTTCCACAATAATAAAGTCTTTGATATATTTACTTATGATTTCTTGCCTTCTAGGCGACTTCGACGCCAAAACAATTTTCATGATTATACTCCTACAGCCAGCGGTACATAATCATCGCAATGATCACACCCGCAATACTCATCAAATTTACATGAAACAAAAATCCAAGGGTAAATTTAAATAAGTGAAGATCCAAATGAAAACTAGGATCCAGACCGATGGTAACCGATTTTGCCAAGAGCGGGAAAATCCCACCCAGTAGTTCACCAAAAATTCCGCCTAATATAAAGCCCACCAGTAAAAACACCCATAAAATGCTACCTCTTTTTTGTCTAGCCATATGTTCTTCCTCCTTGAGCTTCTCCTTTCAAGTGTACCATTCCTAGTGGCTAAAAAAAAGAGGCTTTGGCTCTTCTTATAAAGCCCAATGATCTTTTTTTAATTTAACCTCTTGATTCAAATGCTTGTGCACGTTTTTTAGTTGATCAATAATGTGTATACTTTGGGGGCAAAGGGTTTGGCACCTCCCGCATTCAACACAAGCACTTGCTCTTTGTTCCTCTTTGTACTTATCCTGATAAACATGCGCTGCCCATTCCAGATCTTCATACATAAAGGATCGATTGTAATGCATAAAATTTCCTGGTATATTCACACCAGCCGGACACGGCATGCAATATTTGCAATCCGTACAAGGGATTTGCGCCCGCAATTCAATTTGCTTTTTTACCTCTATATAGCGTTTCGCTTCTTCCTCATTGATGACACCCGCTTCCAATCGATCGGCGACTTCAATATTGTCTTTCACTTGATCAAGGGTGGACATGCCACTTAAAATCACTTTCACATTTTCAAAATTTGCCAGCCATCTGAATGCCCTTTCGACCTGGCCAAGTCCCAGTTCATCATTCCAAATATCTGTAATTGATTGCGGAAGATTGGCCAATTGTCCCCCCTTCAAGGGTTCCATAATTGCCATCGGTATTCCTCGGGTCTTTGCATAAGAAATGGCCTCCACCGTCGCCTGTACATCGATATCCTTGTAATTCATTTGAATCATCGCTATGGACCAGTCATAGGCATCCACAATCTGCTCAAATAATTTTTTGTCGCCATGAAAGGAGAAACCCGCCTCTCGTATCTTGCCTTTGGCTTTCATTTCATCTAAAAATCTCAACCCATCAAGTGCAAGTATCTTATCCCATCGTTCAGGGCGCAGTCCATGCATCAAATAAAAATCAAGATATTCCACATCCAATTTAGCCAATTGCTCATCCAAGTATTTCTCTAAATCTTCCCGCTTTTCAACCTTCCAAACAGGGTTTTTTGTGACTAGGATCGCTTTTTCACGATACCCGTCCTTCAGGGCTTTCCCGACAACTCGTTCCCCATTTTCTTGGTGATAGGGATAGGCCGTATCGATATAATTAATACCATGATCCAAGGCATATCGGATCATTTCAATGGCTTTGTCTTCATCGATCCTGCCATAGTCACCGTCAATGACGGGCAATCGCATACAACCAAGAGCCAAGATTGACGACTCATAACGTTCGTTGATCTTCCTGTATTTCATTTTCGTCTCTCCTTTGTTCACCGGATAAAAAAATCCAAAATCCACCTATACACGATTGTTTTATACAACCACCTCTTTGCAAGACAATCACCTTTTCATTATATAAAAATATAAACACATGCAACAAGCCTTTTCTTGTAACCGACATTTATGGACCAATAAAAAAAGCCTCCCAAACGGGAGGCTCTGATTCTTAGGCTTCTTGTTGTTTCGCAGCTGCTGCAGCTGCTTTTTTATCCGCCAATTCTTTCAAGCGAAGTTGTGGGAAAATAGCGCCCGTTGGACACTTCTTCGCACAAATTTTACAGTTTTTACAAGCCGCGTAGTCGATCTTCGCTACTCCGTTCACCATATGAATGGCATCAAACGGACAAGCTTTCACACATAAGGTACATGCGATACAACCAACTTGGCAAACATCTTTAACTGCCTTGCCTTTATCTAGATTCTTGCAATCAACAAACACCTTTTGTGATGCCGGTACCATATCGATTACATTCTTTGGACACGCCTTTACACAAGCCTTACAGCCAGTGCACTTGTCTGGATCCACTTTAGCAATGCCGTCTACGATATGGATCGCATCAAAGGCACACGCCGTTACGCAGTCTCCAAAACCCATACAACCATACTCACAGCCCTTGGGTCCCTTTTGTACAGCCATGGCCGCCTTACATGTCTCTACGCCGTAATACTCATATTTGTCTACAGCACTCTCACTTGTTCCATTGCAAGCAACTCGAGCAACTTGTTTTTCTGAGTCTCCCGCAGCAACACCCATAATTTCAGCGATTTTTGCAGCCGTAGCCGCTCCACCAACTGGACAGCCGTTAACGGGAGCAATTCCCGCTAATACAGCCTTCGAAAAACCGTCACATCCAGGAAATCCGCAGGCACCACAATTGGCTCCCGGTACGGCTGCCCGCACCAAGGTTTCCTTTGGATCCACTTTGACGGCAAATGCTTTCGATGCTATGGAAAGAAGCACGCCGAAGAATAAGCCCACTGCTCCGAGGGCAATTATTGCATATACGATTAAATTCATTCTACGCCTCCTATCCGATGCTAAATCCGGCAAAGCCTAAGAAAGCCATTGCCATCAATCCCGCCGTGATCAAGGCAATTGGAAAGCCTTCCATCGCACGCGGCATATTCGATAACTCCAAACGCTCCCGGATCCCTGCGAAAAGAATAATCGCCATGGAAAAACCAAGGGCAGCGCCAACAGAGTTGACAACCAATTCAATAAGATTGAATTCCATTTGGATATTCAAGATCGCAAGACCCAATACCGCACAGTTGGTTGTAATCAAGGGAAGATAAACCCCCAACGCTTCATAAAGCGTCGGACTTGCTTTCTTCACAAACATTTCTACCAATTGTACCAAGGAAGCAATGACAAGAATAAACATAATGGTCTGCAAGTAGCCAAGGCCAAACTTGTCCAAGACCAAAATTTGAAGCATATACGTAATCAACGACGCCAACAGCATAACAAAGGTTACTGCCATACTCATGCCTACTGCCGTTTCAACTTTTTTTGAAACCCCTAGAAACGGACAAATTCCCAAGAAACGTGCCAGGATAAAGTTGTTTACAAAAAGAGCGCTAATAAAAATCGCAAATAGATTCATGGATTAACGTCCCTCCTTTCGGATTTTCGAATGCTGATACAGGGCAATCAAAAGTCCAAGCGTGATAAAAGCACCCGGAGGCAAGATCATCATGATCGCTGGTTTGAAACTACCGCCAAGGATAACATGACCAAAGATAGAACCCACACCCAAAAGTTCACGAATGCTACCCAAGACTGTCAATGCACCGGCAAAACCAAGACCCATACCCAAACCATCTACAATGGAAGCTGGTGCCGTGTTCTTGGATGCGAAGGATTCCGCACGACCCAAGATAATGCAGTTTACAACAATCAATGGAATAAAGAGACCCAAAGATCCATACAGATCAATGGCGTATGCATGCATAAACATCTCGATAATCGTTACAAAAGTCGCAATTATGACGATAAACGCCGGGATACGAATCTTATCTGGAATCACTTTTCTCAATGCCGAGATCACTAGGTTTGAACCCACCAATACTGTTGTTGTAGCAAGTCCCATGGCTAGACCATCAGTTGCTGATGTGGTTACTGCCAAGGTCGGACACATGCCCAACAATTGCACAAAGGTTGGGTTCTCATCGATCAAGCCATTCTTCAATACTTGTCCTAAATTCTTCTTCATCTGTCTCCCCCCTACTGCAACGTGCTCGTATAAATTTCACGAGCTTCGTTGACGGCTTTGGTTACGGCACGGGAGGTAATCGTCGCGCCGGTAATTGCTTGAATTTCTTCATCAGCGGTAGGCGGTGTCTTCACCACTTCGATCATGGTATTTACAGACTTGCCCTTGTATTGATCCGAAAAGGAAGGATTCTTGGCATTTGCACCCAAGCCAGGCGTTTCCGAATGCTTCAAAATCTTAATGCCGGAAACAGTTCCGTCATTTGAGATTCCAACTGCAACTTCCAAATCTCCGCCGTATCCTGAAGAAACCATATTCAATGTATAGCCAACGGTTTCTCCACCTGCCATGCCCGCATAAACTTCTTGGGCTCCATCAATGCCTTCCACTACTTCAAAGGCATCGGCTGACGGTAGAATCTCCATCCGCGCTTGATTCTTAATTTGTTCTTCCACCTTTTCAATTTCCGGTGCTGTTACACCATTGGAATAGGCAAGGATTAAAGCGGCAATCGCTGTAAATAGGAATAAGGTGAACCCTAGTTTTATTGTTTCTTTCATGCCTTTTTCACCTCCCCAAATACTTTCGGTGTCGTATAACGATCAATCAATGGTGATACCACATTCATCAAAAGAATAGAGTACAAAACACCCTCTGGGTATCCACCGAATTTACGAATAACAAAGGTTAAGACCCCACAACCGATACCAAAAATCAGTCGACCCTTAGGTGTTACAGGAGAAGATACATAATCAGTTGCCATAAAGAAGGCACCCAACATCAAACCACCTGCTGCCAATTGAACCAAGATCTCGCTCATCGCGGCGCCTGTTACCAAGTATAACACTGCAACTGTCCCGATATAGGCCACTGGAATTCTCCAAGAGATAACCTTCTTCCATAGCAGATACAATCCACCAAGAATCAACAGAAGCGCACTGGTTTCACCCAAACAGCCAGCCACATTACCGATCAAAAGATCCGTAAAATTCACACCAGCTTCACTCAAAGCGCCAAATCCGCCACTTTCTTTGATCAAACCCAAGGGTGTTGCCGTTGATACGGCATCCACACCTGGTGTTACCCAGCTACCTGTCATAATCACTGGCCAAGACGCCACCATAAATGCACGTGCCGCCAAAGCAGGATTCATAAAGTTGCTGCCAATTCCACCAAAGGCTTGCTTTACAATACCAATGGCAAAGGCTGCGCCAATTACTGGAATCCACCATGGTGCCGTTACAGGCAAAGTCATGGACAAAAGTACTGCCGTTACAACCGCACTCAAGTCACCAATCGTTACGCTTGTTTTTAATATGAATTTTTGAATAATATATTCCGTTATAACCGCTGAAGCAATGGATAGAAGATAAATCTTCACCGCGCCAAATCCAAAGAAATAAATCCCTGCAAGAGCCGCTGGAGCCAAAGCAATCAACACATCACGCATCACCGTAGTCGTTGTATCTTTCGAACGAATATGCGGTGATGAAGAAGCAATTAGTTTATTCTTCATTGATTCTTCCCCCTAGCCCTTTCTTCTTTTCGCGATAATCTCGCCTCGTGCCACACGAATCGCTTCAACCAATGGACGTTTTGCCGGACATACAAAGGAGCATGACCCACATTGAATACAATCCATAGCACGATATTTTTCTGCGGCTTCAAAGTCGCCGTTCAAAGAATATCGACTGATAAACAGAGGAAGCAAATTAATCGGACAAGCATCCACACATTTTCCACAACGAATACATGCAGATGGTTCAGGTAGACGTGCATCTTCTTCTGAAAGAACCAAGATTCCCGACGTTCCCTTAATCACTGGAACCTCATCAGTATATTGCGCCAAGCCCATCATCGGTCCACCCATTAGAAGTTTCCCAGGTGTTCCTTTGTAACCGCCGCATTGTTCAATCACTTCTGAAAACTGCGTTCCAATTCGAACCACCAAGTTCTTTGGTTGTTCAATCGCTGAACCCGTAATTGTTACAATCCGTTCTATAACCGGCTTGCCTTCTACAACAGCATCACAGATCGCTGCTGCAGTTCCAACATTAGAAACAACAGCGCCAACTTCCATAGGAAGGGCTCCTGAAGGGACTACACGTCCTGTTGTTGCGTTGATTAAGCGTTTTTCATCACCCTGTGGGTATTTGACCTGCATAACGCGCACTTCAATGCCAGGCTCATCTGCAACGGCTCTTTCCATTGCCGCTACTGCGTCCATCTTGTTATTTTCAATCCCGATGTATCCAGTTGTAACCCCAAGAATCCGCATCATAACTTTCAATCCAGTAACAACCTTCTCTGGCATTTCCAACATCAAACGATGATCGGCAGTCAAATAAGGCTCACACTCTGCACCGTTCAAGATTACCACATCAATTGGCTTATCTTTCGGTGGAGACAGTTTGACATGAGTTGGGAACGATGCCCCACCCATACCGGTAATTCCTGCTTCTTTAACAATACGTAATAAGTCCTTTGCATCGGCTTGCAGCCAGTTTTTCGTTGGTTGAATGCTTTCATCCCAAGCATCCTCCCCGTCCGCTTCAATGACAACACAAGTTGTCGCGCCGCCTGGCGCTAGAAACTTACCAATTTTTTTAACGGTACCCGACACGCTCGAGTGGATCGGCGCACTGACGAAGGCTTCTGCCTGTCCAATGACTTGACCTACCTTTACGAGATCGCCTACCGCTACAATTGGTTGACAAGGTGCTCCAATGTGTTGCTGAAGAGGAATCGTTACCATTTTCGGCAACTCGGCATTCGCTAAAGCCAACTTTTCAGTCTGCTTCTTAAAATGCGGCGGATGGATTCCTCCACTAAATGTAAATACTTTTTCACCCATCTCTTTCACCCCAATCTTACTTTTTTCACTTTGTATACATTATGCAACATAAGCCCAAAAAAAGCTCAGGATTTCCCCTGATGCTTTGATTTGACAAATTCTATTTTAAATCAAATTCATTATAACACTGAAAAAACCACCAATACAAGCGTTAAATAATTATCACGCTTGATTAGGAATTTGACTCTTTTGTTCCTCCATATTCTCCAAAAGATAAGTCTTTACCCACGCCAGCACTTCGGTGGGGTAATAATCAAGATCCGTATAAATCGCCTTAATTTCCTCGGTATGAAATTCAAACACCTTCGCATCATAACGATAGGTGAAATGGATATCAATTCCATGATGGAAAGACATCAAACTTACGATCGTATCCTCAACCCGTCCCAGGGGTGGTCGATCGATATGGTTATATTCCAGTTCCGTAATAATGGTTGTTCCTTTTCCCAAAGTAGAGTCAATCGTCAGATTTCCACCCGACCGCTCCGCAGTCGCTTTCATCAAGGGAATGCCCAGTCCCACTTTACGTGTGGTTCTTGTGGTTGAAAACGGGCTCTTCACCGAAGCCAAGAATTCCGGACTCATCCCTTTCCCATTATCAATAATGGCTAGTTTCAGTCGGTTGCTTGATGGAGACTCCTCTACCAAAACATGCACCAAGGTAGCTTCCGCCCGTATGGCATTTTCAGCCAAATCCAACAGGTGCAAGGAAAGATCACGCATCTCATTCCCCTCCTCGTAAATAAGCCAACATGGCCTCGCGACTACAGGTTGGCAGTTCGTAAATTTCTTCCGCCTCCAATAGATCTCGTAAAAAATGTGCATCGGAAGATCGAATCAATTGAAAAGAAGCTAGCATCATCGGATCATTTTCACGATCGTATCGCCCGCTGATCTCAAGAGTAGCCACCGGTAGATCCGGCGGTACAAACCCCAATGTTGCCACAAGACTGTTAGCTGCCTTGTCCACATGCGCAGGAACAGCAACCCCGCCAAAGGCTTTCACCCTTTGGATGGTTTCCTTCAAGTCCCACTCAATGCTTTGAAGCAACAAATCCGCCACCTCACCTTGAGCTTCATCTTCTTCATTATACAGCCACTGATGGCCAAAAAGCTTAACTACATTCTTCCTTTTAGGAAGCGCTAGCGCTAAGTCTTTTGCAAAAGCCTCTGCCGCTTCAACCGTTGGAAAATACCCTAAGACATGAATTTCTTCACGTGTCTGAATCTCAATTCCAGGTAGAAGAATGATTCCATAATCCTGGGCTGCAGCTTCTAAACGTCGTAAGTTACCTACTGAATTATGGTCGGTGACAGCAATCATCTGTAATTCCTTGACACTCGCCATGCCACAAATATTGTGCGGTGTCATATCATCATGACCGCATGGCGACAGCCCTGAATGAATATGCAGATCCGCTGCTACTTTCACTGGATACCCAGCCCAATCATCGTTTTCGCTAGTTCAAATGCTGGAGCTATTGATTCGAAAATCGGAATATCCAATTCATTGGCCTTTTCAATGGTTCCTGCTTCTACACGAATTCCCTCAGCAACAACGATCGCACTGACTTCAACCAAACTTGCAACGGCCACAATATTTTCATGGGCTTGAATGGTAATCCAAAGATTCCCTTCCAAGGCGCGGGACATAACTAGACTTAAAAGATCACCAATATAGGCACCCTTGATTTCGTTGCCATTCCCCGATTCGCCGGCTACTTGAATCAACTCGGCTCCTGCCAGCATTTCACTCACTTTCATCTTCTAACCTCCATAAATGTTGTTGTTCTTGATAGAATACACAATCTTCCATGCGCGCCTTTCCTTGAACAATATCTTCAGCCAACGCACGACAATTTGGCGCCCCGCAAGATCCGCAATCTAGGCCCCGTAATCTAGATGTAATCTCTTCAATCTGTTTCATCTTTTCGATTGCTTTGGTGAAGTCCTCGTCAAGAATATTGGTTTGTTTCGGCGAAATTTCTTCCGTCAAGTAGATGTGTTTAAACTGTGCCAAGACAGAATCGATCATTTGAAAGTATCCTTGCGATGAATTTTCTGCCAGTCTTCGAATATTTCGCTGAGCCACAAAGGGATTTTCGATATTTAAAGGCCCCCCTACACAGCCACCGGTACAGGAAGAAGCTTCAATAAAATCTACCTCATCCAATTCTCCCATCTCGATTTGGTCAAACACTTTGGCTACTTCATGGATGCCAGAAACAGCGATATAATTATCTACTCCGCTCATCTTTGCCTGACCACCAACTTCAGCCCATGGCAGATTTTCCGGCTTCATGCAATTGCTGAATTCACTTACAGGCTCTTTCATACCACTTAAAATTCGCAATACATCTCCGTAAACATCCTTAATGGGAATCGTCACATTAATAGCAGATTCTTGCATGCCGATGGGATTGACGACATTGGTGATTCTTGCTGGACAAGGTGAGAGATAAAAGACTCCGATATCCGAATCTGAATACCCATATTTTTCCTTAATCAGATTTCGAGCCATGTTGGCTGCAATATCCACAGGCGATCCCGTTGGCATAATGTGATCGATTAAGGAAGAATACTTGGTCTGAATCAACCGAATCACTGCTGGGCAATGCGATGAAATAATCGGTTTCTTCACTTGATTATTCACAACAATTTCACGAACACGGTCCTTTAAATAATCAACTGCCAATCCTTCGCTGAAAACAAGGTCAAATCCCAGCTTGCGCAAAGCTGAACAAAGCACATCAATCTTCGGTCCACCCGAAAATTGGGCAGCGAAGGTGATGGCCGGAATTACTATCGTATATTTAAAGTTCTTGATATCTTCCAAGCTTCCACTATCAATGCTGTGAGCGTCAAAAGGGCAACTCTCTATACATTGACTGCAATCGATACAACGGGCTGCATTAATAATTGCTAGCCCCTCTTTCACACGAATCGCTTCCGTGGGACAGCTTTGCATGCACCGCGTGCATCCCGTGCAGCGATCCGCTCGTACTTTGACTGCATGTGCATCCTTACCCATCATAATTTCCTCCGTATCTATACTGCTTGTCATTATGACCCGCTATCCTACATGAATCTCCGATCGAATCCAAGTTCCTTCCCCAAGCTTTGAGCGAATGGAAAAATCATCGGAGCAACGCCGAATATTCGGCAGTCCCATCCCCGCGCCAAAACCCATTTCTCTGGCTTTGTCATTTGCCGTGGAATATCCTTCTATCAAGGCTTGATCGACATCTTCAATCCCTGGTCCTACATCTTCTGTTAAAATCACAATACGATCCGGATGTACCTCGAGGCGCATAGAACCTCCAAATGTATGGATCACCAAATTGATTTCCAATTCATAGGCAATAATAGACGCGCGACGGATTAAGGGATTTGGCAAGCCCAATTGTTTTAATATTTTTTTGATATGACTCGATGCCGAGCCCGCTATTTTAAAATCATCCTTTTCAATTTCATAATCAAAGGATGCTGCCACTTCTTCTGTCATAGTATCGACACTCCTCTTAATCCCTTCTCGTAAAGTTTTCCACAAGCAGTAAAAAGAATCTCTCGGGTTGCCAGTAGCGCGATTCCATTGGCTTGGGCCAGTCGAATGGTTCCTTCTGCCGGTTGTTTGCCACGAACAAAAACGATTTGCTTGATATCCATCATCTCCGCCGTACGAATGACTTGCGGATTCACAAGACCTGTCAGCAATAAGGTGTTATCATCGACAAACGCCAATACATCACTCATTAAATCGGATCCAAAGGCATGTTCCACCTCATACTCCAGGCAGGCTTCATCTGTCAGGCATTCGGCGTCGAGTATCTCCTTAATTTCTTTTAATTTCATCGGGTCCTCCTTATTATATCCACGGCAATCGTTTGCCACAATCAAAATTGATTGTGTTTATTATATAACAAAGTCCCTTCCACGTCGATATGAAAAAAAGGACGTCCAAATAAATGAACGTCCGAATTGGTGCAAGAGATGGGATTTGAACCCACACAGCATTTCTGCCACAAGTCCCTCAAACTTGCGTGTCTGCCTATTCCACCACTCTTGCATAAAGCGGGCAATTACTGCCCGGGATTTATTTCTTTTTCTTCGTACTCAACAAACCAATGCTCCATACCACGATACATTTCATAGACATTTCCGTTCAAATCGCCGTTCACCCTTCCGTTTACCAGCAAGGCTGCTTTGCGATTAACTAGTCCTAGTATTGGCATTTCCACATTCATTGCCTCTTTCCATTGGTCCAATTCTTCATCCCATTGTGCAGAATCTGTTGTCATAAACAAGGATCGAAGAATGGCGTCCATTTCTTCATTTGTATAACCTGTCAGATTCATCGTTGTTTCCGAATCATCGGTAACAAGTGCAAAACCTGGATCTGGAACAAATCCAAGTTCCCATCCAAGAAGAACCAAATCATCTTGTTTCTCAACCAAGGACGTACGGTACCATTGGATCAAATCCGCCTTATCAGTATACTGCGATCGGACCAGAATTTCAACCCCTATTTTTGCCAAGTCGGACTTGATTTGCTCCGCAATTTTCATTCGCATGGCATTCTCAGCATCTACCAAAAGAGTCATCTGGAACTTGCGTCCATCCAGCTCTCGAACCCCATCGTCATTACCGTCCACAATGCCTGCCGCATCCAATTCTGCTTTTGCACTTGCCAGGTCTACAGGACGAATGGCCCCATCGTTAATCCCCGGCGGCAAAAGATAACTTGCTGGTTTTGCGTGTCCGCCATAAACGGAATCGATAATCGCATTTTGATCAATTGCTTTGGCAATGGCACGGCGAATAGCAGCTGCTTCTTCCCGTTCATACAAGTCTGAATGAAAATTAAAGAACAAGGCCTCCGCCCGATCCGTTTCAAAACTAGCAACCCGTACTTCATTTTGTCCATATTTTTGCGGATCATTCTCCGTTGTCGTCATCACATCCAAAATCCCATTTGTAAAAGATTCAATTCCACCAGCCTGACTTTCTACAACAACACCTGTAACACCATCCAACCAAGGACTTTCCTGCCACCACTGCTCATTTCCAACGAGTTCAATGGATTTTAGCTTTTCACTGGATTTGTATTGAAATGGACCTGTGCCCATGGGCATATAATCATACTCCGCATCGTAAAAATTCTTAATTCGTTCCTGTTCGGAAAGTTCTTCCCCAAAAGAAGAAGCTTTTACAATCGGAAAGATCAAAGCCCTCGCCGCGTTGGCATAAGCTTGGTCATAACGTACCACAAGCTCAGAATCAGATGTCGCCGTCACGCGATAAATCTGTGACAAATCCTCTTCATCTGCCATGGCATTGGTCAATTCAAAGAATTGATTGTATTCGAATCCTTCTGCACCTGCTTGCAAGGCTCGAAGAGTGAAGGCCACATCCTCAGCAGTCAAACGGCTGCCGTCATGGAAGACAATCCCTGACTTTAGGGTAATGGTTGCAATGCGTCCACCCTCGCTCCACACAATGGACTCGGCCAAAACAGGCTCTACTTCCCCAGCCTCATTGACACGGTACAAACCTTCAAAGATCAGTTGATTAAAATAATACATGCTTCTGTCCATATTCAAATATGGATTCAAGCCATTAAAATAGCCGATGGGCACCGTAATGGTCCCCCCTGCCATAGGAATTTTTTCTATGGTTACCTCTGGTTCCGCCGGAGGCTGCTCCTCGGTCACGACTGTTTCGCCGCATCCTGCCAACAATCCTAAACTCAGGATTAAAACCAAGCCCCAAATGATGATTCTCTTCACTGTCTATTCCTCCTCTAATCGGTCATCTAACCGGTACATCAAGCGATAAAAAAATTGACTACGCTTTGTTTTCATGTGATACTCTGCCGTCTCGCCATAAGGAATCTCAGAAAGATCATCTGGCGTGATTGTCCCTTCAGACAACCATCGATCTACCGTTCCAGGACCCGCGTTATAAGCAATCAAGGCCAAATTTTCTTGATCATATTTGTTGAGTAAATATCGCATATACCAGGTACCGTATTGAATGTTCACATCTGGATCCAAAAGCCCGTCAGGCATGGCATCATCTCGTCCCATCTTGCCTCGAATCCAAATTCCTGTCGATTTCGTCACTTGCATCAATCCATAGGCATTTTTTTCCGATACAACCCTAGCGCGATATCCACTTTCAGTTTCAATCATGGCTGCAATCAAACTTGCTGGCACACCATACTCACCAGCAGCTGACTCAATTTCTTCTCTATACTTCAAGGGATAAAGCATCTGCAAGCCCGCGTACAAGGCAAGCAAGAGTACCAATGAAATTGCAAGGATCCCAATGGATCTGCGTTTAGTTTTCGCCACGGACAACCTCCTCAACACGCTGAATTTCCTCATTCACCTGATGATATAGCTGTTGGCGACTTCCTCGATTGTCTATGATTACATCTGCCAATTGACGTTTCTTCTCCATGGACCATTGAGCATCCATTCGATTCTTTGCTTCAAATTCGGTCATGCCATTCCTCGCAATTAATCGTGCTAATTGTTGATCCTCGTCCAAATCGATCAGCCAAACCTCGTCATAATGAATGCCGTAGCTTTTGGCTTTTCCCACGCCTTCGAAGAGCAGTGGCGAGTCTACGAAAACAATGCCCTCCACGCAAGTATCGATTCGTTCCTTGATCGCTTTATAGACCAAAGGGTGAACAATATCGTTTAAAGCAAGACGCATGGTCTCATTCTGAAATACGATTTCGCCCAGCATCTGTCGGTTTAATTGGCCGTCAACGACAATATCAGCACCAAAAAACGCCTGAATCGCATCCAAGCCCTCAGAACCTGGCTCCACAACTTCTCGTGCCAAAAGATCCGAATCGATCACTGGGTATCCCAACTCACGAATATGGGCAATTGCCGTGGATTTTCCAGTGGCAATGCCTCCCGTAATACCAATGACTTTACTTTGTTTCATACCAGTTTCCTCCGACTTTTAAATCTACATCCATCGGGATCGAAAGGCTTACTGCCTCCTCCATCGCTTCTTCCAAAAGCGCCGTTACACGATCAACCTCGTTCGCCGGAGCGTCCAAGATCAATTCATCATGCACTTGAAGGATCATTTTGGTTTTAAGATTTTCTTTTTCCAAGGCTTGATCCACGCGAATCATGGCAATTTTTATAATGTCCGCAGCAGTTCCTTGGATGGGTGTATTCATAGCCGTTCGCTCCGCAAAGGAACGAAGCATATGGTTCTTGGCATTCAAATCAGGCAACCAGCGCTTGCGGTTGAACAAGGTCTCTACATAGCCCTTGGCCTTGCCTTCTTCAACAACGTCTTTCATATACTTGGCAACGCCAGGATAATGTTCCAAATACCCTTCGATATAAGCCTTGGCTTCTTTGTTGGAAATTTTTAAATCCCGCGCCAATCCATAATCACTAATTCCATAGACAATGCCAAAGTTAACCGCCTTTGCTCGTGAACGCATCAAAGACGTGACTTCATCCTGTTTAAGATGAAAAACCTCTGCAGCTGTTTGAGTATGGATATCTAGCTTTTCATTATAAGCACGAATCAAATTTTCATCCCCAGAAATATGTGCCAATACTCGAAGCTCAATCTGGCTGTAATCGGCATCAACCAATTGCATGCCCTCCGATGCCACAAAGACACGACGTAATTCTCGTCCCTCTTTTGTTTTCACCGGGATGTTTTGAATATTGGGTTCAATGCTAGACAGTCGCCCGGTTGAGGCGATGGTCTGCGTAAAATGCGAATGAATGCGCCCCTTATAAGTGGCCGTGGTCAACCCTTCCACATAGGTGGAGTTGAGCTTGGTCAATTTACGATATTCCAAGATCAATGGAATAATCGGATGGGCATCGCCCAGTTTGTCCAAAACTTCCGCATTGGTGGAATATCCCGTCTTGGTTTTTTTAACAACTGGCAACCCCAGGGTTTCAAAGAGAACAACCCCTAATTGCTTGGGTGAGTTTAAATTAAAATCTCCCTCGGACAATTCAAAGATTCGAGTTTCCAACTCTGCAATCTGTAGCTTGAATTTGTCACCCAAGATTTTCAGATAGCCTTCATCCACAGCAACCCCACGCTTCTCCATCTTGGCCAAGATTCGCACCAAAGGCAACTCGATGGTCTGGTAGAGCTCCGTCAGCGACTCCTCTTTCAGGCGCGCTTCTAAAACAGCAACCGCCTTATCGATAATCTCCAGACACTGAGCCAGATAATCGCCTCGCTTTGCTTTCTCCATATCGGCCCAAGCAACTTTTTTTCGGCCCTTGCCATAGAAATCATCATCTGCCGGTAAGACCCTGTCCGCTACCTCAATTCCCAGACCGCGAAGTGGATACTTGCCCACCTCAGGGTGTACCAGATATTGCGCCACGGCCGTATCGAATCCCAATTCCATCACCTTGCCGCCATACCTCATAATCATCAAGGTTTCATTGACCAAACGATGACCAATCAGTCGTTTTTCTCCAAGGACTTGCAAGAGACTCATCATCTCTAATTGAGAGAAAGCTCGTACATCAACTATATAATTAACCTCTTTAATCCGAAGACCCAAATCAATCAATTCGTCGAAGACATGGCGTCCGCCATTCACACGGCTGTGCATGATGACAAATTTGGCTTGATTGACCGCTGTCATCAAGACCTGCAAACCACGAGCATCATCAACCCAGGTATAAGCTGCGGCTTCCGCTTCCACCACCAGGTCGCCTTCTACGGTTGGATTCTTTTCAATCTTTCGGTTCTCAAATTTTCGCATCAGGCTCTTGAAGTTCAGCTTTTTGTACAATTGATACAAGGCCTCATCATCAGGCACCTCTTGTTTTAACTCTTCCCATTTGAAATCCATCTGCACATCATTGATGATGCGGCTCAACCGCAAACTCATCAAGGCCTGCACATGATTGGCTTCAATTTTTTCTTTCATCTTGCCCTTCAGTTGATCCAGGTTTTCATAAACCCCATCGATAGTGCCATAGGCTTTTAATAGTTTAATTCCAGTCTTCTCGCCGACCCCTGGCACACCAGGGATATTGTCAGATGGATCTCCCATCAAACCTTTCAATTCCAAGAATTGATCCGCAGTCAAACCATATTTTTCATCCAGCGCTTCCGGGGTATAGCTTTCCAGCTCTGTAATTCCACGACGGGTTAAATGAACCGTTGTAATCTCAGTAACCAGTTGCAAGTAATCCTTGTCCCCCGTTACAATTTCTACATTGTAACCCGCTTCTTCAGCGAGCTTGGCCATGGTTCCCACCAAGTCATCGGCCTCAAAGCCTTCTTGTTCAAATCGGCTGAGTCCAAACCGGTCGCAGAATTCCTTCACTACGGCAAATTGATTTAAAAGTTCATCCGGCGCTTTTTTTCGCGTCGCCTTATATTCCTTGTATTCCTTGTGTCGGAAGGTTGGTCCCTTCAAATCAAAGGCCACAGCAACATATTCCGGTTTAAATCGTTCCATTAATTTTTGAATCATATTTGCAAATCCGTAGACTGCATTCACGTGTGTTCCATCCAATGCCGTCAACGGCGGCAAGGCATAAAACGCGCGAAAGACCAATCCACTTCCATCGATTAATAAGATCGTCTCTTTTTTCATTCTTCGACTCCTCTTCAAATTACTGCTCTTAGTATACCATAAACACGAGAAATCCCTGGCAAAAAACAGCAAAAAAAAAGATAGTAGAATGAATTCATCTACCACCTTTTCCCTTGTTCATCTTTTGTTCATCTAGAAGTTGAAATCCATGCTGACACTGGCTCGAATTGTCAATTCACCACCGCTGATGGGTGTTGGCATATCAGCTTTCGCTCCATACGCTGCCGCTTCCATCACCATGTCGCTACGTGTCGCAATCGACGTGTACCCTTCGGTAATTCTAGACGGTTCGCCCAAGCTAACATTAGCCGCTTCTGCAATCCGCCCTGCCTTGCCTTGTGCGTTTTTCACTGCTAGTTCCAATGCTTGCAAATACGCTGTTTCCGGATCGCTGAGAGCGAATTGAATGCTGTTGATCGAGTTAGCTCCATTATCGACAACTCCGTCAATTACACTGCCTACGTTCTCTAGATCACGAATGGTTACCCGAACAATGTTCTCCACGCGGAAGCCCTTGGGCTCGCTGCGTTGCAGTTCAGGATTCCATTCATTAATTGGGTAAATCGAATAGCGAACGGTCTGAATGTCTTTTTCATCAATGGCGTTTGATTGTAAATTCTCCATGACTTGATTCATAAGACCCGTATTCATTCGCTGTGCAATTCCACTGTCTGCATGTTCTGTCTGCACACCCAATTCGATCATGGCGATATCGGGTTCTGCAATGATTTCACCTTGCCCATTTACACTAATGACCCGAGGCGTAGCTTCAGGCGTCTCAAGATAGGATGTCTGTTGCCCTGCGAGGACTGCGCCTGTTGCCACAAGACCCAAAGCCAAAAGAATGATTAATCCTTTTTTCATTGTCTACTCCTTTCCATTCCGATCTAATTTCAAATATACTGTGACCTGATCGATTTGCTTATAAAGATCGTCAAGTTCTCTTTCATAAGCTTTAACCAATCTGTCATCGTCTCCTTGTTTTGCACCAGCAATTTTTTCATAGATGGCGGTCTCTTGCTGAGCAAAGTCGTCGATGTTGTTGATTTCTTCGTTAACAATCGCATCTGGATACATCGATTCCCAATCACGCAGGAATAAGTCGTAAGCAGATCGCGGCAATACAAACTGAAAATCATGGGTCAGGTCATCCGGTTGTAAAAAAGTACCGTCATATTCCTGCAGCGTTTTTAAAAGATCCGTTTGGATCCCCGCCAAGGTCCGATCTTCAAGCAAAGGCATCTCCATCTCTAATACAAGAGTGGAATAATCCAAAGCCATCATCGCCACTGAAGGCGCTTCCGCCGCGAGAATATTTGGTGCCTCGCCAGCATAGGCTTCTTCATTCTTCGCCGAAACTCCAGCCTCTTCAGGCGACGCTTCGTCCATTGCAAATTCTCGGGTTCCAGAACGGTCCAGCATCTCCGTTTCCGCGATAGCTGCGGCCGGTTCCATTGCTGCTTCCTGCATTTCCCTAGGACTCAACTCCATTCCCCCGCTTGCCAAAAAGATGAGGAAAATCGCTGCGGCAGACCCGTAGGCCAACCATTGCGGTTTCACCTTTTTCCGTTTTGTAGTCGTTGTTAGAGAAAGTACCTCTTGATCATCGTTTAATTCATTAATTTTTCCCATCAGGTCTGAATGAAAGCCTGTTGGGAGTTCAGTTTTAATCTCGTGAAGCTCCTCGATCACCATCACAGTATTTTGAAAGGCGATCCGGCATGCTTCACACGTTTCCATATGCGTTTCAAAAGCTTCTCGTTCTACTGTCGTCAATCTATTTTCCATGTACGGCTCGATCAGCTCCATGAATTCGTTACAAGTCATGCATTTCACCCCTTTCTGTTTTCATAGACGATTTCTGTGGCTCGAAGTTTCATTTCTTCTAAAATTTCTCGAAGTCTCTCCCTGCCCCTCTTAATCCTCGTCTTGGTTGCTCCAAGGGAACTCTCGGTAATATCGGCTATTTCTTCATAACTTAAGCCTTCCAACTCTCGAAGAATAATCGCTTGCCGGTACTTTTCACTTAATTGTCCAATGGCATCCTCAATCTGCTCTCGAACCTCTTTTCTTTCCAGCTCAGCTTGCGGTTCTGGCGCCGTTTCATCTTCCATCTCAGGGGTGAATTCATCTTCCCCCACGGTTTGATTCAAGGAAAAGGCCACGTCCACTCGCTTCTTCTTCAAATAGTCCAGACAGGCATTGGTTGCAATTCGATAAATCCAGGTTGAAAACTTGGATTGAAATTGAAAATTGGATAATCCCTTATATGCTTTAATAAATACTTCTTGGGAAAGGTCATAGGCCTCTTCCCGGTCCCTCAACATTCGAAAGCAGATTCCATATACAGATTTCTCATAATCTAGAATCAATGTCTCAAATGCTTGGATGTTTCCGCGTCGGAATTCTCTGATTAATTCGAATTCTTGCTGCTTATCCACAGACTCACCTCCATCTATGCTCTTTCCTCTATCATACAGAATGTGGAAGGAAAAATAAACCAATATAAATTTAAAAAAGACTATTGACACAAGTCCCGTTTGCCCTTATACTAGTCATTGTTACAGAAAGAACAACACATCAACGAAATATGCTGAAGTGGCGGAATTGGCAGACGCACCAGACTCAAAATCTGGCGATGGTGACATTGTAAGGGTTCAAGTCCCTTCTTCAGCACCACAAAAAAGACGATCAAATGATCGTCTTTTTTATTTTTAATAATACCTATTTCCGAATTAAACAATATCACCACACTTTTCGATTCTAAATTGACATTCCTTTCAATATCATCTTCTTTTGAATTTTACTCAATATTGAATTCTCAACAAGTCTTTCTTCTTTCAATAACTTACAAGTAAGTTGTCTGTACTCAGAAGATTTCTTTAACCTTACGAATCTAAGTGATGATTCATCGATATTTTTTCCTTTTATTATCATCGATATAAATCTTTCCTCCGTATTCCCTACATGTAACATTTGATCTAACAATACTTCCCCCGAAACATCGAGCTCACTTAACTCTCGTTCAATGCTTCTAAAATATTGTAACGGAGCCTCTGAATTACGCATAGTAATTAACACCTTAAAACCCTCTGTCGATTTCAAAAATATTGTATATGCATTCACAACACCACCCCACTTTACAAAGAATAATACTCATCTATTATACATAATGTATCCTTAATTAGCATGTGTGCATCATATACCGATTTAATTATTCTTGTAGTATCCACACTGTCACTAGGATTATCCCAATGTGATAATGTATGCCTATTCTTATTATAGTGATTATAACACCTTTCTATGTATTCAATAAACGCCTCACTATGACTAGATGTAATATAATTACTATTCAACTTGCATATCCCGTGCTCTTTATAAAAAACAAAGAACGAATCATACTTATTACCATCTTCTCTAATAGGTATATCATTATCCTGCAAAGCAATTTTAATTAACGCTTCTAATGGTCTAATCGCAGGTTCGACCAAAAAAGTTGCATTGTAAACATTTCCTTGAATTCTTAAATTATAAACTGCTTGATGCAGATAATTATTCAATTTTTCCGGAAGCTGTCCAATAGCATTTGGAAAATAAAGCTCGAATTCAGATTCAATTTCCACCTTTTTGATATGTAGATTATGAACAGTATTCAAAAATTCCGAAACATCCTCAGTTTCTAACAGCTCAATCAAATATGTCGAAAATCTATTGAATAGCTCTTCCCTTTTTCCTTGTACCCACAATTTGCTTTTATCAGCAAAATGAACAACTTTCAGTTTTTGCCTTTTAGGTTCCTTAACACTCAAATAAAAACCTTCTCCATATGGTATGCTACATGGTGATACTTTTAAGTCTTTTATCTCTTCATTCAATAAATCAACAATGCACATCAAATCACCGAATTCAATATTCTTAGCAGTCATATTATTATCTGTATGCGTAATTTCTTGTGCGCTGATTATTCCCAATGCACTTTTTGCAAGTTCATCTGCTAGTTCATTGTATGTATCTCCAGAGTGACTCTTAACTTTAATAAAATTAACGCTCAGCTCATTTTTGATCCCATTATAAAATTCCTTATATGCTTTTGTCCCTTCTTTTTTTGCCTTCCATTCTCCTGTACACCATTTTTCTATCCCTTCATAATCATAATGAAGATCCAAACTTGCAATTCCGTTTTCAATGCAAAACTTCATCGCCTTTTCGGCACCCTGTATCTCTCCAGCCACATTCCTCATCGCTACAAGATTAGGATCGGAACCTATCTCTGCAAAACGTTCTTCTATCTGATCGTGAAAAATAATTACTCCAAATGAAAATTCTTTGGACTTATTATTAAAGCTACCATCTACATATGCTATTGCCTCCGCGATCCCTGACCTTTCAATCCCAGTTTGAACATCATCAATTATACCTAGGAAGTCACAAGCTAGTTTGCGAGCTGGAAAACTCTTGTACGATGCCCCAGAAAACCCATCGACTTGCTCCTTACATTCTTCCCATGATTCATATATCCCTGTTTTACGTCCACTTTTCACTGCATAAAATTTTTTCGCCATCTCAGCCTCCATATACTGAAGTTTAATCCACATTACTAATTGTTATATATGCTGCCTCTTCACTAACTCTATTCTTTTTATAATCAAAAGATTCAATAATACAGAATTTTACTTGGTCATTAACCACAATCTTATGAGAATTCAAAACTGATTTACTCTGAAAATAGTAACTTTCATTATTGCTTTTAATAAATCCAAACCTATTGCTTTTATCAATTTTAATAATTTTTCCGGTCTTTTCCCCTAGAACTTTATGGATAGAGTCAATCCAATATTTTCGCAAACATGCTCCGATAAATTCAATTGATTTATCATATCCTTCATTTTTCTTTTTTATCTCAGCCAATTCTGGTGTTAAATTCCACCCTTGTTGCTCTTTGATTCTCACGATATAAAATGCGTGCACTTCAGCCCAATTCTTTTCCTTAGCTTCTTTCAATAATTGATATGTATCATAATAGAGCTTCACCTTCATCTTTATGGGCTCAGAAGAAATACTTGCTCGACAATAATTCAGCAAAGCATTTTCCTGATCCCCTACACTCTCGTATAACTTTCCAAGTTCATAAAAAATAATCCAGTGTTTTTTCTTCATTGAAATTTGCTTCATTTCTGCAATTGCGACTAGCGGTCCTTCTAATTTCGCTTTACACAATGCTCTTCTAATATCAATCCAAATATCATTGTCATGGTGAAACACTTTAATTGATGCATAAGCATCTTCGCAACAATCCAGACACTCACTAAACTTATCCAAATTTAACAACACTTTGGTTTTAGTTGCATAATACATTTCTCTATTCGATTGGTAGACTCTTTGTTTTCGTGATGATTTGCTTATACGCGGTTCAAGAGATAATTTATTTGGATCGATTAATTCAATCAAATTGAGAACTTTTTCATTTGCGTTTATTGAATTACCATCATGATTCTTAATTATTTTTATCATTGTAAGCACTATTCTTTCAAATGGAGACTTTTTTTCTTGTGTAACTAACCTTGGAACGAACAATGCTATTTTATACATGTTATCGACTTCAATATAAGAATAATTATCTTTTTTCTCTTTATAATATTTCTCAAAAAGTAACCACGCCAACATATCATTGTTAATTTTAAAATCACTAGAGTGCTTATAAATACTTTTTGATACCTCAATCGCTTTATCAATATGACCAGACCCTTTTAGGCAATATGAATACTCCCATGCAATCCACTTATCAAAAACTTCCTCGTAGATTTGCTCATACAATCTTATAGCTTCATGATATTTCCCAGTATCTTTTAATTTCTTAGCTTCACTTCGAATCTCTTTCACTCTATCACCTACCCCAATATCTAAAAAATGAATTTGCTAACTCAAATCACTTTGCTTGAAATTCAGAATAATTATTCCAGCTCTACCCTCAGCAAAATAAACCTCAAAAGAACTCAATAATATAACCACCCAAAACTTCGAATCGTCAATTTAAATTATACATCTAAATTTATAGCTATACAATATGGATATATCCCACTTAATTAACATGTGTTTAAATTATAGTTTACAAGTTTTGAGGAATTGTAATCCAATGTTTACCGACAAACAAAAAAAATGCTGATTTCTCAGCATCTAACTCAATCAATTTTTCCAACAACCCTCAACTCCAGCCTTGCAATCCTCTCCAAGGAGTACTGCCAGTTCTCACTGCTGATGGTGTATGTTGGATCTTTAAGACGGATCCCGTTTCTTATCAGGTACTGATCCATCGCCCGTCTGATTTCTTCTTCTATTTGATCCGTCAACTTACCTTGCGCCATGTTGATCTGTCGAAAGAGTCGTTTTCGGTATGGAATCTGAAACAACCCCGCCACCAGGTTTCTCATGGCTGCATACTGGCTGTATTCAACTCGCTTATTCCAACTTTCGCCTTCTGTCACCAGAGGTAATTCTCCATGAATCCGTTTTAGAAATGTAATGGCATTCTCTACATCGCTTGATTTAGATTTGCTGATTTTCACAAACCATGGTGGCAGTTCAAACCCATTAAAGCTACAGCGATTCTGATAGTCAATGACTTCCCCTTCTTTCATCACTGCAAGAGAATAGGCATCCTCTTGCTTCTTTACATAAATAAAGTTTTCTAATCGATGATGACGAGCAGTTGATAACAACTCCAATACCTGAGCAGACCGCCAAGTTAATACAGGATTTCTTAACACATTCTTGGCATCCGTAAGAAACCCGCTCCCCGTCAAGAAGTAGATCGGCACCTTGATTCCAAATTGCTTTTGCTTTTCTTCAAGATCATTTACAAACTCTTTTGCCCGCTCATGCAGCATCAGATTCATCACCCAGTAATCCTCCCGGGTTATTTGATTACGAATCAGTTCTACGTCGGGGGTAACTACATCCTCTGCATCAAACTCTGCCAATTGTTTCTGCCGCATTTCCTCAAGACTTATCGTAGACCCTTGATTCGAATCAAAAAGCTTTTCTCTTACAAACCCTTCGAACTCCAACCGATATTGCCCACCTTCAGCTTGAATTGGTGGCAGTTCCTCGCAAAAGTCCTTTTGAACAACAAGAGAATCGATCCTAGCAAGAGCAATGCCACATGCATCCATCCATTCTACGAAATCCCCATTCAACTGAGAAAAAACAATGGTTCCCGCTTCCCCGTACAAATATTTCACTTGACCCTTCTGAATCACAAGACCCAATTGCGCCATTTGCTTCACCTCCCATCTTTTAGAAAAAATGCTTGAAATGAATCTTCTCCAAGGGTTCATAAGCCGACTTGAATCCAAAGGCTTTTGGTCCTACATAACTGAGCGCAGTCGGTGTTCTCAATTGCAAAGGCGCCGGTGTAGCCACGATGGCAACCCGCATGCCTAGTTCCGCATCAGTCACAGAGATTGGCTCTAAAGTATCCAAGTCTACCAAAGTAATTAAATCAGGCACATTGGCCACCAACTTCTTGTTATGGTAGACCATTAGATTTTCATAGTGATAGTATACTTTGTATTCGCCCACCTGATACGATGCGATATTAGAGTGGTCCATAGCGACATGTTCACTGACAACACCACGCGTAATTTCAATGGCAGAACCATAAAGAGAATTACGCGTTACGTGGCCCAACTCACTCATCAGGTCATCAAAATTATTCGCATGCAAAAACGCTTCTCCAATCTTCAACCCAACCGAAAAGGTATGAGGAATCAAGATTCGTTTCAACGCAGCATAAGGAGCTTGATAGCCAGCAAAAAATGCCATACCCGTGGTCTCCGCAATCTTCTGCCTGATTTTTAAATCCACCATGCTGGCGTCTTGGTCATTGTACACATAGGAGATATGGTCGATGTCCTGAAAAACGATGGGCGCAATTGGTTGATTATTGAATTGAAAGGTTGTCATGGGCAATTCCGGAAATGCACGCCCCATGCCATCACCGTCAATGATTGGCAATCCCGTCGCATAGGCAACGATAACCGGATAAATCAAATTAACACCCGCTCCCTCTATGGTAAAGATTGCATCGGTTTTCTTCCCCGTCAGTTCCTGCATTTTATCCAATAATTCTCTGCCTTCTTGTCCTGTAGGCAAGAATTCCTCGAGGGCTTCTGGAGAGCCAACCATACCGACCGTTGTACCAATCCCTTCCTCGGCTATTTCATCGACTGCCATCAAATCAACCGAAAAAGAATCATCAAAACTATCCTTAACCAATTGTCTTAAAATGTGAATCTTTCCGCCACCACCAGAACCCAGAAATTGACTGCCTACCATAAGGGCTTCAAGCGATTGCTTATCAATCTTTTTCATATGAGTCATCTCCCTTCGAGCTCACTTCTACCCATCAAGTGATCTCATTCTTTTTCAGCCATCGATACAAAGTAGCTGGACTAATACCCAAATGTTTGGCTAGTTCCTTTTTGTTCTCACTGGAATATCCGAACTCGTCAAGCAATTTTAAAAGTTCCTTCCGATTCGGTTTTCTTGGTTTTGCCTTCGATTTCTTCACCAATTGTCTTTGGTAGTTTTCAATCGGCACAACATGTCGTTTCACGGTCTCTTCAATGGCTTGATATAATTTCCCATCCGGCTTCTCTCTTCGCTTTATATTCAAAATTTCACGAGGGAGCATCTTCTCTGTAATAATTTCTCCGTCTTCGGTAGATACAATATACTCAACCACATTAATCAATTCGCGAATATTTCCTGGCCAATTGTAGGCCTTCATCTTTTCAATTACTTCTACTGATGGTCGCATAAAGGAACGACTGTTCACGATACTATGCTTCTTAATATAGTAATGCACCAGATTTTCGATATCTTCTGCTCTGTCGCGAAGTGCAGGGATCGGTATGGGAATGACATTCAACCGATAAAACAAATCCTTTCTGAATTGTTTCTTTAAAATCATAGTCTCCAAATTCTGATGGGTAGCGCTGATAATTCGCACATCTACCTTGATCGACCGACCCCCCCCGACCTTCTCTATTGTCTTTTCCTCTAAGACCCGTAATAATTTCGCCTGTAAATTCATTGACATGTCGCCAATTTCATCCAAAAAGATCGTTCCTTTGTTAGCAGCTTCAAATTTACCTGTTTTTCCGCCCTTTAAAGCGCCTGTAAAAGAGCCTTTTGCATAGCCAAATAACTCACTTTCCAACAAGTCTTCTGGTATCGACGCGCAATTGATGGCTATGAACGGCTTGTTTTTTCTCGGGCTTTTGTTATGAATTAACTTGGCAAAGCCTTCTTTACCGGTTCCACTTTCTCCGCGAATCAATATCGTAGAGTCTGTTGGCGCAACCTTGTTAATGGTATTCATAATTTCTTCCATAGTAGAAGTCTGTCCGATAATTTTTCTTTCTAGAGATGCCGCAGATTCATAAGCTTGTGTTTTTTGAACCTCTCCTTGCATCACCTTAGAAAAAATAAGGGTACTTTTTTGATCTGGCAATCCTCTACGATAAATTTTGTGAGAGGGATACTCTCTAATCATCTCATCAAATTTCATTGGTGCCGGCTCATCAATCTTAGCTAGCTCAGCAACTGTCATCTTCAAATCAATCTGCTGCGATGCATCATTCTCATATAAAAGCTGTCCCTTGTCATTAACAACTAAGATTCCTGTATCTGAAACACGTCCAATTTCCCGAATGATGTGGTTATAGAAGTGTTGCAATTTTTGAAGCCGATCATTCTCAACATGTAAGTCCACCATCTTTAAATAGATCGGATAACGCTCATCAAATGACTCTGCAATCCATAATAATCCATAGTTTCCATGAAAACTGACACGCCCAGGGCAGTCAAATTCATTCACAGGTTGATTATTCCGCTGCTCCCACAATTCACTGAAGCCCTCAAATGAAACAGACTTTCCGATAATATAAATGATTTGGTTTTGATCAAACAAGACGATTGTTTGATAGGTCCGTTCTCCAAAGCTCATTAAAAGACGTTTCAATTCTTCCACAATCTGTGTCCTCCCATCAACCATCAATTCAAATGATTACTATTTATCCATGAAATTCATCTTTTTCAAGTTTGTTAATACCAGTATAGAAGAAATTTCGAGGCAAAACAATTAAAAATGAGAAAAATGCGATTTTTTTAGAAAAAATGAGAAAAAACGAGAATTTATGCAAAACAAATTGGAAATCATGAGAATAATCTATACGATTACTCTCGATTTCGACTTGTTTCATCTGCTATTATTGTCTTTTTCACAAAAATGCCATTTTCCTTTTGGCACGAAACTTGCAAATGTAAGGCTTGCAAGACGAATTTATTCTTACTAATTTAGATTTAAAGGAGGAAAGCATGAACACAGAAAAGAAAAATGATGGATTTATTGAAAAGCATGCACTGGAATCAATTCCCCAGTCCGAAAGAAAGCATTGGGTGAGTATCGCACTCATCTGGATCGGTGCAATTATCAGCGTATCATCTTTGATGGTTGGTGGTGTCCTCGTTTCAGGCTTGCCATTAAAACAAGCCTTGCTTGCTGGTTTCGTCGGCTATGCAATCGTCGTTTTATTTATGACTTTCCAAGGTGTCCAAGGCGCTGACCTAGGTCGACCCACCGTTTCATCCGCCAGTTCGGCATTTGGAAAGAGTGGAGCATCCTTTATCATCTCATTCGTAATTGGCATTTCCGTTATGGGTTGGTTTGGTGTTCAGACCAGCATCACAGGAAGCGCATTCTCAAGCATTATGAATGATTGGCTAGGCGTCAACATTTCCTTCCAATTGTCTGCTGCCATTTGGGGTGCCATTATGCTGATGACGGCTGTTTATGGTTACAAGGCTTTGGCTTACTTGAATTATGTTGCTGTACCAGCTCTTTTGCTTATGGCCATATACGGAACCTATAGTGTTGTTTCAAACTTTGGCATGGACGCATTGCTAAGCTATACGCCAGCTGCACCTTTCTCATTCTTGCAAGGCGTTGCAATCACCGTTGGCGGTTTCGCCGTTGGTGGCGTTATCGCTCCCGACTACTCTCGCTATGCAGAAAACCGAAAGGGTGCCATCCTTTCCTCCGTTTTGGGCGTATTGCCAATGGGTGTCATCTTATTGAGTGCAGGGGCACTAATGGCCATTACCGCAGGCTCCGCGGATATGACTCAGGTCGTTTCCAATTTAGGTTTCCCTTTGATCGGATTGATGATTCTAATTTTGGCAACCTGGACAACCAATGCGGTAAACGCCTATTCAGGTGGTATCGCTTTGACAAGTATGTTCCATCTGAAAGACGACAAGCGTCCTATGGCAACAGCAATTGCCGGCATCATCGGCACGGTTTTAGCCGTTGTTGGAATTATGAACCACTTTATCCCCTTCCTATTGGTATTAACAACAGGCATCTCACCGATTGCCGGCGTTATGATCGCAGACTACTGGATTATTCGAAAAGGTGACCCAAGCAAGTGGAAAGAAGAGGAAGGCGTTCGTTGGACAGGCGTAATCTCTTGGTTAATCGGCTTTGCAGTTGGCTACTTTGTTCATATGGGCAGCGCACCGGTCAATGCCATTGTTGTTGCGATGATCGCCAATGTCATTTTGAATAAATTTGAAAACAAAGACACAGGTTCCAAAGAAGAAAGTAACACTGACAAAGAGGTCAGTGCATAGGAGGAAAAAAGACATGAGACTGATTGACGAAAAAGCTATTGAAAAAATCGCTTTAGGTGCCGCACTACTAGGCACCGGTGGTGGCGGAGACCCCTACATCGGCAAACTGATGGCCATAGAGGCCATCCGACAATACGGGCCCATACAAATGTTGGATCCGAGCGAAGTGCCCGATGACGCCTTCGTGGTGCCAACAGCAATGATGGGTGCCCCCACTGTTTTAATTGAGAAAATTGCCAATGGACAAGAATTTGATGTCATCATCAATCATCTTGAAAAATACACGGGCCAAAAGGTATTCGCTACCCTTCCTATCGAAGCTGGCGGTGTGAATTCCATGCTTCCATTCGCTGTTGCTGCCAAATTAGGCATCCCCATCATTGATTGCGATGGCATGGGGCGCGCCTTCCCCGAGCTTCAGATGGTTACCTTTCATTTAGATGGAATTACAACAAGCCCCATGGTCGTTACCGATGAAAAAGGCAACTCCATGATCATGGAAACCGTCAGCAACACCTGGTCAGAAACCTTGGCCCGCACCGCTACCATCACCATGGGCGGGTCCGTTATGATCTCCATTTATTCCATGTTTGGACATCAGTTGAAAAAATCAGCCATTTACAATACCCTAACCCTTGCCGAGAATATTGGAGCTTCCATTATGGATAAAGATGACTCTGACATTCTTCCCATCGACCGCATGATCAACTTCGTAGACGGATACAAGCTGTTTACCGGTAAAATCGTTGATATTCTGCGAGAAACCCGTCAAGGTTTCAACTTCGGGAAAGCGAAAATCGTTGGCATTAATGCAGACAAGGGCGAATCCTGCCACGTGGACTTCCAAAACGAAAACTTGGTTGTGATGAAGGGCGATGAAGTCTTGGCAACCACCCCAGATCTAATTACGATCGTTGACTTGGAAACCGGTGTTCCCATTACAACGGAAGCCTTGAAATATGGACGCCGTGTTGTGGTTGTCGGCTTGCGCTGTGATGAAAAGTGGAGAACAAAAAAAGGAATCGAGACTGTGGGGCCACGCTACTTCAAATATGACATAGACTATGTACCAATCGAAGAACGAGTGAAGGGAGCCAAGTAGGATGAAATATAGATTAGGAATTGATGTTGGCGGTACAAATACCGATGCAGTTATCATAGATGAATCTTTGCATGTTGTTGCAGGTGTAAAAATGCCTACAACCCTTGATGTTACAACTGGAATTAATAATGCCATCAAGAAAGTGCTTCGTGAAAGTCAAATCAATAAACAGAAAATAGACTACGCTATGCTGGGCACCACCCATTGCACCAATGCCATTGTTGAAAGAAAAGGTCTCTGCCGTGTCGGAATCATCCGAATCGCAGCACCGGCCACCTTCAGCATCCGACCCATGCCAGACTGGCCAGAATCCCTTCGTCAAGCAATCGGCAGCAATATTCACATCATTAAGGGCGGCTACGAATTTGATGGTCGCGAGATCTCACCGCTTGATGCACAAGAGATTCGAGAGGTTGCAAAACAACTAAAAGGCAAGGTAGATACCATTGCCCTTACAGCTGTCTTCTCACCCGTTCGAAATGATCACGAGTATGAAGTGGAAAGCATTTTACGCGAAGAACTGGGAGACATTCCAATTTCCAAATCAAGTGAAATTGCATCCGTTGGGCTAATTGAAAGAGAGAATGCAACTATTTTAAATGCAGCACTTCACAATGTTGCGACAAGAACAGTGGAAGGCTTTAAGGCTGGATTAAAGCAAGAAGGCATATTGGATGCAGAATTGTATCTATGCCAGAACGACGGTACCTTAATGTCCTCTGAATACGCGCAGCGCTACCCCATTTTGACCATTGCTTGCGGTCCTACCAACAGCATTCGAGGCGCTTCATACCTCAGTCAAAATCAAAATGCTATCGTATTGGATGTCGGCGGTACAACGACCGATATCGGTGTCATTATGAGTGGATTTCCACGGGAATCTTCTCTAGCCGTTACTATTGGCGGTGCTCGTACCAATTTCAGAATGCCGGATATCACAGCGATCGGCGTTGGCGGCGGCACCTTGGTTAAAGAAGTAGGAGATAAAGTGATTGTGGGACCCGAAAGTGTAGGTTATCAAATCACGGAAAAATCCCTGATTTTTGGTGGCGATACCTTAACCACTTCCGACATCGCAGTTCGTCTTGGCATGATGGACTTAGGCGATTCCACTTTGGTTGCGCACATTGATGAAGGCTTTGCGAAAAAAGCGATGACTGAGTGGATGCGCTTGATCAGCGAAGGCGTTGATCGAATGAAGATATCAGCCGATCCTGTTCCCGTAATATTAGTAGGAGGCGGAAGTGTCCTTGTCACGGATGAGTTGGAAGGGATCTCGGAGATTATTCGACCCAATCACTTCCCTGTGGCTAACGCTGTTGGATCCGCCATTTCACAAGTCAGCGGCGAAATCAACCGTGTCTTCTCCTTGGTTGATATCACGCGCGACGAAGCGATTGTCAGCGCAAAAACAACTGCTACCGAAGAAGCCATCAAGGCTGGTGCTGAACCAAGTTCCATTGAAATTCAAGAAGTGGAAGATATTCCTTTGGCTTATCACCCTGGCAATGCGACTCGAATTCGAGTCAAAGCAGTCGGAGATCTTTGCCAGTAAACCAACAATCGTTGACGCAACGAACCTCATTCATCCTTGTGACTCCTAAAAGAACGCCAATCACATTTGCGATTGGCGTTCTTTTTCTTTCTTATTCACTTCATTGGAACAAAACGAGCTTCACTTGCATTTGCTGATATTCTAAAAAATCCAGAATGGCACTTTCTGCGACCGCCCTCGCCTCTTCTTTCGGATAACCATAGATCCCTGATGAGATCAAAGGAAAGGCAATCGATCTACAATTATTTTTCTTAGCAAGTTTCAGTGAATTCATATAACAATTATATAACAAGGTTTCTTCATTGCTATCTCCACCATGCCAAACTGGCCCCACAGTATGAATAATGTATTGCACAGGCAACTTGTATGCTTTGGTGATGACTGCCTGACCCGTATCGCAATGGCCGATTTGATTGCATTCAGCCTGCAATTCTTGCGCTCCCACCGCTGAAAAAATTGCACCGCAAACGCCTCCGCCTCTTTGTAAGTCAGCATTCGCTGCGTTTACAATTGCATCCACCTGGATCTTTGTAATGTCGCCGCATACGATTTCAAATGACATTCTCCCACCCCTTTTACCATTTAATTTCTATCATTGCCTTTCGTTTATCACGTTTCATCGTTTCATACTTTCTAGGTTGTTTTCTTTTATCTTCTCAAATTTACTCGATTACCTGAATAACGAGATCGGCTTCCTCAAGACGCTCCATAAGTTCAAGATTAGCACGATAAGTTTGCTCGTCAATCCAAAGCATTTTAAACTCTTCGTTCAGATCTTCCAAGACATTTATATTTTGAAGTTGGTTATGCTCGATTCCTAATTCGATCAAAGACTCAAACTCCTTCAGTACGGAAAGATCTCGAATGGTATTCTCACCTAGATACAGCCACTTCAATTTATTTAACGAAGACAGGTCATTAATTGAAATAATTCGATTACCCTTGGCATTCAAAAAAATCAACTTTTTTAGCTCTGCTAAATGGCTAATCTCATCAACTTCATTTCCAGAAAGATAAATCGCCTCTAATGACGTTAGCTTCCCAAGGGTTCTAATATTATGAATCTTGTTGTTCATCAGCTTTATGTTTTTGATCTCTCCCATCTTTTCTAAAGACGAAATATCAATGATCTCATTGTTTGACAAGTTCAAATCAGTCACCCGTTCTAATGTTTCAAGGGGACCAATATCACGAATTGTATTATCATTTAAATTTAGCACTCGAATATTCTTAAGACTCCCTAAAGACACGATATTATTGATCTGATTGCCACCCAAATCCAAATAGGTAAGACTGGTTAAACTTTCAAGAGCATCGATTTTTTGAATCGATTGTCCTGCAATAATCAATGCATTTAGATTCTTGGCATATTCCAAACCATCCAGACTTTCAATAATTCCATCGATTTCAATCAAACCATTTTCAGCAATTTCTTGATTAAAATCTTTTAACAGCGAGTCCTCGAGTCGTCGTTCTCTTTCATCGGGTGAAATCACTTTCAACGAAGTCAGTTCCCATAAATCAGCCTCTGTCAACTCACCTTCCACCATATACCCCTGGTTGGACAGCGTTTTAACAATCGCCTTCTCCAAGGTAGAATCCTGCATCACAATAATATGTTGCATGGCTGCCTCGTAGTCTTTATCAGACGGAGATCCACTGAAATCAAATTGCGACAAGATCATCCAGATGACCAGAATAAAAAAAATGGGGATCGCGAGCATGGCTAAAACCGCCTTGGTGGTTTTCCGTTTAAAGTTCTGTGTTTCCGTTTCCGGTTTGTTTTTTATCTCATTGATTGTCGCCTGCACCTTTTCAACTGCATCCTCTTGTCCGCTCATCTCTTTTCCGAGATAAGCACGAATTTCACTTGCCGTCTCCCACGCTTCCACTTCTTTGTTCTTCATACTGAACCATCGCTTATCGGATAAAAAATACCCCAAGCTTCCCGTTGGTTTTGTTTCGTCCAGGTTTGCAATCAGAATTTCTAGTCCATTCGTTGTCGCCAGCTCCACTTCTCGAATCACTTGACCCGATTGATTGGAATTTGCAGACATAACAACAATAAGCACTTTTGCCATTGAAATCATGCCAGCGATTTCTGCAGCAAACCCCTCATCCAGCCTTGTCACCCGAGTTACAATACGAGCTTGCACGCCCTCTGCTTGCAATTGATTGCAGAGAGTTACTGCTATTCCCCGATCCTCTCTTGCGTATGAAACTACCACATCATAAGCCATCGCTTTACTCCTTCATCGTTTTCAAGGAATATATACCCAATTTTAACACCAACCGTTTCAAAGTCAAATATCACTCTCGGGCAGATTGATGCAATGAAAATATCACAATTCATCAGAGTGCTTTCCAACAAAGTTCTTAACTTTTGGTATAATCACAACAATTGTAATTATATGTAATGTTAGGCAAAAACAAACTTGCTATTATAGTAGTAGTTGGTTACAAAAGGAGGCACGTATGAAATACACAAAAAAATTATTGTACGTAATTTTGCTTATAACTTTTTTTATGAATTTGAGTTTTTGTACGACCGAGGAGTATCCAAATCTACAGCTTTTAGGGTCCTATACAAATACCGATCATCTTGATAATTATTTTTATGATGCCGCACATGATGAATTATATGTAGGCGAGCTAGAAGATGACTATGTACACTCTCATGGTTACGTCATTCATTTAGACGGCAGTCTAGTTGAAACGCCCACTTATCCTTTTACAGAAAATCGTCGGCTCTTTATGGCATTTGATGGCAAGCAAGCAGCAGCCATTGAATACGGCAAAGATGAAAACGATAAATTCACGTACTTCCTAAATGATTTTTCTGGTTCCTTGATCAAACTCCCTTTCATCGACTCTCTTTATTCCTTTAAAATTAGGAATGGTCGAATTGGCATGATCGCCCATAACAAACATGATCAACTTGCTTTTTATGACCTAAGCACAGAAGACTTAGTAAGCGGATCAATTCAACCCGTTCCCCTAAATACAAATTTTTATTTCGGTTTTGATTACTCCATGGATGGCAAACACATTTACATAAATACCCTTGGTTCCGAAGGAACTTGTAACGAAATCACAAAATTAGATGCCACTACTTATGAAGTACTTCGGGTTTTTGAACTTCACTCTCAATACTTGACTTGTGTACACGATTTAATCTGTACCCAGGATTCTTTTATCACAGACACCATCTTCTACACCTTTGGTGCATATCACCTACACCAACATTACAATTCCAATTGGGAGCTAACTGGCACCAGTGCTTTTCGTGCCCATCAAACGCCTTTAACACTCGGTCCAGAGGGTTCAACAATCACGATGGACGACTTTGATGATAACGTTCAGCCCATTCCCTATTACAGAATTGCAAAAATTGTTTGGAGCGAACCTTCAAAACATGATACTGATCATTCAAGTGGCAGCCGTTTCCAACCGCTCATTATAGAGAGCCCTCAAGGGACTTGCACGCAAGCACATTTCATCGACAACGGATTCGGTCTCTTTCACCCATCATTACACGATCCGGACAATGAAAACGCACGAGATCAATCGATCATCTTGGCACCTTTGCGGTCCACTAATTTACGAACAACACTGGATATTCCCTATTGTGATCTTCAAAAAGGTTTTGACCGTGAAGGTAAAACATTGTTGATCGAATGGAACGACGCCGAACTGGCACTTCCCCTCGATTCAATGAACTACGATAAGACACTCTCGCAGGCTTCCTGCACAAGCAATGCGACCCTGCGTTTGCATTTGTCCATGAAAGAAGACGACATCCAACTTGATCAAAAAGAGTTACTAACGAAGGAATCGCTAAATGATTGCACTTCGCTGATTCATCATATTGCAGTGCCATAGAATAAGATGCCGAATTCTCGGCATCTTTCCTTATTTCCTCTTGAATTTTAAAAACTGAAACGGCTCTTTTTCTCAGCCGCCTCTGATTCGACTTCTCCAGTTTGAAGGTAGCGACTAATCTGATGGGCCGTCTCCCAAGGTTCAACTTCATTTCGCTTCATGCTGAACCATTGCTTCCCCGAAAGATAATATCCTAAACTACCGGAAGGTTTCGTATCATCCAACCTCACTGGCAATATTTCTAATTGATTCTTCGTAGCCAATTCCAATTCCCTCTTTACTTGTCCAGAAGAGCCAGAATATGTCGAAATAACCACCACTGCAATTTTTACTGATCTTATCATCTCGGTGACTTCCATAATATATCTCTCATCCATAATTATCGCCCTTGATGCGATTCTTGCCTCAACACCCTCCGCAACCAGTTGATTACACAATACGCAGCAACTTCTCGATCTTCCCTCGCATATGAAACCAGCACATCATATCCCTCCATTCTCTCCTTTACTATTTATAAGGAATAACTGCCCAATTTTCACCCCTTCAGAAATATGAAAGCAAAAGAAAAACTGCCCTCATTTGAGGGCAGCATTCTAAGGGTGTTGTATCTTTTTCTTGGTCCGTTTATGTGCCAGGTACGCAAAAGCACCTGTTACAAGTAAAATGTTAAAAACGCCTTGATATTGTAAGCAAAAGTCCATGACACGGCACATATATGGGCCTGCCATGAATCGCATGGCTTCATAGATCATTTTTTCACTCCTTATCTTTGGCCGTAACCAGCATTAGCACTCAATCGTTCTGTTTCGCATTCTTCTGGAGTAAATACATACATACCGCCTAGTTGTTCTGCGTAGAAGGCTACTTTAGCACCCTCTTCCACGATTACCGCATTGACATATGCACGTTGAATCGAATCAGCAACCACTAGTACACCATGGTTTGCCATCAAAACAGCATCGTCATCCTTAAGATACTCTGCAGTAACATCCGCTAGTTCTTGAGAACCGCATAAAGCATATGGCGCACACTTGATTTTCCCCTTCACCAAAGCTGCTACCTCGGCGACAATGGTTGGAATTGCTTTGTTACAGCATGCCCAAGTTGTAACAAAAGTCGAATGTGTATGCACGACTGCGCCAACTTCCGGGCGATTTCTAAATACCGCACAATGAAGATCTTTTTCAATAGATGGCAAGCGATCTCCATCAACATGCTTACCGTCTACATCCACAACGACAATGTCTTCTGGTTTCAGTTGATCATAAAGCATACCTGATGGCGTGATACAAACATATCCCGTTTCAAAATCCCGTAAGCTAAAGTTTCCAAATGTCAAAGGCACCAATTTGTCCTTTTGAATCTGTTGTGCCACCGCAATTAATTCTTCTCTTTTTTCTTGTAATAACATATTCGTAACTCCTCCTTGATGTAAGGGCGATCGGGGCAGGATTGCCCCTCGCCATGTCTTTCTGTATCGGTTTATCCAAACAGACTAAATAATTTATAAATTAGATATGGTACCAAGTGAGCACCTTCATCCAAAGATGAAATCAAGCTTGTTCCCTCTGGAATCGGGAACTGTACATCCCGTGCAATCAAGGTTGTGATTTCTGCCAAATCCGTTGCGATCAACAGAATCAATGCCATGAAAATCGTTCCTGTCACAACACCTCTAAATACATTCCCGCGAGATGGTGCAACTGCCCAAATCATCAGAATTGGAATTAGTCCCAGATCTGTAAACGGCAATACACGATTTCCAGGCAAGATTGCCGCAAGAACCAAGGTGATTGGAATTAAGATCAAACCCGTTGAGATAACAGAAGGATGACCAATTGCTGTTGCTGCATCAATACCAATAAATACTTCTTTGCCAGGGAATCGCTTATTGATAAAGTCCCGTGCACTTTCCGACAATGGCATTAAACCTTCCATCAAAACACGTACCATTCTAGGCATCAAGAACATAACCGCTGACATATTAACACCCAGCATTAAAATGCCTGCTGCGTCATACCCTGCCAATGCGCCAATGCCCATGCCCAATAACAGACCCATGATCATCGGTTCTCCAAAGAGTCCAAACTTCTTTTGAATCCCTTCCGGCTTAATTACAATCTTATTAATCACTGGTATACGATCGATAATCTTATCAATCAAAATTCCCAATGGCGCCCACGATACTGTTTCTGTATGTGGCAAGGAAATACCTGGCATTCCAAAGAAATCAGCAACATAGGGTTGCGTGTAATCGGCTAGTTTCATAATAATGACAAAACAGATCAGTGAAGCCAACACACCCAATGCAACACTATCTGTTACATACATAACCAATGCGCCAGTAAAGATAAAATGCCAGTAGTTCCAAATATCTACGTTCATGGTTTTGGTCCAGTTCAAAGCCAGCATAATGATGTTCAAACCAAAACATGCGGCAAATACAACAGGAACGATGCTGGTTCCAAAACTAATCGATGCAGAAATTGGCCAGCCAACATCCATAACATCCAGTTTCAATCCCCAGTTCTGCACCATCGCTTGAGTTGCTGGAGAAAGATTTGAAACCAACATTCCAACGATCATAAAAATTGCTGCAAATCCAATTCCGACGGTTAAGCCTGAACGAAATGCTTTTGATAACTTTTGTCCAAAAATAAGACCTAAGATGGTAACGACGATGGGCATCATAATGGTTGCCCCTAAATCAAGTATAAATTGAATAAACGCCATAATTTCCCTCCCGAATTTTCTCTATTCCACACTCTTTAAGTAATCTGCAATCTCATCAGCTAACTTGTCCATCCCTACACCTGTGACAAAAGCCAGCCCACGAATTTTCTTTACCGTATTCCCCACATCTTCTCCCAAAATTGTCGTATGTACAATCACATCTGGTCGGTAAACCAATATCTTTGATTCCACCTCTGTTGCCTTACACTCAATAACCTCGATGTTCAACCCACGATCTAGCAGCATTTCTTTGCATTTTTCAGAAGCAACAGTTGATGTCGCAATTCCAGTTCCACAAACCGTTAATACTTTAAATGTACGCATATTCTCCCTCCTCTCATCATTATTTTCATTCAATCCCTATGCTACAGCTTATTCCATGCAAAGCTTTTGATTGATTAATTCAACAATTTCTTTCTGATCAGCCTGATAAATCCGATTGAGCAGTTCTTGATCCTGCACAATTTTCATCATTTGTGTTAACAGTTTAATTTGATCCCTTCCATCTTGCATGGCCAACATAAATACAAGCTTCACATCCAATAACTCTTCCGGATTTCCCATTTCAGCAAATTGAACCGGGTTTTTTAAGGTTGCAACTCCAATCATCGGCTTATTCACATGAATAGCATCCGTATGTGGAATTGCGACACAATACTCTTGTAAGGGCAATCCCGTAGAGAATACTTCTTCTCTAGCTAAAACCGCTTCCTTATATGTCCCCTTCACATACCCTTCCTTCTCTAATACATCTGCCAACAAGCTAATAATTGCTTCGCGATCTGGCACATCCACCTGAACCCGTACAACCTCTTCTGCTAACACAAACCCCTTATGCATTTCGAATGACCTCCCTTAATTCTTCAAAACTGCTGCATTCTTTGATCTTTTTTAGGACATATGGATCCGTTGTGATCTTGTACAGCTTCTTAAATTCTGCTTTATAATATTCATTGATTGCCATAAAGAAAATGCAATCCACATAGTCCTTATCATTCCATAAGACCGGCTCATCTAACGTTAAAATGCCGATCACCGATTTCTTTACCTGCTGTGGGTCCCCATGAGGTACTGCAATCCCACCGCCAAACAAGGTCGGTGTTAAATCTTCCCGTTTGTAAACTGAATCTTGAAAATCCTCGGTTACATAACCAAACTCATGAAGAAGATTAGTCATTTTTTCGATACATTCTCTCTTGGATAACATATTGGACTTCAACACGGTTGTCGTTTCGTGAATCAGTTGATCTGCCAGTACGATTTGAGGATTAATTTGTTCCTGTGCGCTTTCCGAAATTTGAAATCCTCCATCACGAATGTACTGGTTTAGACTTGTGATTCCACTTCCATCCAAAATGAATCTGGCTTCAATAAATGGAAACTCTCGAACTTCTGGATTGATAGTGCCTACAATAGCAACAATTTTATGGGTTTTTCCCATGCTTTCTACACGCTGGGCAATCGACCTTTCTTCAATCGCACTCATTGTGATCACATCAATCTCTTCATGAATAGACACGATCGCTTCTTCAATGGCATCTGCCATAATCTTCGCTGATCCCTCACCCGTCAAACACACGGATATAATCGCTTTCTTCAGACGTGGATTTGAATGTTTGAGCGCAATTCCTTTATCGACCAATTGACCCGCTTGAAGCGAATCGGCTATATCATCAAGATTCGAATCGGGCATCAAAGCCTTTCTAACGGCTTCAATCACCATCATGGTATCTACCCGTGATACCGTTCTCGTTTTCATAGACAATTCTTTTCCTACGAGCTTCCCGAAGCCCACAAGAGACCCCATATCCGATAAAAAGAGAATTCCCTTTTCACTGGCCATTTCTTTGGCTATTTGCATCGTACGATTTAGAGCGATACTTGGTGCCTCATCCAATGACATCTCCATCGCTCTCGCATGATCCACACCTAATAGTCGATTTGCAACGGTTGCCATCCCTTGGGCAACTTGCTCATGACTTAAGACCAAAACACCAACCTGATTTTGCGGCACCATTTCTTTTGATGCAGATGCTTTTACATACATGGCAATAAATGCTACTTCATCCTCCGGAAGCTCTATCGTTAATCGATCCCCCGCTAACTCTGCCATTTCCTTGGCTATTTGAAACTCCTTCGGATGTTGAATCTTAATTTTTTCAAGCTTTGGATTTTTAATGGATTCATTTTGTACCAAACGGTCATAGGAAGCTGCGAGATGTGTTGCCAAACAATAGAACAAACTATCGTCAATATCCTGATAATACTCCTTGGCAATTAAAATCATCTGTTCAACCACTTCTATGATTTGTGGTCCCACAATGCGCTCCAAATCATTTTTCACAAGCTTTGATTTGTCTTTTCGGATTCGCTTAACTGATTGATAAACCTGCGTTTCCAATTCATTTTCAATAATTCGATTAATAATTTCTTCATCGATCCCCTTATATTGCATTTCCTTGTACTTCTTCTCAATGGTTTTATAAATTTCTCTTGGAAGTAAGTATGGGGTATCGGCAACGCATTCTGGTATCACTTCTTCCGAACTAAAAATACTAAGATCTTCTGTGACAACCATCTCAATTTCCTGCCGAAATAAGTTTAATTTCAGTAATCCTTGTAATACAAGATTCGGTAACACCGTTACATCAATCTTAATTGTAGAATCTGGGCGAGCAATCAACTTTAAAAAACTTCGAGCACAAATCACTTGAATATCAGATAATACCTTTCCAATATTTCCGGTTGGTTCATAAAGAATCAGCGCCTTGATCACATTCTTCGAAACCACAAGATTTGCATTCATGCGTGAAGCTTCTTGTTTGAAAAATTTCTCGATAATTTGGTAACGCTCAATAAATGGACGTTCAGCCAAACTTGGCAATTCGATAATCATTGGCAATCTTCGCCGAAAAGTCGCTAGGAGATTGGATTCCAAATTTTCAGTTGTCGCTGCAATCAATAGGATTTGTGCATCTCGATAAAGATCTGTTTCGCCCAATCGACGAAATTTACCCTTATCAATTAAATGAAATAGAATTTCTTGCCCCTCTGGCGGAAGGCGATGAATTTCATCAAGAAACAAGATTCCGTGATTTGCCTTTTCGACTAAACCCGCTTTATCTTCCTCCGCTCCTGTAAAGGAACCTTTTTTGTATCCGTACAATTGAGACATTAACAATTGAGGATTATCTGCATAATCCGCGCAATTAAAAACGATAAACGGAGCATTCAGGACCTTTGTTTTCGACTCAATTGCAAAGCGATACATACATTCAGCCATTTGGCTCTTTCCAACCCCAGTTGCACCATAGATTAAGGTATGCAGTCCATTAGACGGATAAAGAATAGCCGCCTTTGCCAATTCAACCTGTGCCTTCAGACTACCATTTGCACCAATAAGCGGTTCAAATGCAAAAACCTTATTCTTGCGATACGAATTTTTTTGAACGATTGAATCGGTTTTCTCATCCAGGTTTTCTTTCAGATTTTTAAGCAAACCTGCCACTCCATTTCGTGAAATTCGAAAGCCTCTCTCATTCAATAAACTTGTTGCAACCCGTACTGAAGCCGTTGGATCCTCAAGCAAAATACTTTCTATCGCACTGATCAGTCTAGCCTTTCTTCGATCACGTGAATCTTCGATAGCATTTTCACCCCGAAGAATTGAAACTTCACTGCGAGAAATATGCAATTGTCTTGCGATCTCCTGATCGGTGTAGGGGTTTCTTGGATCTTCCTCTCGAATCACTTGCATTAATGCGTTTACCAAATTCTTCTTTTCCATGATTCTCTCTCCCACTCTTTCTATTTGCAATTCACGTGCCAAAAGTTCGTCACAATTTGTTCAAATTCTGCTATTTTGCCTCAAACCACTGGAAATACTAGAACAAAAAAATAATAATTTGAATATTCTTTTAATATCATTCTTATTTTATCACATATCGTGACAGCAAAACATATTGTGACAATAAATGAAATAACATTTCCATCAAACGTGACAAACCATGATCACTAGCAGATTTTCTAAATTTTATACGAATGAACTCATCAAACACATCTTTTTCAACACAAAAAAAAATGCTATAATTAGCATCCCTTTTTGTATCATTCCATTCATCACTTGCTATACAAGAAATGATCGTTCTTATTTTTCCAAGGCAACACTTTCACCAGCAATCTTGCCGAATACTGCAATGTCTACCAATGCATTTCCGCCAAGACGGTTAGCGCCATGAATGCCCCCTGTTACTTCGCCGGCCGCATAGAATCCTGGGATTACATTGCCTTCAGTGTCCAATACTCGGGTTTCCGGATCAATCTCGATTCCACCCATGGTATGATGTACAGTCGGTACGCGAGCACCTGCATAGAATGGAGGGGTATCGATCTTTTGATCATACAAGGTTCTGCCAAACTCATCAGTTCCTTCTTCAACACCTTTGTTAAAGGAGTCGACTGCCGCAATCAAGTTTGCTGGATCTACACCAATTTGTGCAGCCAAGTCTTCCAAAGTGTCTGCTTTGTACGCACGTCCAGCTTCCACCAAGTCATCAATCACTTCATTAAAGTTATTTCGTGTTTGTCCATCTGGATAAGAATGTTTATCCAAAACAATCCACATATGGGTGTCTGATTGTTCCAAAAGAGCCGCCGTCATAACATCGCGTCGTGCGCCTTCATTTACAAAACGGTTGCCTTGATCATTGACAAAAATTCGATTTTCAACGCCTTGCTCGATATTCCCTAACAAACTTCCTGTCTTAGGATCTCCCATTGGTAACAATTGAATCGCTTCCATGCCAACCAAATTCGCACCAATCGTTTCCGCCATAACAATACCGTCGCCAGTCGCACCTGGGTGGTTGGTTGTATTTAATGTACTTAAATCATTCCATATGGTGTTATAGGCTACACGCATTTCAACATTTGCACCGAAACCACCGGTTGCCATCACAACACCTTTTGATGCATGTACAATAATTTCTTTCTCTTTTCCATCAGCTTTTACGCCAATCACACGACCATCTTCCATCATAAGTTCGAATACATCCGCATTTAACAAAACTTGGATATCATCTGAATGTTCATCGATATATCTCTCATATGTATCGATGTATCCTGTTCCCAATGGCATAACAGGCTTGTGCGCACGTGGCCACATTCCACCCAATACCGTAAATACTTGGTCTTTAAATTCCATACCCATGCCTTCCAACCATTGAAGTGTTGGGTAGCCATTTTCAACCAATGTACGGATCATAACAAGATTACCCTTTTCATCTCCGCCTTCATAGGTTTGTTGGATATGTAGATCAATCGAGTCTTCAATGCCTTGTGGCACTTGTCTGCTAGGATCGACACAGTTGAATGCGGAACCAGACATGATTGTATTACCACCAACTTTTGGCATCTTCTCTAATACAATAACTTTAGCACCGTTTTGGTGTGCCGATACGGCTGCTGCTAAGCCTGCTCCACCTGCACCAATTACAAGAACTTCTGTCTCATATTCAACAACTTCCTTGGAAGCACCTGATCCGTCATCAACCACTGCCTCTTTGTAAGAAAGTGCTTCGATATCCGCGCCCGCTTCCGTCAAGGCTAAAAGAACCGCTTCAATAATGCCCGCACTTGAATAAGAAGCGCCCGCTACACTATCAACCGCTAATGTCTGTCCATCGATAATGGCTTGTGGGATCTCTTCAAAAGCTAAATCAGAGATTCCTGGGCTTTCTTTATGTTCAATTACGTTAATTGCTGTAATCGTATTCTCATCTACAACAACTTCCATCGTGATATCGCCATTAATTCCTGCCGCCGTTCCTGTGTACGTTCCCGGTGTATACAGATTTTCTACTGCCGGTTCTTCAACTACTGGAGCTGATGCCGAAGATGATGAACAGCCCGCCAAAGACCACACCATCGCCAAGCATAACAAGATACTTAGAACTCTTCTAAATCCATTCCCCTTTTTCATGTTTACCTCCCAAAAGATTGTTATTTATTTGTCCAAAACAAGGATAACACAGAAAATGAATAAGTTCAATGAATACATTCATCGAAATCGTTATAAAAAAAACAAGGCCGAAAATCAACCTTGTCATCTGCTATTTATTTCTATACGTTTTCAATACCCGTTGAATATACGATTCCATTTTTTCAACCAAGTCAAACTGGCCATCTTTTAAACAATAATCATAGACGATCCCTCTTGCAAGAACAAATAGGTCACAAACAATTTCATAGGACGAAAATTCCTCAGTCAGTTGACCTTCGTCCTGCCCATTTTGAATCAGTCGACCCAAAACAAGCTGCATTCCCCGTTTTTTTGTGAAGAACTCATTCTCAGGGTTATACAACTGTTTGAGCGTTGTCAAACCCGTGTTGATATTATACTTTGCGTAATAGCGAAAAAATTCAATCACTGCTTCTTCAATTTCCAACCCCTCGATTGCATCACTAACGGTGTTTTCAAAATAGTCGTCACCTTTTTGGTAGATCAAGTGAAGAATCTCATTCTTTGATTTAAAATAGTTGTAGAATGTCCCAATCGATACCTCAGCCTTTTGACAAACATCTTCAATTCGAATATTTTCATAACCATCCGATTCCAATAGTTCCAATGCTGATTGGTAAATTCTTTCTTTTGTCTCCAATGCTTTTCGCTGGCGATTCGTCATCGACACTCTCATATTCAAAACTCCATTCTCTATTACGCTTCTCTTCTCGAAGGTAATTATTATCTTTTAATTATAATCCATAATTCAAAAAACACAAAATTCAATACTACATTCCTCTTATTAGAATATACTACCACATAACAAAAGATATCCCTACAAAACGCACGACAGACACAAGCAATAGAGATCGGGGGGCTCAGATAGATCACCGCTTTAGTTTACACTTCGCTCTGCATATCATATAATTAAAATTACATTATTGTATTGAAGGGAGGAATTATGCGTAACAACCTTAAAAAAGAAGGATTTACTTTAATCGAGCTTCTTGTAAGCTTAGCAATACTCGGCTTAATCCTTGCCATTGCAGTACCCAACTATCTCAATATGGTCAAATATGCCAATATGCGAAAGGTAGCTGATGATTGCCGCATTGTAGAAAAATCTGTTGAAGTTTACTTTGCAACAGTTAAGTCATACCCGACCCTTCAAAACGTGCATAAAACAAATCAAGAATTCTTAACAGGAAAAAAACCTGATGGTAGCTTGGCTGATGAAGTCTTTCGACCTGAAGGCTGGGCTGGCCCCTACCTTGATTTTTGGCCAGTCAATCCCTTTAATCCAAAAAGCGAAGAAAATGTTGAAAACAATGATACCTATCAACTTGATTACAGAACCCACGACAGCATCAAATATTTGGTGTTAGAAATCCCATTTGTTCCACTTGATGCTGAAGCAAGAGCTTATCTCGACGAAATTCTGGATGGTGGAGATGGTCTTAAAGCAGGAAAGTACCGCTCTGATAATAATAAATGGACCCATTATATTGTTGGTGAATACTAAATAAATCAACATGAGTGTTACAAGATTTTCATAAACAATCACTATAGTTCTTACGATTTGTTTGAATTTTCAGATATCTCTTCCCTTAGACCTAATTCTGCTTTACACTGATATTAGAGGAGATGGAAAGGAGCTTCCTATGCCAGACTATATCATTATGAAAATCAAAAAAGATCAAGAAACAAAAGAAGTCATCAAAATGAAGGTCCGCGAGGTAGAAATTCGCAATAACCATGTATACCGCGAGAAAAACGGTGGCAAGACCATCGAATACACCCTAAAATCAGTGGTCCAAAAAATATTAAACGGTGATCAGTTCTTCACGATTTCCAAGGATGAGAGCACGGCTTTCGCCAGAAAAATCGGAACCAAAGTCGAGTTTTTTATCCGGCCAGTTGCCAATGGAAAAGAACACACCTTGGACGAAACTCCCGAATACAAATAACCGTCTCTGTAAACAAACATTGCAAGATTTTCTTCTTGCGGTGTTTGTTTTTTTATTCAGTCGTATTTGCTGAAATATATTGATTTTCAACAATCATTCCGATATAATTAACTCCCTTTGAAATTGGCCAAATAGAGCAACTACGAACTTATTTTTTTATTTAGGAGGTGAGCACCATGATTTCAGGTCTTGCGCTTGCGAATGCTTCCTTCGCTCGTGATCGCGTCTATCTACTCAACCATATTATCAATAATATGGGAAGCATCATCTTTGGCTACATAAACGTACGTATTTGGTTATCTGTTTTAGGCGCCACTCCAGAAGGCTATTCTGCCATCACTTACTTAATGGTCAATCAGGCTGGACTTTGGCTGGTTATGTTTATCCCTCGAGGATGCTACATTCCCAACAAAGTGCGAGAAGGTACCATTGCTTTCGAACGGCTTCGTCCTTATGGGTTGCTTTATGGCAGTTTTTTTGAAATCGCAGGACATCTATTCTATAACTTCCTGTTTCGTTCAATACCCATCTTTCTGTTCAGTGTACTCTTTATGGGTGTATCTCTGCCAGACCCATCGCAGATCCTTCCCTACTTTATTACCTTGGTCAACGGAATGGTCATCGCATTTTTTCTTAACTACTATGTCGGACTTTGGAGCATTCGCTTTATTTCCATCAATGGGGTTCAAATGCTGTACTACTTTGCAACAGCACTTTTCAGCGGTGCCTTTATCCATATGCAATATTATCCCGAAGCAATTAAAAAACTCAGCATGGCATTACCCTTTGCCTACTCAACCTATGTACCAGCTGCTGTTTATCAAGGCACCTATCCATTGGCTGACGCTTTGCTTGGCCAAGGCGTTTGGATCCTTATTCTTGGCAGTCTCGCCATCTTTCTGACAAAAAAAAGTCTCAAATATTTGGTGATTCAAGGAGGATAATTCCATGCAGCTATTTAAAATTTTATTTATCGCCTCATTGAAAAGCCAAACCCAATATGCTTTCGATTTCATTGTCAATATTATCGGAAACTTCCTTGGCGTTTTTGCAGACTTTTTAATTATTGCGATGATTCTCATTCGCTTTCAAAACATCCAGGGATGGACCTTGGTGGAAATTGCCGTCATCTACTCTATCATCGAATTTGGCTTCGGCATTTACCGTGTAATTGGTGACGGTCTGAACAACTTTGAAACACTGATCCTTTCCGGTCGCTTTGACACCCTCTTGATCCGTCCCGCATCCGTACTCGGTCAAGCCATGCTGCAGACTGTCGATTTTAAAAAACTTGGATTGGTCTTGCAAGCCAGTCTTGTCGGCATTTGGGGATTATCGCAGATCGAGTTTATTTATCCCTTTGCTTGGATCTATCTACCAACTCTCTACTTCGCTTCAATTGCCATGAATCTGCTAATCAGCATTTTATTGGCATCCACAGCCTTTTGGACGGGAAAAAATGAAGATATTGTAATTCTTGGGCACTATGCTACGCGAACTGCAGCACAGTATCCGGCAACGATCTATCACAAGTTCTTCCAATCCGTGATGACTTATGTGATTCCCTTCTTCACGGTTACCTATTATCCACTGATGTTTTTAACAGGAAAATCACAACAGTCCCTATACCTGCTGGCACCTTGGCTGGGTATTTCCATTCTGGCGCCCATCACCATAAGCGTCTGGAAAATGGGAATTAAACGCTATTCCAGCACAGGTACCTAAAGGAGGTCGACATGTCTTATATTACGGTAAGAAATCTGCAAAAGAACTATACCATTTACGAAAAGACCGGACGCCTAAAGCGAAATAAAAGAATCGTGAAAGCTTTAAACCATATCGACTTCAACGTGGAAGAAGGCGCCTTCCTTGGATATATCGGCCCCAATGGCGCTGGAAAGTCAACAACCATTAAGGTACTCACAGGAATTATGACGCCCGATGGTGGAGAAGCAAAAGTCGGCAACTATATTCCCTACAAGGACAGAAAAGCCTATGTACAAAACATTGGTGTCGTCTTTGGGCAGAAAACCCAGATGTGGTGGGACCTACCGGTCCTGGATACCTATCGTTTGTTAAGTGGAATTTACAAGGTTCCACAAAAAGTATTCAAAGCTCAATTAGAATATCTTTGTGACCGTCTGGATCTTGATGAGATTCTCCATCAACCTGTGCGGCAATTGAGTTTGGGCCAACGCATGCGCGCGGAACTGGGTGCAGCCATGATTCACGATCCAAAAATCCTCTTTCTAGACGAACCCACGATAGGTCTAGATATTATCTCAAAACAAAAGGTGAATCACTTTCTCAAGGAATTGAACCAGGGTGGCAAGACCATCTTTCTGACCACCCATGATTTAAAGGATATCGAAAGTCTTTGCCAGGAGATGCTGATTCTTTCCCAAGGCCAAATTGTCTACAAGGGCGCTATCGATCAATTGAAAAGTAACACCGAGTTGCCAATTCTGGTCACCGCACAATTACCTCTTGAACAACCTCTTGATGCTCTCCATCATTTAAAAGAGCGTTATGCCTTTTCCTTTGATCAAGCAAAGTCCCAATTGGAGATACAATTGACTGAAAAGAAACAGGTCGCAGAACTGGCCCGTACCCTCTTTCATCAATTCGAGATCGAAGATTTTCGAGTCGATGAACCGAGCATCGAAGAAATTATCAAAAAAATCTATACATAATCCGAAGGGACTGTATCATAACTAAGTAACTACTTAGGGCTGATGCAGTCCTTTTTTCTTTCATATAAACCTTTGACATTCGCCTTAGGCGAAGGTTTATACTAAAGTTAATCAAAGAAAAGGAGATCACATATGCCACATACTATCAAAACGTTGGCTGACTTGTTTCAAGTCACCACCAATAAAATTCGATTCTACGAAAAGAAAGGATTGCTCAAACCGATACGAGATCCAAATAATGACTATCGTCTCTACGAGGAAACAGATGTTTTGTGCTTACAGCGTATTCTTCTCTATCGTGCATTGGGACTATCCATTGATCAAATCAAAACCATCTTAACATCCGACACAGACAAGTCGCCGCTGGATCAATTCAACCAGCTTTGGGAATTAACCAATCACGAAATTCATCGTCTGACAGGGATTCGCAACACACTTGAACAGGTGCTGGATACCTTGTATGAAAGTACAGCTGAGACACAATCCGAACAAATCAGCCAACTTATTCAAAACAACCAAACAAGCTATCAGATTAGAACCCAATGGAAGGATCAATGGAATTTCAATGATTGGGCCGCCCACTACGATGACACCATCAACCGCATGAAAGATCAGGATGGAATCTATCAATCCTATGACAACTTATTGGATACGGTTGCAAGTCATTGCCCCTTGAATCAAACAAGCCCACCGTTACTGCTGGATATCGGCATTGGAACCGGCAACCTTTCCAAACGGCTACTTGATAAAGGCGCCAGGGTTATTGGTGTCGATCAATCACGCGAGATGCTAGCTATAGCCAAAAGAAAATTGCCGCAATTAAAAGTACGTTTAGGAGATTTTATGAACCTCCCCTTCGACAATGGGACTTTTCAAGTTATCGCTTCCACCTACGCCTTTCACCATCTCAAAAAACAGGAAAAAGAGATTGCACTGGATGAAATGATTCGAGTTTTGAAACCACATGGTTCCATTGTGATCGGCGATATGATGTTCGAAAGTAACGCAGAAAAAAAGCGGTTGATGGCAACCATGACTCAAGAACAAATCAATGAAGTCAATGATGAGTTCTACAGCGTCATTGTACATCTGTCTGAATTCACAACCGCAAAGGGGTTGACACTCACAAAATTGCAGATCGATGATATCTGCTGGGTAGTTAAAATCGAAAAATAATAACTATTGTTTGCCTTTTTCTTAATTCTTTTACCTAAGGGTTGACGCTTTTGTCATAATCAGAAATACTGACTATAGAATAAAAATCAACATACTCCTTGTACGATTCCTTGTCAAAAAGAAAAGGTGAAAAATGTGTAAAAATTCTAGCATCTCCTACAAGTCCCGAATCTTCCGCTTCGTCGGATTAATTCTGCTTATTGGACTAATTACTTCAGCCCTATCATTCCTCGCCATTCGCAGCGAATGGAACTCAACCATTGAGGAACCGTCTTCCGTAGATGTGCTAATTGTACTGGGCGCTGGTGTATGGGGTGATCAGCCCTCCCCACAGTTGAAATTACGCCTACAAACTGCTGCAAAGATCTTTGAGAAGAATCCCAAGATGAAAATCCTCGTCTCGGGTGGGCAAGGTCATGACGAGTGGATCAGTGAAGCGGAAGCCATGTACAACTATCTCGTGCAGCTCAACGTACCAAGCGAATCGATTTTATTGGAAGATCAATCCACTTCAACGGTGGAAAACCTGACCTTCAGCAAGACGATCATCGATTCCTTAGAATTTGAACCCAACGATTCTGAATTTCGACATATCGGTATTGTCACCACCGAGTATCATATGTATCGCGCCAAGATGTTGGCAAAGCGATTTGGAATCAACGCTGTTGGAGAATCTGCTCCTAACGTTCCCATAATTATCGTAAAAAACACAATCCGAGAAATTGTCGCAGTTGTAAAAGATACCATTCTCCGCTAAAAAAGACCGATTTTCATCGGTCTTTTTACTCGTTCATTTCTTCATTCGGTCATCCATCGATTTTAAATCATCTGGATTAAAATCCCCAAACCAATCGTACAACTTCTTGCGCGCCCTTTCCTGGGCTTCCTCATTGATATACATGTAAACAGCCGCAATAGCCAGAACTAAGACACCGAAATCATCTGAAAAGCCGACGAGAGGGGTGAAATCAGGAATGGCGTCAATCGGAGAAATGAAGTAACCCAATGCACCAACAATCGTTGATTTTGCCCATAAAGGAATCTCCGCATCCTGCAAGGTATAATACAGCACCAAGCTTGCATAAACGACAATAATGCCCGCCTTTTGTGCTACCGTCTTAAACTTGTTAAAGAGCGACTTCTCATTATACATGTCCGCGTATTCGTTGTTCGCCCTCTTATCTTGGTCCATTTTATACGCCTCCTTTGATTTAAGGATACCACAAAAACAAGCTAACGCTCTGCCCTCATAAGAATAAAGCGAATCTTAATTAAACTTGACCCTCTCGTACCCAATACTCCCGACAATCTCTGGTTCGATCCATAAAGCCATACTCAATCAGATAACGGCGCAGGGTAACAAAGTCTTCATAGACGGCCCAAAGAATCTGATTGAGTTCTTTTTCCGTATATCGCTTCTCCATCTCAAACTCTTTGACAATCAACCGTAACAATACCAGTTTTCTTTTTTCGCCTTTTGGAATCGCCTTCAAGCGCAAGGGAACTTCTGAAAGTAAAAAATTATTCTTTACTTTGTCTTCTTCTTTCTTTGTTATGATATATCGATCATCCACCATTTTCGCTCCTTCATGTATGTCCAAGAACTCATCCTCTTTTCTTCCTTGTGTTGCCTCTTCGACCAGTTGGTAAATCGCCAAGTACAATTTCGCCTGCTGGGCACGCTCTTTAAATACAAATCGCTGATGACGGACCGTACTTTGCGCAATTCCCTGTTTTCCAGCAATCTGCTTATCCGTTAGCCCTGCTGCAAAATCCATTAAAACTTCTTTCTGCTTGTCAGTCAAACCCACTTCTTTCTTTCCCAAATTCATTAACGTTTCATATAGCGGGGGGTGCTCTGATAATACATGCTCCCGTGTAGCAGTTTCTGCCATCAAGTAACGCTCACCTTGGGGATACACTTCACCTTTCATAAATCGTTGTTCGCACTGCAAGCAAATAAAACGATCTTCTTCCTCTACATAACCCTTCAGCAATTGTTCAAGACTTGCTTCCTTGATTCGTTTATTCATCAACAAAATCCTCCTGCGTTTATCTTTTCTATAATCATTATATCGAACTGTTATTTATATTGCAAACATTTTTCGTATTTGTTTTGCCTAAAGGTAAACTTTTATCAACCTCGTTTGTTAACAATTCCAATTTTCTATAATTTTCTTATTGAATTTCGATCAAAATGAGATTATACTGTAAAACAGACCAAGTGGTTTGTTTTCTTAATAAAGGAGTATGTTATGAATCAAGAAGAAAAAAATAAGATGAGTCGAAAAAGGATTCTCCAAGCTAGTTTAACTGAATTCGGTAGTCAAGATTATGCATCTGTAACCATTAATCAATTATGTAAAAAACATCACCTCTCAAAAGGACTCTTGTTTCACTACTATCGGAACAAGGATGAACTATTTTTACTCTGTGTCCAGAAACTATTCCTCGACTTGAGTCACTATCTCGAGAAAAACTTCGAACCCCAGTCAGCCTCTATGGAATCAAACCTTCAGGCATATATCCAAAAACGTTCTGCCTTTTTTGGTGAGAATCAATTATATGCTCGGATCTTTTATACCGTTATTTTTAATCCACCGACGCATCTCATTCCGCAAATCCATAAAATGCGTGCCCCAATCATTGAAACGAATCGCAAATTTTGGCAACATATTTTATCTGAACTAGATTTAAAATCCAATGTAAATCAAGAGGAGGCCATCGATCTTATTATGAATCTTGAAGATTTTATTCATATGAGATTCCAAAAGGAATACATTGATTTAACAAATCAAACAGCCGACCATATTAACCAATATGCTGACGAATACATCAATCTTTTCAATATGCTTTTTTATGGTATTGTCGAATAAATCATCTGGAGGAAAAGAACCATGCTAAAAGGAATAATACTACTCATTACATTTATGCTACTTGCCGTCCTAGCAGGAAAACTAATTGCGAAAATTCATATGCCAGCCATACTGGGTTGGTTGTTAACAGGTATGCTCATTGGCCCCTATGCACTGGGGTGGTTCAGTCTTGAAATCATGGAAAGCTCATGGTTTCATGCCATTATTAGCATCTGCGAGTTAACCGCTGGTATATTTATCGGTACAGAGCTTGTGTGGAAAGAAATGAAAACATCAGGGAAACAAATCTTTATCATTTGTCTGGCAGAAGGATTTAATACCTTTTTCGTCGTCTCAGTTGCCTTTGGAATCCTTTTTTACTTGCAAGCGATTCCACTCTACCTGGCTTTCTTAATGGGGTCGATCGCTCTAGCAACCGCACCGGCTCCATCCTTATCCATTATCAGTGAGTATAAAACAAAGGGACCGGTTACAAAAACCCTGATGCCATTGGCAATTTTAGATGATGTTATCGCGATCCTCGTATTCTTCACGGTGTTAGGCATTGTCTCCAACCGATTGTCAGGGAGTGGACTTCCCTTGTACTATGCGCCTCTGGTCCTTTGTCTATCAATTCTACTTGGTATTGCCTACGGCATTTTTGCTTCCTATTTTCTAAAGCCACAGTCTTCCAAAACCAAAACTGTGATAACACTTGGGGTATGCGTCGGTATCGCTACTGCATTCAGCTTACTTATTAATGAACACGTTTTACCTTCTCCCATGATGAATTTAATGCTGATTGGCGTCTCCTTTGCAGCCACTTTTACAAACCTGCTTCCACAAGAACGGATGACGAAAATCAAAAGTGAAATCAATTTATTTGTTGTAATTGCCATGATTTTATTGATTCTTGATCTAGGTGCTCCCCTTGATTTTCATCTGATCATAGGTGCCGGTTGGTTTACCGCCGTCTACATCCTCGCACGGGCATTCGGTAAAATTAGCGGTTCCTACTTGGGCTCCGTTCTCTCAAAAGCCCCCAATACCGTGAAAAAATACTTGGGCCTCACTTTATTACCCCACTCTGGCGTTTCTCTTATTTTTACCGGAATTTCAGTTGGAGTCTTAAGCCAAAATGCACCTGAATATGCTAGTATCATACAAGGAACCATTGCGGCTGCAGCCGTAATCAATGAAATCTTTGCCGTTATCCTCGCAAAGCAAGGATTTAAATTAGCTGGAGAAATAGCAAGTCAAAAATCTGAAAATACCCTACAAAGCGCATAAGCAAAGCCCTCTATTGAGGGCTTTTATTGTAACCGTAATTCTTTTCTCTCTTTCAATACTTGCTGTGCTATTCCCACCTGATCTGTAATCAGTCCATCAACGCCCATACTCAGTACCTCTTCCATTTCTTCCTCTGTATTGACGGTCCAAACATGAACCTCTTTACCAGCCAAATGAATCTTCTCAACCCGGTCTTCATTAACACGAGAAATCTCCATACTGAAAAAATCGACCGGAATTTTCTCCACCTCACCCAAAGTCAAAACGACTATTAATCCAGTTCGCACCTGCGGCATGATCTTCTCTACTTCATTAAGAACCGATTCATCCAACGATGTGACCACAACCTCTCTCTCCATCCCCGCCGCTTCAATCGCTTGAGTGACTTGAATTGCAATTTCCTTCTGATTGTCCGCCGTTTTTAATTCTAAATTCAATCGAATTCGCCCCTTTGCAAGCCCTAATACGTTGTCTAGAAGAGGAACCGATTCTACATGAGGCCAGTCCATATTTGCTGCTGCATTCAACAAAACGACCTGGTCGTAAGTTGCTTCCGCTATAGGCAAATCAACATTTGTCGTCCGCAAGAAATTACTATCATGCAATAGTATTAAATGACCATCCTTCAGCATCTGCACATCAACTTCCGCATAATCGGCTTTCTTTTTGATCGCTGATTCTATTCCCGCGATGGTATTCTCAGGCGCATCCTGCATGTCCCCCCGATGCGCAGTGATATAGACCGGTCTTGTTTGATCTAGCTGTGCGGTATAAAACTGCATGAATCCCGCAAGGAAAAATACAAAGATCACAAGAACACCAGCAATCACTTTCCTACGCGTAAAAAACCAATCAATCCATTGGATATTCCCACCGATTTTTATCCTTTCTGCAATGGGTTCAATCACTTCAAAGCGATTGAGAAGAACCGTAATACGATGAATTCCATAAGGAACCATGACCCATGTTCCAGCAAGAGCGATCAAAGCGATAAAGCTTTCAAACACAGACAAGAAAACACGTTGACCGGCAAGACCAGAATTCACCAAAAAAATTGAAATCGCTGAAATGGCGAAAAATATACCGATAATAATTATGATCACGACCCCATTCAATACAGCCAAGAAAGCTAAATCTTTTATTATCTCCCACCAATGCTCTTTCAGCAACACCCGACTTCGTTTCATGGCTACCGAGGCTCGCATATCCTTTAAAAGAATCAAATGCAAAGAAAAAACCCATTGTATTGAATAAATGATCCCAATTACCGAAATTGTCTTTAAAATCAAATCTGCCCACAATCGTGTTTGCGCATATTCTATAATGAAAGGCGGAATCTGCAAAGACTGGATCAGACTATTAGAGACGCCAATCTTCAACCATGGTACCAGGACTGCCATGTAAAAAAGAAATAAAAGACCCCCAAAAATACCAATCTTGCGTGCTCGCTCCAAACAAAAAGAAAAAACCTTCCAGTAGGAAGACTCTGGCAACCGTTCATACACCTGCTGACTTAACACCACGACTCCACCAATCTCAATAAAAATGATTACGGTAACGGTAATCAATAAGAAAAGCGTTGCTATAAATCCTTGAATTGAAAAGAGAAACTCCTGAATCTGGTTATTAGCGAAGACATCAAATCCACGACTCCTCATAAGAAATGAAAAAAACTTCCGATAAATTGGTAATATAATCAGTGCTAAGAATAATCTTGTCACAATTTGATATTTAGTGAATCGACGAAATCCAAAGAAAAAGTCTTTCCAGGATCGCTGAAAAACATCTAACATGGTACACCTCCATAAGATACTAAAATTGTATCACAGAAAGATTAAGTAAATCTTAAATTGAGAAACTAATTGAGTCTTGGCACACTATAAAAAAGAACTATTAGCCATTCAGCCAATAGTTCTTTTTCTCTAACTAGACATTTATGCATGGGTAGATAATAAAACCATTGAAATTGCATCGATAGGGCATGCCTTTTCACATAACTGGCATCCTATACATTGATCCGGTTGAACCAACACTGCAACCGTATGAATATCACCACGCTCCTTAGGATTCGAAATTTCTATACATCCAAAAGGACAATTCACCACGCATAGCGAACATCCACAACACAAAGTTTCATCTATATTAGCCTTCTGCTTTCCCTTTTTCATTTCAACCACCTCCAGCTGGCGAGAGGAATACGACTTCATCCCCATCTTGTAATTTAGACTTCAGTTTAACCCGCTTCTTTCCGACTAGAATAATGCAGCCTTTCAGCTCTTCTTCACCTACTTTACCTGTTAAGACGATCTTTTCGATGACCACGCTAACTCGGTCTGCCTCAATCGATATTGTTGAAATTCCAGACTTCAATCGCAAGACACCAAAAAACTTAGCCTTCACCATGTAAACGATCCTCAAAATCCAAATTCTTGAGGGGCTTGCTCTCAGGAATTGAGGTAACATACTCCAACTTCAACTTCTTCAAAGTTCTAACTGACGGCAATCCATTCGTTTCCCAACCTCGCGCTTTGTAATATACGGGCTTCAATTTTTCCAACGGGACAACGGTTCGAGGATCATCTGCCGCCTGAGGTGTCTTCGTCAACCTTTCGGGTAATGCGTCATCTTTGCTATTGATTCCAAATCGACTATTAACAGATCGTTCCAAGCTGTAGCCTCGCTCACCCGTTCGTAAGTACTTTCCAAATCCCATTTTCATCCCTGTCACATATTCGACACTCTTGGTCTGAGGAAATACGGGCAAGTGAAAACCTAAATTCAATGGAAATTTATTGATCGTTCTGACAGCTCCACCCATATAGGGCAACATACGATTAACAGCCTTGGTGTAAAAAGCATTGGGTTTTGTTAACAATGGACCTGGGAACATAGCAAAAGATGTAAATAGACACTGGCCTGTGGCAGAAAGCATTTCCATCAAATCCTGCATCAGCATAGTCAAATCTGCCTTTCCATGACTGGTTTGCGAATTAATATCTAAACCAAGTCCTTCTAATACCACAAGATAACCGCCATTTAGGTGACAGCCACCCCGATTTGATACTGCATACCCCAACCCTTGACCGACAGCCCTTCTCGGTTCATAAGCAGACAATTCGAGTCCTTTTGAATTCATGGCAAATTCCTTACCACCATATTTATCACTAAGACGCTTGGTTCCTTCTGCCAATTCATCGCCAATACCGCGCCTGTGAGCAACATCTTGCCACAACTTCAAGATATCTTCAGTCTCGCCAAATTTAAGGCCATTGTCCCACAAGCCTTTTTCCGATGCCTCCATGGCCCAAGCTAAAGTAGATGCTGCAGAGATCGTATCCATCCCCAATTCATCCAGCTCATAGTTCCATCGAAGGATCTGCTCCATATTGTTATTGAGAATCCCGCCACCTAGAAGACTAAGTGTCTCCAATTCAGGTCCCTTTACTGCTTTCCCATCAATTTCAACTGTCCTTGCACATTTGATTGGACAAGACAAACAGCCTTTATTGACAATATTATGCTTTTCCGCTAGCGTTTCACCATTAACTTTTTCAAATTCTTCGTAGTAGCCAAAGTTGAAGTTTTTGGTTGCCAGAATACCTCGCATCTGCATAGGACTGACCAAACTCGCCGTGCCGAGACGGGGCATCACATCACCCGTCATAGGGTGTTTTTTAAGGTCGCTATACCATTTTTTATTGTGCTTCTTGTTTTTAACTTCATTAAAAATTGGCACCGTCTTATTACCTGAAACCGTAACCGCCTTTACATTCATCCAGCCCATTACTGCACCAAGACCTGCTCTACCAGCAACCCGTTCCTGGCTGACTATGCAAGCATATTTAACTAAATTCTCACCGGCTGGTCCGATCACAATATTACCACTGCGCACCGGCAAATGTTCTTGAGTCTCACCCGTACGCATGCCCCACAAATCATCTGCATTTTCAAAGGAAACGCGGTCATTCTTGATCACGATACGAACATGCTCTTTTGCTTTTCCTTGGAGGATCAAGGCATCATAACCCGCTTTTTTTAAAAAATAACCAAAACTGCCACCACAATTCGATGAGGCAAGAATCCCCGTCTGCGGAGAAAGAGAAGAAATATTGAATCGACTACTACTAGGTGCACCCGTCCCAGTAAGGGGACCCGTTGTGATAACCAACATATTTTCATTCGAAAAAGCCGTTTCGTTTCCCGTCAAATTATCACTCAGTATCTTGGCAGCCATGATCTTGCCACCTATAAATAACTCCCTTTCCCTATCAGAAAATGGATAATCACTAATTTCTCTTGTCGTAAGGTTGATCTTCATCACCTTACCCATATAACCACCATATTTACTATCCATTATACAAACCTCCACTCACTTTAACACAAAAGGACTAAGCCATAATCAGTTTGTAGATCCCACTGAGTTCATTTTTATCCATTAACCTTGGAACCGGATAAAGTGGATTGGCCTCTTTATCTGCGCGTTCAACCATAATTGGTATATCCTTGTCCAATATACCTGTTACCTTATTTGGAATTTCCATTTTCTTATTGAGTTCCTTTATGGCTTCAATAAATTTTCTTGCCTTCTGCTCCTCTGAATCTGATGATTTTGTGATTTTCACAGCATCAGCCAACTCTGAAAGAGGCTTGTGTACCGATTCTCCAAATTGTTCCAAAACATAGGGGAGTATAACCGCATTTGCCAATCCATGTGGAACGCCATAGAATCCACCCAAGGTATGGGCAACCGCGTGAACATATCCAACATAAGCACGGGTAAAGGCAACACCTGCATAATAAGCTGCCATTTGCATATTTTTCCGCGCTTCAATATTGATGCCATCAGAATATGCGGTATAGACGTTTTCAAATATCAACTTTGTTGCATCAATCGCCATTCGTCTGGTTTCCTCGGTATTACTTTGCCCAATATATGCCTCAACTGCATGCGTCAAGGCATCCATGCCTGTTGTCGATGTTATATGTGGCGGAAGACCAATCGTAACTAATGGATCAAGTACAGCATAATGCGGGATCAAGGCGAAATCATTGACGGCATATTTTTCATGGGTTCTGCTATTTGTTATGACGGCTGCAATAGTCGTCTCACTTCCCGTACCAGCCGTTGTCGGTATGGCACAAAGTGGCGGCAATGCTTTTCTAACCTTAATCATCCCTTTAAGTTGGGGAATCGTTTTCTTTGGCCTTGCGACTCGAGCCCCTACCCCTTTTGCACAATCCATGGCAGATCCGCCACCAAATGCAATGATCCCTTCACAATGATTGGCTTTGTATAAAAGCAGGGCCTCTTCAATATTGTCAATGGTCGGATTGGGAACTGTTTTGTCATAGATTTTGTATTGCACACCTTCATTTTTCATACTCTCCAGCATCGGATCCATCAAACCAAGTGAAGCGATCACTTTGTCTGTTACAATTAATACTTTTCCAATCCCCTTACTCTTGATCAATGCCGGAAGTTTTTTAAGGCTTCCTTCTCCTTCCAACAACTCAGGCTTCCGCCATGGCATCAAGGGCATACCAACTCGCATCATCTGTTGAAAAGATCTACAATACAGTTTATTCATCTATGATTCCTCCTTAAAATAAAATCCATCTTAACTTTCATTTCTCATACAATCAGGACCCACTAGAAAATTAATTTCTGGTTTGGGAAATATCGACTTTTCGAAATTCAGCTACTCATTATTAAAAACATCAGTCGGTCAACCGACCGATAACAAGGATGAAATTACTATTATGTAACAACACTATTCGATACTGGCAATCATTTTTGCAGTTCCTTCGAATGGCACTCCCTCTATACCAACCAATTTCTGAATACTATATCCATCAAGAATCGCCACGACCAAGAAAGACAAGACCTTGACGTCAATCTTTTTCTCTTGTAAGTGACTCTTTAATGTCGTTTCAACCAATTTAAACCACTCATTATATTTCATCTTGAAACGCAGTCGAAGCGTTTCATTATTCATAATGGCTTCACCTAGCAAATAGATATGAAGCGTTGAACGTGTCTCAAGATTCGATACTCGTTCAATCACAATAGACAATACATGTTCAAAACTTGCATCGTTATCAATATTCTCAACCCATTGTCCCAGTCGATCGGTTACTTCAGTAAGATGCTTATCAGCAATCTCAAAAATCATATCATCCTTCGATGAAAAATGATAATAAAGTGTTCCCTTACTAATGCCCACTGCATTAGCAATATCTTTCAGACTCGTTTCCTTTACACCTTTACGCATCATCAATTCGCTTGCCACCACAAGAATATCTTCTTTAATATTTCTCTTACTTTCTTTTTGCCCCATTTCATTCCCACCTTTTTGTCGGCCAACCGACCGACTAACATCTAAATTCATTGTACTCTCTATTTTCTAATTATTCAATTGTTTATATAATTTAATTTTTAACAAATAATCTTATCAAAAAGGGCCATACTTCTACAATGGTTTGTTAAAAAAACAACAAACGTTAGAATTATGGCCTTTCTTATTCCTTTTTCACTTATAGATCCATTGTTATACATCGCTATTGTAGAGCCGTTTCAATCGCCTTTAATATAATCTTACTACTTCCTGTCGCGCCAGAAATTGCATCCACTTGCAAGCTTTGCTGGTCGATAACTCGATCAACAATCTGCTCAGCTTTGCTCCCCAATCCACTTTTATGTTCTTCAATGGCAATTTCTCCGATCTGATGATCGACCACAGTCACAACGACCGTCGCCCCCATTGCTTCATTGTACACATAAGAAGCCATGTATACACCGTCTTCCATCCCATCCAAATTCATTTCACCGATTTGAATCTCTTTGTTAATTTTCTTTGACAACTGTCCCGCAATCATCCAGGTCCCTCCAGCAAACAAAACTACCAAGACCAATAGAATCATTCCAATTTTCCGTAATCGTTTCATCACATACTCCCAATTAAATATTGAATTTCACTTCTAATCTTCCCAAGAATCACATCTTGCGGCTCGAGGCTTCTCCGCTTTAAATAAAATAACAACTTTCCGTGAATCGAGGCAACCAAAAGTTCCGCTAGTAACTCAACTTCATCATTCCTTATGTACCCAATTTTGGCACAGGCTGAAATACATTCCATCAGCAAGTGTCCAACCGATGGCATATCACTCATTTTTGCCGTTACCTCTTCCGGTGTTGCTCCCAGATCTTCGACAAAGAGCAATTGAAAAAGGACCGGATTCTCTGAAAAGTACAAAAAGTACCGTTCTCCATACCGAATCAACTGATCTCTCGGGTCCAAGCCTTCTTCTTTTTCTTCAAGCAGCTCACGATAGGCGTCTTCCAGCATATCAGCCAAACAATAGATCAGAAGCTCATTTAAATCCTTAAAATAATTGTAAATTGTGGCATATGAGTATCCTGCCCGATCGCCAACCTTTCGAACCGAAATTTTCTTGACTCCTTCTTCTGCCAAAATTTCCTTGGCGGCATCAAGAAAATACCCTTTCATACGTTGAATTTGAATCTCTTTGTTACCCATGGCTGATTTCCATGCGATTCACTTGATTCGCCACTCGATGAATGGCAGCCGAATTGAAATCAGAATAACTCTCTTTAATCTTGAACATTGATCTCATAGCGATTTTAAGAAAGACATTCATATTATCCAAATTTATTGCATGACCCAGATGCTCAAAGATAATCGCCCCATTTACGAGCTTATCGCCAAGATTGAATCGTAAATAGCCTTCAGCCTTTTCTGCATCGTCTTTGCAACAAATAAAAAGCCCGTAAGGAGTCTTCCCTAATTGCAAGCCTTTGATTCCATGAATCACATCATCTGCCATTTTTCCCGCATAGACGGCTCCCCCCATCAGCACAAAATCATATCCGCTCATGAGATGCGGCTTTTTTTCTAAAAGATTAATCAGTTCCACTTGTCCATTGATTTCACTTGCAATTTTCTTTGCGCAGCATTCTGTTGCTCCATACTTTGATCCATATAGAATTGCAGTTTTCATTATTCCCTCCATTTATTAACGATATTCATTTAATTAACACTGTTAATACCATTATATTCACCTCTTTGAATTTGTCAAGTCATTTTCAGAAAATTCTTTTAACAGAAAAAGTAAGCGCAAAATTCGCGCTTACTATTAAAACTCTTTCTTTATTTTGTTTCCTCTTCAGACAATAGCCTCTTCTCTCCTCTAATCTCCTGAATCGGTTGAATATTTTGCGTCACTTCTAAAACACCCAAGAAGTCTTTTTCCGCATTTCTAACCGCAAAATATCGAATCATAACAAACTTCGGTCCCATACGGATCCAAAAATCAACATGATCACGTCTACCTGCCTCTAGATCTTCAACAATCTTCTCAACGATATGCACACTTGCAGGCGGATGACAATTTGATACGTGTCGTCCCAGAATTGTTTTTGGACGGTCAAAGACACGCTCTTTTCCCTGAGTAAAATATTTGACCAATCCATTCTTATCCACAAAGGTCATGTCCAGCGGCACCGTATTCAATATGGCATTTATTTCTTCCGGTGTCATGGCACCGGCATCAAATTTTACCTCACCCATAAGCGTGGTCTCTTCCGGCTCCATCTGTAAAAGATTCTCTAATTTTCTTTCGGGTTTCCAAATCACCGTTGGTGTAAACAAGAAGAATCCAATTTCCGCACTGCTATCAGCAATCTCCAACCACTCATCCTCTGTCAGGGTATCAATCGCCATCGGAAAAAGAATACTCTCTTCCTTGAAAATCATCTCCTTAATCTGATGGATCAAGGGTTCCAATTGCGATTCTCTCAGGCTTGCTGGTGTTCCACCATCCTTAATGGAACGAATTGCTTCTTTAATTTTTCCTCGAATCTCATCATGAACGCCCCACATTACTTTAGGCGGTGCAGTAATTTCATAGCGCTCCAATAAGGGAAACATCAAATTCTCTTTCCGAGAGTAATGGGTATGAATGCCCTTCAATTCCTCAAAAAGCAGAATCAAGTCTTCTCGATATTTTCCCTCAGGTGCACCCATCCATCGAATCATTGCGGGTTGCAAGCGGTCCATAAACCATTCTTCCAAGGCACGATTTTCTTGAAAAAAGGTATGAAGTGGATGACCCGGAATCTTAGTAGCTTCCTGGGTGCCATGGATTTCTTCGATAGATCCTTTAAATACAGCTGCATGAACATCGCATAATCGTCGCACTTCCTCAACTGGCATGCCTTCTTGAATGAGTTTCTGCTCCATCTCCGAAATCTCTGTTGCCGATACACCTTCAATCAACTTGCCAAATCGTTCCTGCACCGCCTCCACAGATGCACCACCATGCAATTCAAGAATCAATTGCTTTAACATCTTCTGTCTCTCTTGGCGATTGTTAATCATCTCACTCATCATAATCCTCCTTTTCAATGTCTTGATGTCATTTTACCCGTAAACAAGGAAAAAAACTGTGAAATACATCACAGTTTTCAAGTTATTTAAGATTATTCTCCACTATCCCGCAAAGCCTTCCAATCCAGGATTTCGATTTTTTTATTTCCAACAGCACGAATCAATCCATCCCGCTCCAATCGCTTCATTTTTCTGGTGACCGTTTCACGTGTTAGTCCAATATAGTTGGCAATCCCCTCACGGTTCAAGGGCAGCTCCAGTTCATACTGATCGCCTTGCCATTTTCCAAACTTCTCAGTAAAATCCACAAGCACCGCACTTACACGCTTGTCGATGGTCTTCGCCCCCATAGATTCAATTGTCCGCTCCATATGAGACAGTCGATCAGATAGGGTTTCTAGGATTTTTTTCGCAATCGATGGATAGTCATCTAAGAGTTCTTGAAAAGCTATACTTGGAATGGTACAAACCGCAACATCCGTTAAAGCCTCCACCGTATAAGCGGAATTTGTTTCAGTAAACAAAGATCGTTCACCTAAAAAATCTCCTGGTCCAAATAGATGCAAGATTTGTTGCTTCCCATCCGCCGTGTCTCGGTAAGCCTTTAATCGACCTCCATGTACAATCATCAAGCGATCATAAGGCTGACCATCCAAGGCAAGCAACTCCCCCTTTTTAAAGGAGAGCCGTTGAATCAATCCATGAACCTCTGCATTTTCATCTACGCTGAGTCCTGCAAAAATTGATACTTTCTGGGTACAATATCGTTCCCTGCACTGATTACAATGGATCGCAATGACTTCCATGCGTATCCTCCTGTCTACTCTGCTCATAGGCATATCCGTATCTAAACAGATCTGATGTATCGTTTTCTCCTACCATAAAGGTAGCCCCTACAGGTTCTCCTGATTCTCGTTTACCCGCTGGAATCGTAAGTGCTGGCGTACCTGCCATAGCATACATGGTTGTAAGTTCCGTTCCAATGGATACAATCATATCAACAGAATTAAGCGCTTTAGCTAAGGCAGATTGAGTAAGAGCCCTATTTTTAGCAACCAAGGCTTGAGCGTCTATTTGAGAAATTTCTATTTGATTAGATTCCTCTAGTAATGCCTGACCATAGGGGGCACGATTTTTTAAATCAGCTTGGTTATATGCCAAAATTTCACCCAAAGTCTTCACGGGCGCTCCCTCACCTAGGCTATCCAAATATGCATTAATTCCAGATTTCATCTCATTAAACAAAACCGGAAGAATATCTAAAGCAACTGCATCCTGTTCAATCGGGATTTCGATCACTTCCGCCCCAGTAGACTCCAAGTCCAATTTCAGCTGATCAAGAATTGCATCCGTCCCTTTACGAATATCCTCTTCTATTAAATGGCCTGTTACAAATCCAATTCGTTTTCCTTTAAGAGCATCCTTCGACCATTTCACTTCTCTTGCATCAAAATCAGCTTGCATGCCAGAATACACCAAAGCAGCATCTTTTACGCAACCTGTTATGGGACCAACTACATCCAAAGATCCCGCAATAGGAACCACACCCTCGGTGCTGACCCGCCCCCAGGCAGGTTTAAAACCAACAACGCCATTTTGGCTTGCAGGAGAAATAATCGAACCAGCTGTTTCGGACCCCAGTGTCGCCGCTGCTAAATGAAGGGCCATGCCGCAAGCCGATCCGGAACTAGATCCACTGACATCAAAATCACCATGGGCATTATGGGTATAGCCACCCAGGGTTGAAAATCCATTAATGCTGGGTTGTGACATAAAATTCGCCCATTCGCTAAGATTAGTTTTCCCCAGAACGATAGCACCTTCAGCCTTCAACTGCTGCACCAAAATTGCATCCTCTTCTCGGACTGCATTCTTTAACACAACTGCGCCGGCTGTTGTCTGCAAAGGCGCTTTCGTGCCGATATTATCCTTTAACAAGATCGGTATACCATGCAAGTCGCCCAGGTGAACGCCATTAATTCGTGCTTGATCATACATTCTCGCTTCCTCTAGAACATCTGGATTGAGGGCAAGCACCGCATGGTATTCTTGCCTTTTCTCGATCTCTTTAATATAGGCTATCACTAGCTCCTCGCTCGTGAAAATCCCCTTATCGAATGCCGTTTGAATTTCAGCAATCGACATGGCAATATCAATCTTCTTCGTTTGATCATCCATCGACTCTTTAAAGATAGAAAAATCAAGGCACTGTATATTTGATGTTGTCCGTTCCTCTGCAACTTGCGCTTCCATTTGATTTTTCATCCACTGATCCATTGTCATGGGCTATCCTCCTTGGGCTTGCACATCCAAATTAGCATGTAAATTCCAATAATTCCTAGTCCCATCATACCATATTTCAATCCATCCTCTTCATCCCTTTTCTTACTCCTTACAAAGGAATAAGAAAGGACAAAAGAAAAAAATTACAATGTTTTTAAGGTATTGGCTTTCATCGCTTGATAAGCAAAAACAACCACCATCAAATAAGCAACGGTCTTTGGCATCATCAATGCACCTACTGCAGGAACTTGCGCTGCAAATAAAACCACAGGAATATAGCAGGCAAAAGATACAATAACCGCTACTCCAATCTTCATGAAGGTCTTGTCTTTTTTTGCTATGGCTTCTTTCAAAATCAACCAAACAATCAAAACACCCATAATTGTGAATGGTATATTGCGATAGATTCCCCACACATAAGATCCGCTCAATTGCGCCCAATTATTTTGTGGCATCAAGGATAACACCACTCGAATCCCTGCCAAAACAGCCATAATCACTCGCATTCCTAATTGTGGTGCTTTCCCATTTCTAATCTCCCAAATACGATATAAAATCACATAAAAAATTGTCATCGTAATTGAAGTAACCATCTTCCCATATCCCAATGCAAATGCATGAGACGCAAAGTCATTTGTCAATTGCGAGGTGATACGTGGCAGCAAGTGAAAAGAATCTCCAGCGCCCAGAATCAATCCCATCAACCCAAACAACCAAACCAAAGAACCTTTCTTGCCTTCCTTAATCATCAAAATCGATAACCAGATCACGCTAACCAAATAAAATACATCAAATACTGCTTCAAATATTCCCATTTTTTCTCTCCTTATTTTTCAATAGTCTTACTTAATACCCGTTCAAAGAGTTTATAATCCATATATGAGTTGGTCAGCATCCCTAACCAATTGGACAAGACCAAACGGGCCAGCTCATTTTCCGTAAAAACATCGCTGGACTCATCGAATTGTTCAAATTGTCTCTCGATTGCAATCAAGATTCGATTCCGCAATTGCTCTTGATACTTGGCTCCCTCACCCTTGGCTTCTTGGCTTTGAAATCCTTCTCCACTAAGCCATTCTACTCGAAAAACTTTCATTGTATCCGCCAACTTCTCATACATTTTTCGCAAATTGCTCCAAAGTGTTTCTCCCTCGGCTTCATAGGTCTCTACTTCCTCTATAAAATCCTCCCAAAAGCTTGCCATTAAGGCAATTACGATATAATCCTTATTTGGAAAATAATTGTATAGTGTCCCTACAGAAATCTCGGCATCTTTAGCAATTGCTCGCATATTCAGAGTTTCAATCCCCTGATCCAAAAGATGGAATCTTGCAATTCGTAAAATTGTTTCCTTGGGATTCATTAAAATTTTAGGCATGCTTCCTCCTTATTTGAACAATGTTCATTTAAATCTTATCTGATTCTTCTAATTGAGTCAAGCACACATTCGTGACGTTTCTGTCATGATTTAGCCAAAATATCCCAATTATGTTTTTTTAGGAAAGATGTTTGTTTTCTCTTGACGGACATGCCCGATTTTGATATGATCTCGTCATTACTAAAAAACACCAGAGGAGATTGCATTATGAAAAAAATTGGACTATTACCAAAATTAATTCTTGGCATTATTGCCGGCATCATTATCGGTTTGCTTTCGGCCAGTGCTGATCAACTGATGCTTGTTCGATTAATGACCACCTTCAGTTCCATATTTGGTAACTTTTTGTCCTTTATGATCCCATGCATCATTATTGGATTTGTGGCTCCCGGAATTGCCGATCTTGGCAAGCAGGCCGGAAGAACCCTAGGCATTACAGCACTAATCGCCTATTGCTCCGCAGTTACAGCAGGCTTCGTCGCCTTCTTTATTGGTAGCGCGATCCTCCCAGGCGTCATTACCATGGGTGAGTTATCCATGGAATCCAGCGTAAACGTCGCTCCCTTCTTTACCATTCAAATGGGTCAAATTATGGGCGTTATGACAGCCTTAATCTTCGCCTTCGTCTTAGGAATTGGGATGTCAACCTTAAAATCCAACAAACTTTTACTAGTAACCAAAGACTTCCAGGCACTGATGGCAAAGACGGTACACTATGTACTGATTCCGTTGATTCCCTTCCACATTGCTGGGGTATTTGCAAAAATTTCGGCAGCGGGTCAAATTTTCCAAACCATCGCTGCCTTCGCATCTGTTTTCGTCCTGATCATTATTCTACAATTGTCTTATATCGTCGTTCAGTATTTGATTGCTTGGATCGTAAGCGGCAAGAAACCCCTTCAAGCCATCAAAAATATGCTTCCCGCATACTTTACTGCCTTGGGTACACAGTCTTCCGCAGCAACAATCGCCGTTACCTTGGATTGTGCCCGTAAGAACAAAGTCTCAGATGATATTGTTGATTTTGTTATTCCACTAGGCGCTACCATTCACTTGGCAGGTGATACCATTACCCTGGTATTGGCTTCCATGGGCGTTATGCTGCTCTTTGGTCAAGCCCCAACTCTCGCAATGATGGCACCATTTATCTTTATGTTGGGTATCACCATGGTTGCCGCACCGGGCATTCCTGGTGGCGGCGTTATGGCAGCCTTGGGTTTAATGTCTTCTATGTTGGGATTCGCTCAACCACAGCTTGACCTGATGATTGCTCTTCACTTCGCTCAGGATAGCTTTGGCACCGCAACAAATGTAACGGGAGACGGCGCCATTGCTATGATCGTCGATTCCCTCTTCAACAAGAAATTCAAACATGAAGCAAAGCTGAAAAAAGCAGCCTAAACAAAAGAAAGTCCCTGTCACTTGAACCCAAGCGGCGGGGACTTTCTTTTCTATATCTCTTGATCTCGAAATTCGATTTCTGTTCCCTCTGGCGCCTTCACCTTGAAAAGAAATCCATTTTCAACCCGATAGATTACCTTCCCATCCTTCAGCTTAAAATTCTTATAGCCCAAGTCACCAATCCGTTTCTGTTCCCAAACCACATCTTCCACATGAAAACAAAGATGCACGATCCCTTCTCGATTCTTCTCATAGGGCTCCAGAGTTTCTTCCCCTTTTCCCGTTTGTAGCTCGATATAAAATCCATTTAGAGCCAGCCATGTATTAAAGGACCGGCCATGAAATCCCGGCGTTTCCTTTACCATATGGAATCCCATAACACGCGTATAAAAGTCCAAAGACTCCCGATATCGATTCGTTTGAATGCAAACATGATGCATCATCATTACAATCCCCCCCATTTCTCTTCGTTTTGTATGTGCAGCTTCAACATAACTAGCCTTCTAAAGTCAAAGTTATTGATTCATTTGTTTTTGAACTAACTTTCCCTATTCAACCGGTTGACGAATAATTGTCTTTAGCTTTTCTGGTGCTGTACGTCTCATGTCATTCAAGTAAATCTCGTGATGCCTACCTCTTTTGCTACAGCCATTCTCCTCGATAAAGCCATGCAAGGCCTGAATCGTCTCTGTTTCTTCCGAGTATGGACCAAGATATAGAATTTGTGCAGATTTCCCCTCAGTAAACGTTTCAAATCTCACTTGATCCAAAGCCTCTGGATTTTTTTTCGATTCTACCGTTTTTCTCGCTTTTTCAACCTGTGCTTTGGTCACTTGATCCGGCTGACGAATCATCAAGGTCCATTTCCATTCGTCTTTTCGCATTTCGCTGAACTGACTCATATCATCCATATAAAACTGTCCTTCCAAGGGCATGACCACATAATCAAAGCCTTCCGCTTTCATTTGAAATTTTAAGGTATAGGAAAAAGCAAACAAAGCTTCAACGGCCATTTGAAATGCCTTAGCTGTACCAGGGTTTCCCTCTCCATCGATACAAAGTATCTTCATTTCTGGTACATCCACGAAATGAAACACGCCTTTTTTCAACGCATAAAATTCCTTTTGTATTTTCTTGTAGTCTAGCTTACTCATCACAATTCCTCCATTCTTTCTTTCCTTTTCTTCATTATATGGTAAATAGGCAAGAACAGGGTAAAAAGAAAGTAAGGAGGTGAACGCCATGAGGAAACTTACATTCCTCGTTATTCTTGTTCTTGCCTCTGGTTCTCTTTTCGGCTGCAACTCAAACGAAGCGGCAACCATCGAAATCTCGGATCAAACAATCCCTCAGTCTCCCCTTGAATCCTATGAATTAATTGGAGAAATCATTGAATTTGGACCGGGAACCGTAGATATTTTGTACAATGGCAAGTTAATATCATTTCCTCTTGCCACAATGGAAACATCTACATTCTATCTCGGTGAGATTGTTGGCGTCACCCGAATCGAAGATGAATTGCTTCTCGATGATTCCGTTTACACCCTAACAGCCATTATTAAACCTGATACCACAAAGCGCGAATCTGGCATGGGTGAAACTATCCATCAACTTAATGGCATCATTGAAACAGTCAATCACAATAACTTTTCTATTCAAACTAGCGAGGGACTAATTTGGATCGAAACCTACGACAATCAAGATCTTCTTCCGGGAGCGGAAATGAAGATCGACTATCTAAACTGGGGAGATCATCAGATGATGGTACAATGCTATGACGAATCTATTCGATTTCTGATGACAATAACCGAAAAAGGGCGATCAGAGTCAGGCAATTTAATACTCAGCGGTACCAATGAAGAGAACGCGATGCTGTCTATCCAACTTTCAACCAGCACGGTTCTAAATTTTTCCCATTCAGATTTACAACTCGGGGATACACTTGCCGTCTATCCGCGCAATGCTATCACCGCAAAAACAAAAACCATTCATCCCAAACGGGTGGACCGCATACAATTTCGCACCCATCGCACAATCGTGAAACCTATTCTCGAATAAATTTCAGCACCAAGTTATGAAAATCCCAGTGGAAACTGGGATTTTTTTGCTTTGACAAATCATATCAATCAAGTTAGACTATACTTAGTAATACTAAGTATAGTCCTATAGTAAATACTTTCTTATGTAATATGAACCTAGGAGGTGCATTGTGGATCGACTCAACCAACAACTAAAAAAAGGCGTCTTCGAGATTCTAGTATTAAAACTCATCAACGAGGAAGACCTCTATGGCTATGAACTCCTCAATCGATTGGAAAGAGAGAGCCATGGAACATTCAAACTAAAAGAGGGCTCCCTTTATCCCATCCTCTATCGCTTAGAGGATAAAGGTTTTATCGAAAGCTACCGAAAAAAATTATCCAGTGAACGAAAGGTGCCCAGAAAATACTATCGTATTACAGAAACCGGCATCGAATCGCTTCAAGAAATGATTGCATCCTGGAACGACTTCAAAACGATTATTGATGGAATGCTCAGCTCATGGAGGGAAATCTAATGGTAAAATCATTTAAAAAATATACAAATCAAGTTATTGGCATGCTAAGTAGCGACCCTGAAACCAAGCAACGAATTCGCGAAGATATCTTGGAGCTTCTCCAAGACCGCTACGAAAACACAGGTATTACTGATCCTGTCGAATTACTTGGCAATCCTCGAGATTTTGCCAAAACTCTCGGGGAAGAAATTAATGAAACTGCCTCATTGTATCGAAGCAAACAGTCCAAAACAACCTTACTTGGACTCCCGCTTCTGAGTTATAGCAATAATCCTACCGTGACTGCAAAAGGTTGGATTGCAGTCGGTACGAAATCAATGGGTTTTATCAGCATTGGCGCTTTTGCAACAGGCATTTTCAGTTTTGGCGGTTTCAGCATCGGACTCTTCTCCTTTGGAGGCCTATCCCTAGCGCTACTTGCAGCGTTTGGCGGTGTTGCCGTTGCGTATGACACAGCCTTTGGTGGCGTGGCAATTGCCTACCACCTCGCTTTCGGTGGTTTTGCCCTCGCAAAAGATATCGCAATCGGTGGCTTGACCTCAGCAAGATTGATGGCCTATATGCAAGCCTATCTCCCACAAACTGAGTCTATGATCAAAAGCCAATGGGCCTTTAAAATTCCAGATGAATTGGATTCCTTTAAAGTGATTTTCAACCGTTATTTCTCGGATTTCGGATCTCTGAAGAAGTCAATTCTCCAATCGATTTTGCGTATCAAATAATTAATCAAAAATAGAATCCCAGCATGAGCTGGGATTCTATCAAACTCGTTTCTATTCCAAATACCTAAAAATGATATGGTACTCTTAAATATTCAGCTTTAACCCTCAATCCCAAAATGTTTCATAAAGATTTCCGCTGCTTGATCGGCCAATTCTTTTGATTTCATTTCAGCAAAAATACGAAGTAAAGGTTCCGTGCCAGAAAAGCGAGCAACAATCCAGCCACCATTTTCGAAGTAGATCTTCAGCCCATCCAAATCATTCACGCGATCTACTGCCCAAGGAAACTGAGGCATTTCCTCTTGCTCGAAGATTCGGCCTACCAATTCTTCTTTCTTTGCTTCTTTCAATGCCAGGTTTCGCTCAACCATTTCAAAGCTACCAAACTTCTCTTCCATGGCATTCAACATCTCATTAATCTTCAGTCCGGTTACAGAAATCATCTCTACTAAAAGCGCTGCTGCAAAAATTCCATCTTTGCCTTTTATGTGCCCTTTGATCGTCAATCCGCCACTACTTTCTCCCCCGATAATCGCACCGGTTTCCTGCATTTTTTGACTAATATACTTAAATCCTACAGGCACTTCAAAGGCCTCTTGTCCATAGCTTGCCGCGATTCGGTCCAATTGATGGGTAGTCGCCAAGTTCCGAACGACTGGTCCCTCCCATTTTTTATATTTCAAAAGATAATAATACAACATACTCATGACCTGATTGGGGGTTACATAGGTGCCTTGCTCATCGATAATACCCAATCGATCCGCATCACCATCAGTACCAATTCCCAGATCATAATGACTCTCATAGACCATGTTGCTGAGCTTATTCAAAGTCTCCTTTGTGGGAGACGGCATACGCCCACCAAAACTAGTATCATGCTTGTCATTGATCACATCCACCTCACAGCGAGCCGTTGTCAAAACGGTTTGCAGCGCTGCTTTCGATACCCCAAACATAGGATCTACCAAGACCCGCAATTCGCGATTTCGAATTGCTTCTACATCAATCATCGACATAATCGTATCGATATAATCATTAAATGGATTGACAACACGAATCACGCCCTTCTCTTTACCTTCTTCAAAAGACAATCGAGTAATATCCGTCTCTTTTAGCCGTTGTACATACCGCTCTAATTTATCAGTGATTGGCAAGTCAGCATCTTTTCCACCCTTGGTAAAAATTTTAATACCGTTGTAATCTGCCGGATTGTGACTAGCAGTAACTGCAATGCCATAATTACAATTAAATGCTTTTACCGTATACATGATTAAGGGTGTTGGTGCTACTTTGTCAATATAGTTTACCGAAATTCCATTTCCCGCAAAGACCTCAGCCATCCAAATGCTGGATTTATCCGACAAAAAACGCTTATCGTAGCCGATCACGATTCCCCGTTCTCCCACGCCTTCTTCCTTCATCATATCTGACAGTCCCTGGGCTACCTTTACAATATTGGTTCGAATAAACTCATCTCCTACAATGGCTCTCCAGCCACCCGTTCCAAACTTAATCATTGAATCCCTCTTTTCCGCAATAACCCTTCCACAAAGTGAAGTTCCTCCAAGGTGTTCACCCCATATACCTCATCACTTTCGATCAAGGTATAGGATGCAATCGTTTCTCCCTGCGCAAGCAGAAGCTTTGGTACATCCGTTAAATAAAACTCTCCTTGCACATTGTCATTTTTTAGCTCATGCAGAACTTCAAATAATTTTTGAGAATCAAATACATATACACCTGAGTTCAGTTCTTCTATCAAAAGCTCTTCTACTGTGCAATCACGCACCTCACGAATATCAACAATTTTATTGTCTGTGTCCCTCAAGATCCGACCATAATCTGGTGGATCCTCAAGTACTGCCGTTAGTAAGGTGGCCGCTGCCTGGGATTCGTGATGGATCCGAATCAAGGCTTGATACGTTTCTGGCGAGAATAAAGGCATGTCTCCATAGACTACCAGAATCGGACCATGATAATCCTGCAGCTCCACTTCTGTTGCTTTCACAGCATGACCTGTTCCTAATTGCTGGGCTTGCTCAACAAAACGATATGCACCTTTTACATGATCACGTACCATTGCACCCTTATAACCAACCACCAAAACGGTATCTTTCTGAGGAATAAAACTAGTTGCTTGCAAAACATAGTCCAGCAAGGATTTCCCATTTGCCTGGCGCAATACTTTCGGCAATACTTGTTCCTGCGAATGCAACCGGCTCCCTTTCCCAGCAGCCAATACAATGGCTTTCGTACTACTCATCATACACCTCTTCTATTTATATTCGAGGGAAAGGATTTCTCCTTCCCCTCGTCCTATTTTTTCGTTGTAATCGTAAAAATTGAATTCAAAGGACGCAAGGTTCCAGCGGAAGAATCGTTGGTAAAGGTCACATCGCTCAATTCCAAAACTTCGCCTCGATGGATCAAACCCATAAAAGAAGAAGCACCTCCATCCACGTTCACTAGCATTTCCACATCATCAAACAAGTCCTTTGCAATCTGAATTAAATCAAGATAATCTGCTCCCACACTATACTTACTTCGCCCGGAACATACCACCATAAAAAACTCTCCTGCTTGGGTTCGTCCCATCATGGAACGAGGATGTTTCTCTAAGCGAAAGGTTTCGGAATCCTGTGTCTGTTTGGAAAGATCCGACAACCAGCCTTCTTTTCTGAATTCCGCCATCAACTTTTCTTCCGTGTCAAAAGCCTCCCCTTGATGGATCAAGAACATAGCACCACCATACACCCAGCGATAAGCTGCTGCCCTCTCCAAAGACAGGGTAAAATGAAAGGTTTCCGCACATCCATACCCTTGCTCATCAAAACGCTCAAGTGGAAATTTTTGATTCCAGACTTCCTTTTTGAAGGATAATACGACACCGATATTCGGCAGCATAACCCCTCCTTTTCGAATCGATACAACACGATCATTCACAACGACCAAATTGACTCGTTCTTCACCAATAACAATGCACGTCGACAGATATGCCTCCGTATCAGTTTTCACGCCATAGGGTGTAAAAATACAAAATTCTCCCGCCTCATCTGGATCCACCTGATTTTCACGCCATGCAATCCGTTGATCATTCAAGCGGATCACACCTGCACCCAATCGCTTGCGGAAAAAATGCAACTCTCCTTCTTCATCGGCTCCCATAGCTGCTTTTGCATAGAGTGGGAATGTCTCACCCGCCTCATTTTTTCGATAATCTATATGCCAGCCCGAACGGTCCACCTGTTCAAGAGGCCTTTCTTTTCTCATCTGATTATAGGTTGCAATGCTTTTATCTGTTGCAAAAAACAAGTAATTCATAGCCAATCCGTAATCGATTCCTGACTCGCGAAAAAAGGAACGAATATCTTGTGCTTTTTCGGTCGAAACGACCCGGGTTTTATACGACTGCAACCTGGCTAACTTGGCGTAGGTTACTTTCATAGGATCTCCGTTGCGATCCAATATCGTTCTTGCACCCATCTCAATATCTGGCGCCTGCTTTCGAACCCACTGAAAAACACTCTGCTTCTTACGCTCTAAAAAATGCTCCTCAGATTCTATTGGTCCCACTTGAAAGGGCAGGTTACTATTCAAATTTGAACTACCATGAAGAAAATACGTAGGAAATAGATTCATTAGTTCCACAACTGTAAGCTGATAAATTTCAAGTCCGTTCTCCTGGGCTATCCATGACAATATACGATAATTCACCACGGCTCGTTCAACAATGGGAATCAAAGCAATCAAGTCATACGAGGCTGGTACATAAATCCAATGTATTTCCTCTTTCTCAATTGAATTAGTTGTTGCACGAGTTAAAATTTCTTGTGAACGACAAACAAGATAGGCATCTACTGAAAGTGAACGAAAAGTCCCCACAAACCATTCACCAAACCCTAGCACAAGTTCATCCCTAGTCCTCAGCTCAATTTCATGAAGCGGGAATCCAAATTTTTCTCCATCGACATCCACTCGATCTTCCGGGTCAATCAATCCCTGTAGAGAATCCATCCCATTAACACTCGTATCTAATCGTCTTTCTTTCTGAATTAAAACTCTTGTCTGAATCCCCATTTCCTTAAGCTTGCAATACGTATCCGCACAAGCCTGCAGAAGCTCTGCATCCATGAGCATCAATGTTGCAAATTTTGTTTCCTTTGCCGCTTTCCAAAAAAAATTCGATTGGTCAATCCCCTGAACAGGCTGCCATTCTTTCTGATTCATTTCCTTTTTCTTTTTTAATAGATAGCGATCTACCGCTGCGGTTCGATATATCTCGCGAATTTGTAAGACCTCGCGATAAATTTCTTCATCAGTTTCTTCCTCCATAAAAGGAAGTGCATGAAACATTTCTGCCAATGCGAGATAATAGGTTGCCAATTCCACTTTAGAAATCGCCCCCTTGGCACACAATTCTTCCATTAGCGCATCAACAATAAATTCATTGTCGTTCACTAAATCGGCGTTAACGCCTCGGTAACGATAGAGGTACCGTTTAATGTATCGCTTATAGGTCTTTCTTTGTATACTACCGAAGCGAAAGGCTTTTCTTGCGATTTTCATCAGTCGTCCCTCATTTCTGTTTATTTTTTAGAGATCGCGCCTCCGTTTCTCCAGCGCAAAAAGTACTTTTCTACAACAAATTTAGCACTTCTTTCTGCAATATCATAAGTTTCCAGTACTTCAATTCCTTGATATGAGTTCCAGACACTCAGTCGCTCGAGTACAGCTCGATGAATGCTTTGTAAAAATGTTTCTCCAAATAAATCCACAAGCGTTCCAGTAACCAAAACCTTTTCCAAGTCCATAATGGTAATTAAATTGGCCAATGGTTCTGCGATAAATCGGCTCAATTGTTCCATCTTGACAGTGACCTCATCTTCCTCGGCATGATACGCTGCAGCTGCATCAGAAACACTCATCTTGAAATGGGTCTCAATGGCTGACATTGAGGCTTCAGTCGTCAAACACCCAGTCTTTCCACATTTGCATGGTTTTGGAGATGGATTTGAATACACAATAGCATGACCAAACTCGCCTGCCATATTATGATCCGATCGGAGGATGGCACCATTTAAAAACAATGCAGCGCCAATTCCTCGATCAAACCGAATCATCATATAATTTTCCTCTTGACGATCACTCGTTTCCGCCAAGAGATTCACATCATTTCGTATATAGGTTTTTATCCCCAGATACCGTAATTCCTCTTTCAGGTTCACACCCTCTAGACCAACACTTGATTTGACAACCAGTCCCTTGCTTTCGTTAATGACACCTTCTACACTGATTGCGTTCCCCAAAACGGTTTTCGTATCAGCAGCTTTCAAAGCTCTTTCTAGCATCGCTTTAACAATCGGTAAAATTCCATCTGTCGGTGGATGTTCCTCTCGACAAATGACCCGTCCTGAGGCATTAAAACATCCAACCGTTACACCACGCACCGAAATTTCAACACCAATTGCGCATAGGTCATCCAAGGCTATGGAAAGGGCTATCGGATTTCGCCCCTTTCCCTTCGTCTCCATCGTAACTTCCTTAATAAACCCCTCTTCCTTCAACTCCTTGACCAAATTCGTCACAGTTTGATTGGAAAGTCGAGTCCGATCTGCGATCTGAGCGCGATAGATATTCTTTTCGGAATAAATCAATTCCAGAATCGCCTTTTTGTTATTCAGTTTCATTACCTCAGGACTGGTTGCTTTATTCATATTTTCTCCCTACTTGAAGATAGAATCTGCTTCTTTTTGAATCTTTTCCATACCCTCTTCTACGGTCATTTCACCATATACGATCTTTTCAATAGTCGCTGAAATTACATTGGATACTTTTGGATACTCTTCGATTGGTGGACGAGCTACACCGTAAGTCAAGGCCTTTGCTGCTTCAATCATATGTGAATTTTCTGCACCGAAACTTTGGTATCGCTCGCTAGTTCTCGCTGAATCAGATACTGGCAAATAACCCGTTCGGATTGCCCACTCAGCATGATTATCACCCGAAGTCATCCACTTCATAAAGTCCAATGTCGCTTTTTCAACCGCCTCATCACTCTTGAACATAAAGTAGTGATTTGAGCCCAAACCTGTTGCTAATTTTTCCTTTCCAGGAAGCATTGCAACGCCAACGTTCATTTCAAACTTGTTGATGTATGCATTTGCTGCACCTTGTGTCGCATACACCATGGCTACTTGCTCATCAATAAATGGATCTTGTCCAACTGAAGTTGGTGCGTATCCATCTTGAATCACTTTCGTATAGAACTCAAGGGCCTCAAGACCAGCAACATTATTAAATCCAATATTCGTTCCATCTGAATTTAGGATCTCTCCCTTATTTTGCCATAAGAAGGTTTCCCATGTCCATGTTGTTCGCTCATTTGGTGCAATTGGCAACCAAACTCCATACTGTTCACCTTTTGTCAATAGCTTAGCATCTTCATACAATTCGTTCCATGTTGTTGGCGGATTTTCAATTCCAGCCTCAGCGAACATATCCTTATTGTAAATCAGATAAAGTGTTCCAGCTTCAATGGGAACAGAATAGATATCGCCTTTAAATGCGCCTGCATTTAGAATACCTTCTGGTAAATCCGCTTTCCACTCCGAGTCCATAACTTGGCCCAAATTCACCAATTTCCCTGAGCTTTCCAAAACACCCGTCCAAGTTGGATACCCCCAAAGCATGTTTGGCTCTTCGCCTGACAACAATGCAGCTTGAACTTTTTGAAGCATTTCTTCACCTGAAGCAACAAAGCGTGCATTGATGGTTACATTTTGATTTTCCGCTTCATAGCGTGCAATTAATTCATCAAGCACTTCTGTTTTTTCCGGCGTATATCCATGCCAGAAACTTACTTCTACAGGTTCCTGAGCTGGTTCTGCAACAGGTTCACTGGTTTCCGCTGCTGGTTCTGCCGCCGCTGGTTCAGACGCTGTACTTGTACATCCGCTCAAACCTAGCGCAAGAATCATGATACTTGCCAATAGTAATGCCAATACTCTTTTCTTCATGAAATTCTCCTCCTCATTTTGCTATTCTTTTCCGCCAGAAAAGGCGATACTTTCAATCACTTTCTTCTGGAAGAATAAAAATACAGTAATTACAGGCAACATGGTTAACGTCGTTCCTGCCATCAACGCACCCCAATTCGTTTCAATTGAATTGACCTCTTTAAAGTAAGCAAGGCCTAACTGCAAGGTGTACAATTCTTCTTTGTTCACAATCAGCAATGGCCAAAAATACTGATTCCAACCATAGATAAAGATCAAGATAAAAGCCGTTGACAGGATCGGCTTCGAAATAGGAAGAATAATTTTGGTGATAATTTGAAAGGTATTACACCCATCAATCATTGCCGCTTCCTCGATTTCTCGTGGAATCTTCATAAAAAACTGTCTGAGTAAAAAGACAATTAGGGTACTCCATGTGAATGGAATAATCAAACCCGCTAAAGTGTTGATTAAATTTAATTTATTCAGTGTCAAGATCATGGGAATCATAATTGTCTGTGCCGGAAGCATGAGTCCTGACAACAATAGAATAAAAAGAAAGTTTTTTCCTTTGAATTCCATACGCGCAAAAGCGTAGGCTGCAAGCACCGAGGTAAAAAGCTGACCAATAATAATCAGTCCAGTAACAACAATGCTGTTAATCATAAAATGAATAAATGGGAAACTCGTAATCGCAATTTTATAGTTTTCAAATTTCGGCGATGACGGGATCCACTGGATAGGCAATGAAAATATCTCTGCCGGACCCTTTAGCGATGTAGAAAGCATCCACAAAAATGGGAGAATCATCACTACAGCGATTCCGTAGAGCATAGAATGTTTAAATAGCTTTCTCAACGTCTTCATCTATTTCTCCTCAATAAACTTCTTCTGAACAATCGTTATTAATACTGTAATTGCAAACAGTACGAAAGCAATAGCAGAAGCATATCCCATTTCATAATTCGTGAATCCCACCTTATACAAATATGTCACCAACATCTCAGTTCTACCAATCGGTCCACCATTAGTCGTTACTTTGACAATATCGAAAATTTGAAATAAGGAGTAGATCGTACTGGATACCATGACAAAAAAGATTGTTGGTTTTAACATAGGCAAGGTAATATACACAAATCGTTGCAATCCCTGTGCGCCATCGATTTCAGCCGCTTCATACAAGGACTTGGGAATGGCAACCAAACCCGCAATGAAAATAACCATATTGTAACCAATACTCTTCCATACTCCTATAATGACTAGAGAAATTAAAGCCAAATCCGGATCGTGCAACCATTGATGAATCTCAATGCCGAAGAAAGCAAGGATGACATTCAACAAACCGTATTTATCCGGCAAATAAATCCATGACCAAACCACGCCTACCGCCACCAGTGAAACAATATGCGGTAAGAAAAAAATACCTTTCAGAGCCTGAAAACCTTTTACTTTTTCATCCAAAATATAACTGAGTACCAAAGAAATCGACACACTAAGCGGTACAGTCCATAGTGCATACGTTATGGTATTCTTCAACGCATTGATAAAATCTTCATCTTTAAACAGACGTAAATAATTACTAACTCCTACAAATGTCTTATCAATGGCAAATCCATTCCACTCCACAAAGGTTAAAGAGAAGGAATAGAACAATGGAAACAAAAAGAAAATCGTGAACAACACGAAGGTTGGTGCAATCAATAAATAGGGTGTCAATTTGTTCTTTTTCAACCAAGCACCTCCTAAATCATTTAATCAATCCGTTTGATTAATTACATCCTACACGGATCAGCAAACGTTGTCAACCATTTTTTCAAATGATTTGATTAATTATTTTTCACGAGTCTTTTCTCTCTTTAACATGCGTGCTATCGCTTCTTGTATTCAAACCCCTACTTCATGGTATATAGACAATAAGAAAGCCCGGTGAAAACAACTCTTGTCCATGAACAAGAATTAATCGAACCGATCTTATCAAATCTAGTGAAGAATCAAAATATAAAAAGCCACAAAAATAAGGACATCAAAAAAGACGCCGAAGCGTCTTTTTTCTTAGTTTTTACTTCTGCAATAGAATTCGTACGCAGCCTCAGCTGTTTCTCCTTCATGAACGATTTTTCGAATAGCTTGAATCATTGCCACGGGATCATCTGCTTGAAAAACATTACGACCCATGTCGACACCTGCCGCACCTTTAGAAATCGCGTTATACGCCAACTCCAAGGCATCTTTTTCCGGAATTTTCTTGCCACCGGCTACCACAATCGGTACGGGACAAGCTGCCACAATTTTTTCGAAGTCTTCGCAATAATATGTCTTCACAATATGTGCACCCATTTCAGCCACGGTGCGAACAGCTGTCAAAAAGAATTTTGACGTCCTTTCCATTTCTTTGCCAACCCCTACAACACCCAAAACAGGAATACCATATTGGTTGCCCAGATTAACTGCTTCGTTTAAGTTCTTCAATGTCTGTGCCTCGTTCTTCGAACCAATATAGGTTTGAATCGCAATACAAGCGGCATCCATGCGTAATGATTCCTGCATGTTTACCATAAAATATTCCAGGCTCATATCATCCTGCAATACGGTGGAACCGCCGGATACCCGCAATGCAACTGCTTTGTCAAATGTTGGGCTAATACAGCTTCGAAGTGCGCCACGAGTCGCCATCAACACATCTGCATGGTCTGCCAAGGGCGGCACTGTGATGTCCAAACGTTCCAATCCACTAGTCGCTCCCATAATGTAACCATGGTCAAAGGCCAACATGACTGTATGTCCGCTCTCTGGATTAAAGATACGTGATAGGCGGTGTTTCATGCCCCAATCACAATGTTCCATGCCTTTTACATGAAAGCTCTTGTTGTCTGCTTTTTGATCTAGGTGAAAATTCTTACCTTCTTGAATGCCGTCTTTATCTGCCATTTTACTCTCTCCTTATACGGTATGATATGGGGTTTTGCAAGGTGCCTGCCAATATTTAATCATCTCTTCATCCATTCGCGCAATGCACAATTGAAAGCCGCACATTTCTTGTACAGTCAAATATTCGCCTACTAAACTTGCCGCAATTTCAATATTTTTTGTAGCCAGGGTTTTGTGACATTGACGGTAAACCAATAAAAGTTCCATCAGAGTCGTTGCCCCTGTGCCATTCACTAAAACCATCACTTTTTCTTTCTCTTTGATTTCCAAATCTTTCAACAAAGCTTCCAGCATTATATTCGCTGTCTCATTAGCCGTGCCCATCTTTTGTCGTCCACCACCACCTTCACCGTGTTGCCCCATGCCGATTTCCATCTCTTCTTCACCCAAATTTGAAATGGTCTCACCGGTTGATGGATGGGTCGCTCCTCTTGATGCTACCGCGATGGTTGCCATATTGTCGGCAAATTTTTGAGCCACTGCCGCTACCTCTTCCAAGGACTTCCCTTCCGCTGCCACTGCGCCTGCTACCTTGTAAACGCCTAAGCAACCAACCAAACCGCGACGGTCATGGGCCTCTTCTCTAGGCGCATTAGAGATATCCTCTTGTGTTACGACTTTCATAACGTTTAGGCCTTCTTTTTTTGCCCGCTTCATCACCATGTCACCCGTCAACATATCACCGGCATGGTTTAAAACCACAAACAAGACGCCTTTGCCTTTGTCAGCCATTCGAATTGCATCCAAGCATGGACCAGGCCCAGGTGCTGCAAAGATATCCCCGGGTACTGAAATATCAATCATACCTTCGCCGACAAATCCACTAATCGCAGGCTCATGTCCCGTTCCACCCAAGGTAACGATGGTAACACGATCAGCCTCTTTCAGCTTTTTATTCACGATCATCTTTTGATCAACAAACTCAACCAAGTCTGGATTCGACAAGGCAAGTCCTTCTAGTATTTCTTCTGTCAAATTTACCGGCTCGTTGATAAACTTTTTCATTTTCATCTTTTTCCCCCCCTAGTTATGGAACTCCATCAATTCACAAACTGCGCCGTCAATCTTTACAAAAACAATGGTCAATTCTTCCGAAAGGGCCATTGGTCCCTCCAATACTTCGTACTTGTCTATGTATTCCGCAATTTGGTCCACCTTGTAAGCGATGTGTACATTGTTGACTACATCTGGGTGCATGGGTGTATCGGCTTCAAAACGAAGATACTCAAACTTCATCGGATTGTTATCGGGACCTGAAACATACAGTTTTAAGCTTTCCGAGTATTCCTCATTTTTTTGCGGTGTCATTACCGGTAGGCCAATATGCATAATTTCCATGGTCATTACACTTCCTCCTTTTGTTTCTGAAGACCGATTGCGATGCCCTTATAAAACAGACTAAAGGAAACTGCACCGGGGTCCTTATGGCCAATACTTTTTTCTTTCAAGCTTTTTGCCCGACCGAATTTGGCAATCATATTCACCGTTTCCTCCGCGCCTGCAGCAGCTGCCGATGCCATTTTTTCTGCCAATACTTCAATATTTTCGTCGCTATCCCGAATCACTTTCGTTGCAGGAGCAATGGCGTCCATCATGGTTTTCTGCCCTACGTTTGCTTTGGATACCTCATAAAAACTTTCCTCCGCCTTAATCAGCATGTTCTTCAACTGATCGAGATCGTCTTTCGCTACCTTGGCTGCACCTTGCGACATTCCCTCAAAAAAAGAACCCCAAAGTGGTCCTGCAGAACCGCCATTCACATTCATTAAATTCCAGGAAAGATCATCCAAGACCTCCGCAACGTTTTCCTCACCCCTAAGCTCATTCATGGTTTTACGAATCATCTCTGCAATTTTCCCCATGCTTACACCATGGTCACCATCCCCTGTCACAGAATCTAATTCCGTCAAATATGCCATATTTTCTGTCAGCAAGTCTGTGACGGGCAGAAGTAATTGTTTTAAATACTCCGGTGTCAATTCGATCCTCTCCTTTCATTTTGTAATTTAAATTTAACATATGTTATTACACTTGTAAACGATAACCTTTTTTAAAACAAAAAAAGAACCGCAATGCGGTTCTAATAAGCCTTGTAAGCAATTACTTCCTTTGCTTTTTCTTCCGTTATAATTATATGAGTAATAAAACCAGTTTTTAAGGCACCTAAAATTGCTTTGGCATTGATCTCTGCCGGACAAACTGCCACTACACGTTTGACATGTCCCAATTTAGATAAGGGAATCTGAATGGCATAATCATTTTCACCATGAATAATCTGTCCATCTTTGTCAAAGAAATAAGATAAAAATTTTCCCACCGCTCTATTCTTGTTCAGCTCTTTTCCAAATCGCAAAGCAGTCGCATGATCAGGTACAGATGGATATGCACCCAATCCAAAAACAATCATGTCTAGTTGATCCCAAACTTGAACAAGATCCTGATAATTATCAGTGTTGATATAGAGGCCTTGTTCCTGCTCTGTCGTCGGAAAGGCTGGTGCAAATAAAAAGTGCGGTTCAAATCCAGTTTTCATGGAAAACTCACGCACCAATTCAGAAGGGTGATATCCTTTATTTGGAATGGTTGCTGTGCCGATCAAAGGACAAACAAGACCCTCGTTGGATCCAGAAAAATCCTCGTCTTTCAATGCTTCCACAATTCGGCCAATCGTATATCCCCAACCAAGACCCACTGTTTTTAACTCTGAAAGTTCTTCTTTTATAAAGAATGTAGCTTGGTTAATGATTGCCTTATCCGTTAAATATGTTGAATTTGAAGATGGCAGCACATTGCCACCCCGCACATTGAAGATATTCTTCAATTGATTCAAAAGCAACATATTGTTGCCAAATGGTTCCTTAATTTTTATTTCAACAATCCCTGTATTCCGGGCTTTTGTCAACATATTGCTTATTAATGGCCTAGATACCCCGATCTGTTTGGCGATCTGGGATTGTGTCATATTCTCTTCATAGTACAACTTAGCAACCTGAATCAATTTCATCATTTCGCTATCCATTAAATCGCCCCCTTACATTTGTCATTACTTATGTTTCGTCCAGATTACCCGATAAATCTAAAAAAGTCAAATTCAAAACGGTAAAAAAAGCTGTAAACCAATTGGTTTACAGCCTCTTCATACCTTATGGAATCATCACTAAATCAATATTGTCGCTCATATCCTCGATGTTAATTCGGTATTCCTTGCCATTCTCATCTTCAAAAAGGAAGGAATCCACAGATGGATCATAAGGCCGCCAGGTCTCATAGGTGACAAAGGTATCGCTAAGCTTATCGGCAATCGGATAAACATGGGATTCATCCATATTTACACTCACTTCCCATCGCAGATTATAAATGGTCCCGAAGACCGCAAAATAGCAAGGGTACAGCGTGTCTGCCGTATCTTTGTAATAGGGATTCTGAATCGTTATTTTGGAAACAAACTTATCTTTGTTGATCCCCTGATAGTCTTCCACAACGACAGCTGAATACTTTGAAAAATCGACATATTTGCCATAGATTGTTTCTGCTTTTAGCGGATCCATGGCATGCTCATCAATTTCATCATGATAGGCACGTTCGATCTGACTCGCCAAATCAGTTTCCAATTTTATGCCCATAAAGTGATAGTTTGTCTCGCCATCAATAAGAATAAATGGTTCATAATAACCGCCTCTAGGATTCGGTTCGTAGTAATTGATAATGATACAGTCTTCATACCCGTCCAACTTGACTGTATCGTGCAAGAATCCCAAACAGACATTTTCCTCATAGCCTGCTTGCAGATCATATTTGAGAATGGTGTTGTTGGCCGCTCCGTATCCATTGGTCATCTTCGGATCATCCGTTTCAAAGTAAACGGTCTTCCCATCCTTGCTGGCCTTGGTCTTTAGGATCTTAACATTCATTCCGTCGAAGAATCGATCGCCATCCCAGCGTCCCTTGGTGTTGACCAATTCCTTCGTTTCCCCCGTAGAATTGTAAGTCAGGCTGAGGATGGAGTAGGTGTCAAAATTCTGAATCGATAGCTCATAACCGTCATCCGCCGGATTTTCCGTTACCCTAGGTGCCTCGAAGACAAAGTCTGGATACATATTCAGCGCTTGAATATTGTACACGACATTGTTGCAATCGGCAGCCACATAAATTGCATAGTCACCGTACACAGTTTGATTGTATGCCACATCCTTTGCATGCATGCCGAGTGAAAGCCCGCATAGGTCCAGTGACATTTCACCGTCCAGCTCAGTAGCCAGCGAGTCATAACCAATCGCGACCGTAGTCACCGCATTGGAGTCAAAATCGATGGAGAATGTGATCACAAAGCCATCCTCTTTATAAAAGGCCAAATCTTCGTAGGCTTCCTCGACGCGGTCAAAGTCGCTTCCCAATTCTGCCTCCACTTCTGAGAAATCCTGTCCCAGAAAGGCGAGCAAAAAGTCAAAGCTTCCCGCTTCAGGCGTTTTTTCATCCGTTTCAGCTGTCGGCTCAGCTGGAGCTTCAACGTCCACTTTTGCCTCTACTGGTGCTTCCGTTACCGCAGCAGAGTCTGACTCTCCCGTTGACTGAGTAAAAGCGACAGCCGTGATACGTTCCTCTGCCACCGTTGCTTTCATCGCATAAGTTTGATCCGAGAAGGTCATAAAATTGACGATCTTCCCATTGTTTTCAACCGAACTTAATTCACCGTCGCCCAAACTTGCTTTGGCATCTGCGATCGTCCCGCCAATCACCAAACCATTTGCCGTGATTTTCGCATTTCCAACGGGCTGAATATAAATCTGTTTCACGGTTTGTCCATCCGCTTCCAGTTCAATCCCTAGATCGAATCCGGCGAAATAACCTTCTGTGTTTGCATTCTGAAAATAATGCAAATTCCCGTTCACCTGCGCCTCTGGCAGATTTCCCAATGATTTCACCATATCCAAACTGTCACCAAGCCCTTTTAAAAGCATGGTTACATCTTTCTCAATCACGACTTGTGATGATGCTTCCCCACCAGCTGATGTTCCCCCACAAGCGCTAAGTGTTATCATGATCAGTACCAAGACCAATACGCTGATTCTTTTTTTCATGTTATCTCCCCTTTTTTTATTGACTAACTCCAAAACTGAACGCCTGGAAACAAATATTGTCCGTTGGCGTCCGGATAATGATCGATCATTGTGCCCAAAAGCCACATAAATTCAGAGGAACATTCCCCCAATACTTCAATCCAAAGATTACCTTCCGATTCCCCGTGAATGATAATTTCATCACCCGGATTCAAGTAGATATTACCAGAATCAGTATAGTGATCAGTTGGGAATGCCAAAATTCCTTTACTGACGGCTGTACGGAACGGAGTCATATACTTGGTAATATCGGGTCTCGACATATCGGTAATCATTCCGTGCTCAACCTGATAGAACTTTTGATAAAACGCCGTGATGATATTCGACATTTCAATGACCATGATCTGATCATTCCCCTGATACAATACTCGATTGTTCTCATAGGCATCGTAGGCAACGGACAAGGGACCAACGACCCGCACATCCTCCCGATTTCCCATAGATTTGACTTGAATAAAATGCATATTCTGATTATAAGGCGGATCTGCTTCCAGAATTTCCAAATCCTTGCCCTTTTCCGCCGGATCCAAATCAACAATGCGATATTCATTGCTCATTAGATATGGGTCAATATTCGATAGTTGACGGATTTCTTCATTGAGAAACAAGAAAACGCCCTCTGCTTCATTACTGGTCAAGAAAAAAAGTTCAGCCTCCCCATCACCGCTTAAATCAGCTTCATACAAAGTATTCACCACCAATGCATCGGCTTCTGTAACGGAAATTGGCTTCTCTTCTTCCGGTTCTGCTTCCGGTTCAGGTTTTGGCTCAGGTTTTGGCTCAGGTTCGGCGGGTATTTGAGCGTCTGGTTGAGCTTGCGGTGCCGGCGGTTCTTCTTTTTCACGCTCCCCCGTCTTAATAAAATTCTGGTCATAATCCACGCCAACATATGTCAACATGGTGCCGTCTTTTTCATAAATGTAATAACCTTGTTCTAAACCATTCTTCACATTGACACCATTGATCCAAACAACCAATCTGCCATTGAAATACCCGTACTCTAATGTTTCATACAGAATTCCCTGGGCAATATAGCGATCTTCTTGCGTTTCCAAATCTATGTAGTGAATGGAATTGCCCAATGATCCATTGTCAGTCGTATAATAAAATTCCTTTGTCTTTCGCTCTTCACTGTTAATAAAGATATAATGGCATCCATACACATCATGGAAAGCGGTTTCGATTTCTTTGTCATCATTATACCAAGCCATCTGATACTCATTACCACTATTTGGATAAAAAAGGGTAAATCCCTCTTCATTGTAGCCAAATTCAAAATTATTACCCAGATCGTCTTCAGCAATCGCGGGAATTCCCTTGTCCACTTCCACTTGAGACTCCGCTGCCTTATCCGGTTCTAGGGCTTGCTCCGGATCGGAAATGTTATCCCCTTCATCAGATGCCATAAAGCTGGTCTCTGCAGCCTCTTGACTTGATGCTTCAACCGTGGCTTGTGCATTTCCCGATGAACATGCAGTCATCATGATCAGTATGGCCATTGCCAATAGAATCGAAATGATTTTCTTCATACTTTTCCTCCTGAATTAATTCTGTCTAGACTCACCTATTTTCTATTTTACCGCCAAGAGCCATCTACGTCTATCACTTTTCGCTCCCTTTTTATTCCATTTATCAACTTTATCCACACGTGTATTTTGTTATATTATTTAACTTTTAAAGGGTTTTTTTTTAATTATTGTCATTTTTCCGTTCAATCCACTGTTTTTCATCACTAGGCTGAAATGTTTTTTGTGGATGTACGCAGCATCAAACAAGTCTCACTTTCTCCTGTAAGAAAATGTAAGAAATCAAAAAAAAGGAAGGCGATTCAATCGCCTCCTTTTGCTAAAAACCATAAGTCACTTTTATTATATTTCCACTTTCCGCTGACTCATAGCCAGCTTCCAATACAGCATCTGTCCGAGATGCCTCTTCAAAGGTCGGTATCCCCTCTAGGGTAACACCTGTTTCGATTCGTTTAATAAAGCTTGCGAGAGAAGCTGTATGCGAATCAAGCATCCATCCATGAGTAAACAATTTATTCTTTGGATAAAAACCTTCCACCAATTGGAAAAAGGCATCTTCCTCATACGATTCTTTTAAGATCTGTGCAACTTGTCCCAAAGCATTCGTGTAATTCACCTTCCAAGGATC